>CAYZIC010000045.1:0-17420 GCA_964478335.1 uncultured Lentisphaeraceae bacterium | reverse complement strand
GAATTACTAAAGATTTCTTAGCCTACTGCGACATTTATTGTTGCAATTTACCCCTCTGGCTGGCTCTTGTGCAACTTTAATTGGCTAAAAATGGCGAGTGCGTCGCCGTTGACGCTTTGTCGAGGAGGGGGGGCTCTTTTGGGGAGTGGCAAGCTCAGGGGTATGCGTTTAAGAATAAACGCATCACTACACAAGCTGCGCCTGTACGGAAACTGCCAGGGCGGCGCAGCCGCACCACGCAGTCATTTTGTGTATTCTTGTGACTTTTTTGTGGGTTAAAAAAGCGCAGACCCTACCCGTGTCCGCAGACCCCCGTCCCACGGCGTTAGTAAGCCCCACGGTTCACGGTTCACGGTTCACTCGATGCGTAGCCTCGCATGCGAGCCAGCGCTTGAGGAGGGTGGCCACTTCGAGGAATGTCGCTGGGGCGATGGGGAGGGTGGTGGCGAGGGCGATGGGGAGGTCGTCTCGGCCGTGGGTGCCGCCAATCCGTAGGGGATTGGTGGAGACGACGAAGGGGTGTTTACCAAAGAATAGCTCACACGGGTCGAAGCCTGGTTTATTGTGGATGTCGACATGGCTGGTGTATTCAGGGGCTTGGGACTCTTTTTGCCACCAGCTCCAGTAAAACCAGGTGCCGGGTTTGGCGGTGACGATGAGGTCAGGGCCGCCTTGGCCTGGGGTGACGATGTCAATGCCTGGCAAGGTACGTAATAGCTGGGTAACGGCCTCGCTGATCGTTGGGGTACGCAGATAGATGAGGGCAACTTGGTGGTCGACAACGGCAAAGGCTTGACTTTGGTAAAAGTCCGGATAGAGCATGCCTTTAATTGTGCGCGTCTTAAAAAAGCCCGCCTCGAGTAAGGCGCGATTAGGTGTGCAGGTGTGCGTAGCCTCTGTGATGGCATAGTCGCCAACGATGAGGAGGTCGTAGCCTTGCGCTTGGGCGGCTGTGGCGATGGTGTCGATTTGCTGATTGACGGCGTTGATGGAACGGGAGACTTTTGGGTGGGTTGGGCCAAAGCGCTGCGTGTCGTAATCTAGGCCAGGGAGGTAGGCCATTATCAGCTCGGGCGGATTGGGCGCTTGGAGGCGCTTGGTGATGATTTTGGCAACGGATTGGGATCCTCGCCAGGAGGCGAGAGGCCCCCAGTACTGCCAGAGCTTGACTTTGCCTAGGGAGTCGGCCAATTCGGCAGGCTGGCTGTAGCAGGACATGATCATTTTGCCATTGTGGCAATGAATGGGTGCTGGCGAGATGATTTCGTCGACCGATTCACCGAGGCTCTGTTGAAAAAAGTAGAGGCCGACGCGGCCACCGGCTTTGCGGAAATCATCCCAGATGCGGGAGCCTTGGACCAGGCGACTGGACTGTTCCCAAAACCATGTTTTACGCAAGGTGCGGTCATAAAAGCCATTGGCGATCATGGTGTGCTCGTGGGGCGGGAGGGCGGTGCGCAAGGTGGCTTGAGCGGTGCAGGTCACCGCAGGAAAGACTGACTTGATCGCTTGGATTGGCAAGCCTGCTAAGGTCGTGTAGTAATCGGCTCTCAGAGCCGCAACTTGGAGAATAAGGAGCTTTTTCATGATGCGGCAATCTTTCGAGAGAGGAGGGTAAATGCCAGATACGCAATGAGGAGGACTGGGACCCATTGCCAGGCACCCAGAGCGATGAGTAGGGCGGTTTGCAGGAGTATATAGCCCCCAAGCAAAAATCCCACAATCCTGGGTAAGATGGGGTGGGTGGCCTCATTGCGAGCGATGAGTGAGAGCAGGACGATGTAGCCAAAGGGAATGAGCAAGTACGCGATTGGGGGCATTTGCCAGGCTCCTTTGGTTGCGATGGCTGCGCCTAAGAGGACGTTGGCACTACGACAGGCTCCCATGAGTATGATACCTAAAGGGAAAAAGCGTTTTAAGCCATTATAGCAGACAATGAGGCCAAAGAGTAAGAGGGTGAATAGCGACTGCGTTGCTGCCTGCGCGAGTAGATAGCAGAGGGTCATGGCAATGACGACGTGCAGGTGGGGAATCTCTCCTGCTGGAAGAGGGCGGGTGGGGCGTTCTTTACTGTCGATATCGAGATCAACAAAGTCATTAAGCATGATGCCTAGGGCATAGAGCGCACACGATGCGATGGAGGTGTAGAGGAGTAGAATCCAGTCCGGATTGGCCGTCATGGCGTAAAATCCGACGAGTACATCTCCCGGTACGGTGAGTAGATTGGGCATGCGTAAGAAGTGCACCCATGATGAGAATCGCTTTTGGGCAGGAGATGAGGGCTTACTCATGTGTATCACCTTTTAGTAAAAGGATCCTCATCAGGGATTTGTGAGCGCATGCGTGAGGGGATGACGATGGCTTGGCGGCGTTTTTTGCGGGCTGCCTCTTTGGCTTTGGTGAGGATGGTTGAGATGAGGAGGTAGGCGACGATAATGATCGCAAGCAGGACACCCCCATAGTAGAGGAGCTTTTGAGTCGTGGAGGACTCCTCTGAGATTTGCTTTTGGAGCGACTGTTGGTAGTGGGTAATTTCGAGGCGAGCGGGCATGCCTTGCTCAGCATCTTGGCTCAAGAGTGCGAGCTGTGCGAGGGCTGTCTCAGGATCTGTGATTTGTTTGATTCTTGCGAGAGCCTCCAAGAGTTGGTCATTGCGCGCAGTACGCTTTTGTTGACAGGAGATTTCAAATCCTTTGAGTGCGATTTTGGCGGCTTGCAGATTGTCTGCCGTGGGATTGGCCGTGATCGCGTGGTTGAGGATTGCGATGGCTCGTTTGGTGTCACTTTGGAGCTGGGCTGATTGGATTGCTCGGGTGATGTTGCCTCGTGGTATAACGATCGCATCAGCATTGGCGAGATCATCTGCAATTTTGGTACGTATGGCATTGAGGAGGTCTTGAGCTTGGGGAAGTTGATGGGCGAGGGTATTGAGTGAGAGGGCTGCTTTGAGCTCATCAGCCGCTTGGGTGAGGTCGCCAGAGATATTCATTGATAGAATGATCTTGGCGAGCCTTGCCGATTGCTCTTGAGTATCCAGCCAAGACTGCACACGTGCTTGAGCGAGGGGTAGGGCGCGCATGGCGACCTCATTGATACGGGAGGTAAGCTTGTCAAAATCGACGAGTCGACCAGTATTTTTGCAGAATGTGCAGGCCTTAATTGCACCTTGACACTTAGAGCAGCGCCCCGAGCTTTTGCATGCCGGGCATGCGACCGCTGAGGAGGTGCTTGAGAATGACGCAACTGGTTTGATTTTGCCGCGGCCCTTGCAGCGTACACAGCGGCCGCTATTTTTACAAGATGGGCAGGTGACGGTGGCGATATTTTTACCTCTGCATTGGGTGCAGGTCTTGAGGACGCTGTTGATATTGAGGTAGGCGAGTAATTCGTTTTTTGGGAAAGTTGCCTTAAAGGCTGCCTTTGCTTTGAGAAACTTGGGTAGGGAGTCAACATCCGCCAGCGAGAGTGTATAGAGGACATACTCGAGGGCTCTGAGCGAATCATCGCGCTCCATCTTGAGCACCGCAAGCTTGCGCAAGGCTTCTTGTTCGACCAAGGTCGGTCGAGCCTCGGTCGTTTGCTTAATCAGGTTGTAGATTTTTACCTCGGTGGTTGGCTCATGGCAGATCGCCACCGAGGAGGCCTGTTGATAGGCCGTCTTAACCGCAGCAGAAAACTGCGGATTAGATGCCGCCAGTAGCGACGAGGCAAAGAGACAAGCAAGGATGAGGATTTTTTTCATACGCACCTTAGTCGAGGAGATTGTTTACCATTGGATCTCGCGGGCTTCAAAGATTGGACCATCGACGCAGACTCTGCCGACCCAGGGAGATCCGTCAGCTTTGATGAGATTTTGCACGCAAGCCAGGCATGCACCAACAGCGCAGATCATGTGCTTATCGAGCGATAGCCAGCCCTTGATGTTGTGCGCGATGGCACGATCGCCTACAGCATGGAGGAGTCCATCTGGCCCACAAGAAAATAGCGTCGCCTTGTTGTCTTTGGCGAGAGCAGCATCGAGGGGGAGTGTCACGAGACCTGTTTCGCCGAGCGAGCCATCCTGAGTGGTGACACGTACCTCCCAGCCTAGCTCTTGAAATCGCTCGATCTCGAGGATGTCATCGGCGGTACGACCGCCAACGAATAGGATGCCCTTTTTGGGGAGCTGCGTGGCCAAAAAGTAGAGCGGTGCGACCCCGTATCCGCCACCGACTAAATAGGGCGTACCCTCAATAGCGTCTGTAGGAAAGGGCCTACCGATTGGTCCGAGGATGTCGACCTGCATACCTGGAGCCATTTGCTCCATAAAGCGCGTGCCCTTGCCCACGACCTTATACATGATCATAAGCTCATTTTTGTCTCGGTTGACTCCGTAGATGCTAAAGGGTCTGCGCATGCGAGCTTCGTGCATTGCTGGGACTTTGACATGAACAAATTGTCCAGGTAGAGCCGTTTTGGCGATGTCTGGAGCGTCAAAAGTGAGGAGGTAGTAGCTGGCCTTGAGGGGTTTGACTGATTTAAGCGTGGTTAGATTAGTCTTCACGATCGGATCCTTTATTTTGTTGAGGAGCTTGAGGGGTGGGAGAGGGGGCTCCCAAGGAGGGAGTCGCAGTGGAGTTATCCTCCTCTGCGTGAGATTGGTTGTCGGCATTGATGCTATTGAGGGCATTGAGATAGATGGGGGATTTGCGGATACGCTTGAGCTCGGTATTCACCGCTGCGGCGCAAGCAAGGAGGTCTTTCATGGTAAAGGTCCGCTTCCACGTTTCTAATTCAGTAATGTAGCTCTTAGTTTTAGCCACGACCGACATCGCATGGCGCTGCTCGGCTTGCTTCATCTCCTTGAGTAGAAATAGCTGCATGGCGCGGAGGGCTTCTGGTTCGAGGACGATATTCTCCGTGTCGATGGAGTCATATTGTAAAAAACGATTCATTTCTTGCGATGCCGCCGTCCAATTGGAGGTGTCCTCGAGGGTATTGTATTGGGCGATGAGCTCACGGAGCGATGCGACATACTGTCGCTTGAATTCACTTTTAAGCTCGCCAAAATGTTTATCGATATCATTGATCTGTGTCAAGAGATTATCATGGGCGATTTTGACCTCTTCCATTTCCTTTGCAGAGAGGTTTGTCGCTGGCGAGGGTTGCTTAGTTGTCGCCTCATCGATGCCAGCGACCTTTTTGACATTGGCGATGTAGTCGAGCGCTTTGACACGATTGATTTCATCGGTTATGATCTTAGCTTGAGCGAGGTTGTCACGCTTGGTGTCGAGCTTGCGCATATGATCAAGAGCCGAGACATAGGCATTGTAAGCAGCCAAGACTTGGTGTGCTAATTGCACATGGTTGCCGTTTTCCATCTGCTGGTAGGATTCTTTGATTGTCGTGAGCTCGGGCAATTCATCGGGATTGGTTCGACCGATCTCATTGGTCATCTTAAAGTCTTCGAGGGCCTGGTTAACCGTGATAAGTCCCTCATAATCGCCCGCTTCGCGGCGTTTTTGGCTTAATTTTGAGAGTGCTTGGCGGTATTGCACGCGAAGTGTAGCCCCAAGAGAACGCCTCGCAGCATCGACCTCTGTGATTTGAGATTCGTAGAGGCGCTGTTTTTCTAGGACGGCTTTGGGGAGCGATGGCGTGACAGGGATTGGTGTGGTTGGCATCATTGGGTGAGCGGGATTAAAGTAGTCCGTGATCGAATGGTCTCGATCAATCGTGGATAAGTAAAATTGTAATCCCGACCCGATAGCAGGTGCGGTGTAGACCCATTTGGCTGGCGTAAAGAGCACTTGGAGTAGCGCAGGTAAAGGTTTACGTGGTGTAATGAGTCCTGCCAGAGGCATAATTAATAGGTAAATTAGCGCAATTAGTATTGCGACCGAGACTCGCTTTAGACGCATCGACTGACGTGTGTATTTCTTGAGAATGTCCTGAAACGCTCTCACCTCAGGTGAGTTAGCTGATTGGGGGCTCAAATTGTCAATCAAAGTAGCCGCTTGACTCCACTGATGATCCGTAAGAGCTTGCTTAATGCGCATGCTATCTCGCTCCAAAATCAATAAAGGGATCTGCTCCAGCTCATGCTGATAGACGTGCTGGTCCTCATTGAGCAAACGAAACTCCTCGATAAAGGTCGCCGCACGCTCGTAGTTCTCAGCCTTTAATTCCCGAGGAATAGACGTGGCCAATCGCCCACGCTTTGCGAGGCATTTCTCTGCTTTGCTTGCGATTTCTCTCGCTTGGTTGAGCCAAGCTTGCCCCTGGCTGCCTGAGGGTTCAAATCCCTGTAAGCGGCCCACGAGTGCTGCGATGCGATCATAGCGACGCATTGTCATCGCCTGGGTGAGCTGCTTGAGGATGTTGTTTGCCTGCTCATAAACGCGACAGTCAGCGCCACATGCCGAGCAGAATTGCTGTCCGACAAAAGTCTGCGCATCGCACTCCGGGCAAGACTCCGAACCATCCCACCCGCATTCGGCACAAAACTTGGTGGTGATCGGATTGACCGCATCGCACCATTTGCATCGCCACGTCGTTTTGACCGTTGGCACGACCACCTGACCGCGGGATTGAGCCTCCGTGAGTGCTCGAATAAAGTCCCCGACCGAGCGGAATCGCTGCTCACGAGTGTTTTCTAGAGAGCGTCGCATGACCTCACGCAAATAGAGCGGGATATCCTGCTCACGATAAAAGCGTGGATTGCGGCCGATAAGCAAAAAGTAAAAGATCGCCCCAAGGCTGTAGACGTCGGCGCGTTCATCACTGATACTGGCATCCTCCTCTAGCTCTGGCGCAGAATAGCCCAAACTCAGTAAGCGCTCACCAGGTACCGTGATCGCTTCAACTTGCTCAGTCTCGACCCGCTTCGCCAAACGCGCCAACCCAAAGTCCACGATTTTTGGTTCACTGGCGACATCGAGCAAGACGTTGGCAGGTTTGAGGTCGCGGTGGATAATACCACAGCTGTGAGCATAGGCCATTGTACGAGCCAGCTTGAGGATCATTTCGACAGCCTCAGTTGCCGTCATTGCACCGCGAGCATTGACATAGCGCTCCAGCGTCATACTCGGCGGAGGCGTGATGGGCGCATCGGGAGACTCATTAGGATTGTAGAGCTCGGTCTGGTGGGGGCCTGCGACATATTCCATGACGATATAGGGGCCTAATTGATCCTCTCCCAGCTCGTAGATGTGGACTACATGCGCATGGTTAAGTGCAGCCACAGCACGCGCTTCCTGCAAGAAACGCTGCCTGAGAGAATCGCTCGCCAGCGCAGTCTCATTGAGTCGTTTGATTGCGACAAAGCGCCCTAATCGGCGATCTCGCGCCAAATAGACCACCCCCATACCCCCATCGCCCACCTTGCCACAGATTTGGTAATGATCCGTAGGGCCGAGCGCATCCGACAGCACCACCTCTGCAGATGATCCTGTTGCCGCAGGCAAGACGACGGTTTTGCTATCTACATCAGTGAGAATGGTCGTGTCAGACATAAGTGAGGCCTTTTTTGTTAGCGTATCGTTGGCAGAGACATGGGCCGCCTCCCGCAAGCATCGCAATTAAGGTTGGCGTTGAAATGTTGTGGGATCCTGCGGGACGATATCAAAATTGGGAGTCCAGTGAGGAGAAGCTTGATAAAATGCCATTGGCGTGTGATAGGTGATCTGCTCAATGACCGATTCGTCAAAGCCATCCTTACGCAGCTGGTCGACCACCTTGATCAAGCTTAGTGGATCGGAGATGCCCCAATCCGCAGAGCCATTGACCAAGACGCGCTCGTGTCCATGCTCACGAATCATGGCACTGACACGCTCTGGTGAGAGCTTAGAGTAGGGGTAAACGGTCATCCCCGCATAGCAACCTGATGCCAGAGCCAGTGCAATTGTTTCCTCAACATTGTGGTCGATATCGATCCGCTCTGGAGTCAGTCCCTCGGCCTTGATAATCTCCAAGACACGCGTGATGCCTTTGAGCTTGTTGAAGTGCGGCAAATGCAAGATCACCGGCATTTTGCGTTCTTCGGCCATCAAGAGTTGACGCACCAATGCGTGCTCTTCGTTAGCCGTGATAGCGTTAAACCCGATCTCTCCTAGTGCCACACAGCGAGGATGATCCAAGTATTCTCCCATCCCATCGATCACTTCATCGGCTAGCTGGCGATCTTCGGCTTCTTTGGGATTCATTCCGATCGCACTAAAATGGTCAATCCCAAAGCGAGCCGCTCGGAGCTGTTCAAACTCCAACGAAAGACGGAAATAGTCAAAAAAAGTTCCTGCATAGCGACGATTCGCACCTTGCCAAAAAGACGGTTCCACGCAGACTCGGATACCCGCCCGGTGCATCGCTTGATACTCATCAGTCGTGCGAGAAATCATGTGGATATGCGGCTCAATAATAGGCATAATAAGCCCTCCTATAAAATCTACTAAACAAAATACACCGCTACTATACAAAAAACGCCTACCAAAGGCAAGCAAAAAAGCGGCTTACGCCGCTGGAAAGTTCACTGCGACTTGCGCCGCAGTGAAGTAGGAACGTCCTACGGTCTTTTGGGACGGTCGCTACGCTCCCGTGTTAGCCAACAGCGCACCGGCGCTCTCTCTCAAAAAATTCCCTCTGTGCAGAAGTTTGCACAGAGGGAATTTTTGTACGATGGAGAGCACCACATATGCCTACGCTGGGAGCATTGCGACCGACAGCGGCGCAGCCGCTCCGTCGTGCGCCTTTCGTCTCACTGCGGGCGAGTGCTAGCGAACCCACTTAAACGACTGAGATTGCGCGGGCGCGTTCGACAACATTACCAAAGTGGTGACCGACTTTGCGAATTTCGGAGATAATCTCGACGTAAAAGAGCCCCACCTCTGGCTTTTCAGAGAGTCCTCCTGTGCGACGGACATGGTTAGCCTCGTAGTTGCGGCAGAGGGCTCCGAGCTCCCGATCCAGCTCATAGCCTTGATCGATCAACATCTGACTCGGCTGATCCAAGAGCAAATCCGCAGCCACATTGGCCAAATCATTGAGTTTGTCACAGAGCGTGGCGAATTCTTGATTAGCCGCATCTGATAAGTTGCCAGCCTCAGACTTAAAGTTGCGGATTAGCTCCACAATGATCGCCGTGTGGTCACCGATACGCTCAGCATCATTGGTGCAGTGTAATAGGAGCGGAATGACCGAGGTTTGTGCAGGGGTGAGCTTTTTGCGCATGATTTGCTCTAGATACTTGGTGATCTCATACTGGAGCTCATCGACACGCTTTTCGCGTTGGTCAAGACGCTCTGCGAGCAGTTGATTTTTTGCGTCATTGCGATTGTACGTGCGCAAGGCACAGTCGACCATGTTCCAGCTTTTGCGTAGCATATGGCGTAACGTATGCTTGCTCTGCGTCAAGGCAATCGCTGGCGTATCGAGTAAGTGTGGCTCGAGGCGTTGGAATCCAACACGGCGCAAATTGACTGGGATGATGTGCTCGCAAATGCGCGCTAATACTGGCACAAATGGGATTAATACGAGTGTTGTGCAGACATTAAAGAGTGTGTGAGCATTCGCAATTTGTCGAGGTAATTCACCGCCCACGCTTAGCTTACCCAAGACTGCAAAAAAGAGCGCCTCGTCGCTTCCTGGGCAGGGGATCCAAAAGGTGACCAACAAGACCAATACCCCGATCACATTAAAGAGCGTATGCGCCAAGGCTGCCTGTTTTGCCAAGCGGTTCGCCGTCAACGCCGCAATTTGAGCTGTGATAGTCGTACCGATATTGCTACCCAAGATCAGAGCCATCGCCGTTTCGATATTGTCGATGACCCCACTCAATCCCAGCGCAATCACGATGCCTGATGTTGCCGAACTACTCTGGATGATGCACGTCGCCACCAAGCCAATCGTAATTGCCCCAAAGACTTTAAGCGGAGGGATCACCCCACCTGCCAGATCTGGATCGCAATTAAAGGTCGCAAAAATCGCCTGGAATGATTCATTCGTCGAGACTCCTTTGAGTGCGCCACTCATCAGCGACATACCCAAAAAGAGCAAGCCAAATCCAATGATCGTCTCACTGGCATAGCGCACTTTGTCCCGTGGGATAAAGCTCATCCCCACACCCAGCATGATCGCAGGCATGATCAGCCACTCGATGTCAAAAGCCACCAGTTGCGCTGTCACCGTCGTGCCGATATTCGCACCAAAGATAATCCCGATCGACTGGACCAAGGTCAAGAGACCAGCATTGACAAAGCCAATCACCATTGTCGTCGTCGCACTTGATGACTGCACCACTGCCGTTACCACCGTGCCTGAGACAATCGCCACAAAGCGATTGGACGTAAAGAGCCCCAGGATCGATTTCATTCGTTCGCCAGCACTCTTATTGAGCCCATCGCTCATCATGTTCATGCCAAAGATGAATATGGCAAGACCTCCGAATACATTTAACACATCCATCAGATGCATTGATACCTACTTTCTGTTTCTTGTTTGTGTGAGAATTGCCACCGCCTCGCTCAACCAAAAGATAAGCGACGACGCCAGCAAAGTCCATGACCATTCGGTCATAGAGAGCGCTTCCACGCGGAAGATCTCCCCACCGAACTGTGTCATTAAAATTTGCAAAATCACAATGCCAACCAAGATCAAGAGAAAAGCCCCATTTGTAAAGAGTGCGGCAAAGGCATGCTTTCCGCTACCCATCGTGCGCACGTGCATCAGATTCCAAACCTGTGTCAAGACAAAGCCGTTAAAGAGGTAAGTTAGCGCCTTGCCATCGAGCGGCGCAGTCGCCGTCGGATCACGCATCCAAAAATAAAATCCCAAAAACGCCGCAATCACCGCCAACGCCGTCAGTACGATCCGCACTGCCATTGCCTTAGTGACGATAAAAACATGCGGATCACGCGGTTGTTGCGTCATCGTCTCAGGTGTCGGCGGCTCAGTCGCCAATGCCAACGCCGCAAATGTATCCATAATCAAATTAATCCAGAGCATTTGTATGACCGTAAAGGGTAGCTGGACTCCTAGCATGGGTCCCATGAGCGCAATTGTCGCAGCCGCGATATTGATTGTCAATTGGAAGACCAAGAAGCGCTGGATATTTAGATAGAGTGAGCGACCCCAGAGCACCGCATTGGTGATACTCATAAAGGAGTCATCCAGCAAGATGATGTCTGCCGCCTCACGCGCCACACTCGTGCCCGTGATCCCCATGCTAATGCCCACATCGGCGTGGTTGAGCGCAGGGGCATCATTTGTGCCATCGCCCGTCACCGCCACCACCTGGTGGTTAGCCTGCAGTGCCTTGACTAGCTTTTGTTTATCCTGAGGGCGCGCCCGAGCAATGATCTTGAGGGATTTGACAAATTCTAGAGTCTCCTCATCAGAGAGCTTTTCAAAATCCTTGCCCTCGATGATACCCTCACCCGACTGAGCGATACCCGCCTGACGCCCAATCTCACCAGCCGTCGCACACGTATCCCCCGTCACAATTTTAATATCAATCCCCGCCTGCTGACACGCCTTAACCGCATCAGCCACATCCGGACGCACAGGGTCAGCAATGACCACATAGCCAGCCCAGATCATCCCCTCGCTCGCAGCATGTTTCTCTACCGCAAATCCCAACACGCGTGCGCCCTTAGCCTGCTCAGTAGCAATCTCTCGGGCGATTTGTTGACGCCGCGCCTCATCCATCGTCACGGACATATGCTTACCAGTGAAGCACAGGGAGCAATCTCCCAAGATCGCCTCAGGCGCACCCTTGTGATGCCACAGCGCATGACCAAAATAGTGCGAGTGCCCCGCCGTCGACATGCGCTTTTTTTCAGACGAGAAAGGCACCTGCTCGATTACTGAGAATTGCTCCCTCACCCTCTCAAAATCAATCTGATCCGCCTCGAGAGCCTTAAGCAAAGCCCCCTCAGTTGGATTGCCGATCACTTGACCTTGGTTTAAATGCGCCGTCGCATTCACTGCAAAGGCCTCCGGTACCATCTCTTCATCGACAAAGACAACCTTAGACACCGTCATTTGGTTCATCGTCAGCGTGCCCGTTTTGTCCGTACAGATCACCGTAGCAGCACCGATCGTCTCACACGCGTGCATTTTGCGCACCAAGACATTGCTCGCCGACATACGGCGCATCGCACAAGCCAAGCTTAGCGTCACACTCATTGGCAAGCCCTCTGGCACCGTGACTACGATCAGAGTCACCACCACCATCAAGACACCCAGCCATGCACTCAGATTGCCAATTGCCCCTGACTGATAGAGATTCCAACCTAAAATTGTAAAGAGAATTGCCGACGCGCCAAATCCAAACCACGCAATCGTCTTACCCAGTTTTTGCAATTGCCGCTGCAACGGCGTTAATAGATTTGTTTGCTCTGTAGCTGCTCTCGATGTCTTACCGATCTCAGTCGCATCACCGACAGCTACTACCCGCACCGTCGCATTGCCCTGCAAAACCATTGACCCACGCAAAACCAAATAGATTGGATACGTCGAGCCGTCATTCGCAGCCTCCAGTGCCTCTGGCGATCCCTGGGGAAACTTCTCCACTGGCTCGGGTTCGCCAGTAAACTTAGATTGATCCACCGCAAAGGTCGACTGCTCTAGCACCTCACAATCTGCTGGCACCTCCTCACCCATCTCCAAGAGAATGATATCACCTACCACGACCTCAGATTTTGGGATAGAACGACACCCCCCTGCACGAATCACCTTAACTGCGGACTGTTCCTCTGCTGCATTGAGGATGTCAAACGTTTTACCCGCACGATATTCGCTAAAAAATGCAATGCCTGTCGAGAGGATAATCGCCAAGAGGATGCCTAGAGACTCGACCCACTCTCCACTGATGCAGGAGATTCCCGTAGCCACCACCAAGATGATAATGATTGGATCCTTAAGTTTTTCAAGAAAGAGCTTAAGCAACGAATCCCTCGGCGGTGGAGTCAAGACATTTTCGCCAAAATCGGCCAGACTCTTAACCACATCAGCTTCAGACAATCCAGAATAATTCATGATTAACACCTCACTTATAATCAAAAATGCGTAGGGATTTCCCTAAAAGATCCCTTACTATAGCATAAACAACAAGATAATGCAAGGGAAATAATAAGTACCCTCGGTTTAAATGTACGGTTAGCGTTGCTCTCTAGCATGTGTCTTGCTACGCTCGTAAAGGTCGCAAGGGAGGCTACTTAATCGCCTCTTTGAGGGGAATTTGGGGAGGGGGTAATCACTTGCCGCTTTGGGAAGGATCATGGTGTTGGGGTGAGGAGGGTTGTTAGGATGTTGAGATAGCGATTGGCTAGGCCGCTAAGGGTACTATGCTTGCGTGTGATGTAGCCTACAGTCATTGTTTCAGGGCTATCAAGTGGTCGGGAGACGATTTTGCGACCGTCGAGATCTTCGTGTAAAATGCCCGTGCTGAATGTGTAGCCGTTGAGGGCGATGAGTAAATTAAAGAGTGTAGCGCGATCGCTTACATGAATCACTTTGCTGCGCATGAGGGTGGAAAAAGGCTCTTCTGAAAAATAAAAGGCTTTGTTGTCTCCTTGGTCAAATGCGAGCCAGGGATAGGATTCGAGCTCTTTTAATTTGATGATGTCTTGCTTGGCGAGAGGATGATGATGGGTGAGAAAAACGTGTATGGGGGTTGTTAATAGTGGGGTGAATGCCAGATGGCTCTCTCGAAAGAGCCTATTGAGGATGTCTTGATTAAAGCTATTGACAAAGAGGATGCCAATCTCGCTTTTTAGGGTGCGGACATCCTCAATGATTTGTAGCGTTTGGGTTTCGCGAATGGTAAAGTCGTATTCGTCGAGCTGCTCTTGCTGGAGCAGGGTGGCAAATGCCTTGGTGGCAAATGCGTAGTGCTGGGTGGATACCGAGTAGCTCCTGCGTGGACGCTTTGATTTATCATATTGGGAAAGCAGGAGGGTTTCTTGGTCGAGGAGTTGTCTAGCGTAGACGAGGAATTGGGTGCCCTGAGGGGTTAGCATGAGACCATGAGTGGTGCGATTAAAGATCAAAATGTCGAATTCCTCCTCGATGTCTCGCACGGCTGCTGAGAGGCTAGGCTGGGAGATAAAGAGCTCGCCTGCGGCTTTGGTCATATTGCCGCACTCGGCAACTTTGCTCAGATATTTGAGTTGTTGTAAGGTCATCGTGTACTCCTCGGTGGTGAATAGGGTCTCTTTTAATGTGACACTTTAGCACACACTTGTGCTCTCTGGCAACAGAAATCTCTCACTCGTGGGTAATAATTTTAAAAGAGGCTTGAGATAGCGTCGTGGATTTTGGTGGCAACGTGGGGATTATTCATGGTATAGAGATGGATGCCGTTGACATCTTGGGTGATGAGGTCGACGATTTGGTCAACGGCGTAAGCGATGCCTGCATCGCGTAGGGCGATGGGATTGTCGACATAGCGATCGAGGATGAGCTTAAACTTTTTGGGGAGGGCTGTGTGGCTCATGGTGAGGATGCGCTCGACTTGGCGCTTGTTGGTGACGGGAAAGATGCCCGCTTGAATGGGGACATCAATGCCAACGAGTGATGCTTTTTCTCGAAATTGATAAAAAGCCTCATTGTCAAAAAAAAGCTGCGTGATCAATTGGTCTGCGCCAGAGTCAACCTTTGCTTTAAGGTATCTGATGTCTTGATTGGAAGAGGTTGCCTCAGGATGGGTCTCTGGATAAGCTGCTGCAACAACATTAAAGTCCCCGTGCGCTTTAATGAATTGTATGAGATCGGTGGCATAAGGGTAGAGAGCCTCTGCAGGGTGTGGAGGGTCGCCTCGCAGTGCCAGGATATTCTCCACGCCTCTGGCTTTGAGTCTGTCGAGCAAGCGAGCGAGTGTCTCGGTTGTAAAGCCAGATCCAATGAGGTGGGCGACACTATCGATGCCGTAGTCATTTTGGATGTCACCTGCCATCGCGAGGGTGCTTTCGCCAGGATGGGCCTCATCAGCGGAGGTGTAAGTCACGCTGATGAAGTCTGGTTTGAGGTTATGGATGCGATCGAGGGCTCGATAAATCGAGCCGATCGCATCGGGGGAGCGTCGTGGGGGAAAGATCTCGTAGGAGAGGACTTGTTTGGTTTTGAAAAGTTTGTTTACTTTCATCTTACCTCCTTTGGAGTTTCTGGCGCCATGCTTTAGTTGCTGCGACTAAATTGGTTAGGCTGTCGATCGTCTCGATGGATCCTCTGGTCTTGAGTCCACAGTCAGGATTAATCCATAGCTTGTCGAGTGGTAAGACGCTGATGAGCTGTGCAATGACTGCCTCTAGCTCGTCTTGTGACGGGATGCGCGGCGAGTGAATGTCGTAGATACCAGGTCCGACGGCGGTCTCAAAGTGATTGTCGACTAAGGCTTGCAAAATCGTAAGAGAGGATCGTGATGCCTCAAATGTGATGACATCTGCATCCATGTTGTCGATCTCTTGAATGATGTCATTAAAGTCACTATAGCACATGTGGGTGTGGATCTGTGTCGTTGGCTTGACACCTTGATGGACCAATCTAAAGGCTGGAATAGCCCAGCTTAAGTAGTCCTTGTGCCAGTCTGACTTGCGCAGGGGGAGCTTTTCTCTCAGGGCAGCCTCATCGATTTGTATGATGCCGATGGCATTGGCCTCTAGGTCAAGGACTTCTTTACGGATAGCGAGAGCAATTTGGTATGCACACTCTTGTAGGCTGATGTCTTCTCTGGGAAATGACCAATTCAAAATGGTCACCGGTCCAGTCAACATACCTTTGACCGGGCGCGTGGTAAGTCGCTGGGCAAAGACGGACTCTTTAACGGTCATGGGGCCCTTGCGGGTGATGTCGCCCCAGACGACTGGCGGCTTGACACAGCGCGTACCATAGGATTGTACCCAACCGAACTTTGTACGGCAATAGCCGGAGAGAGATTCTGCAAAAAATTCAACCATGTCGGTGCGTTCAAATTCACCATGTACCAAGACATCCAAGTCGAGCTCCTCTTGTAAGCGGATACAGTCGCGGATCATATTTTGATTACAGGTGTCGTAGTCTGATTTGCTCCGTTTACCTTGGCGGTAAAGGGCTCGATTGGTACGTACTGCTTGCGTTTGTGGGAAAGAGCCAATTGTTGTCGTTGGCAAAATTGGCAGATTGAGTGCTGCGGCTTGTAGCGGTACTCGGCTCGTGCGGGCTGGCTTTCGCACAAAGTCCTCTTCGGTCAAATGACTCACAGTATATTGCACATGCAGGTCTGCGGTGGTGCGGTTGGCGGCATGGAGTGCGAGATTGGCCAAGTAGGCAGGGTGCTTACGTGGTTGGGGGGTGCTGAGGATTGCCTTAAGTGCAGAGAGCTCGTGGAGCTTTTCGATAGCAAACGCCCAATAGGCAAGGGTATGCTTGGGAAAGCCCTCCTCTACCGCTGTCGTATACGGCACGTGTAAAAGTGAACATGACGTCGATAAGACCCACTCAATCCCCTGATCGCTCAATCCGATGAGGGTGGCTACTTGCTTGTCATAGTGAGACGTCCAGATGTTTTTGCCATTCACCAAGCCTGCAAAAAGGGTTTTGTCGCGAGGGAATCCCTGCTCTGCTATCAGCTGCTGAGTCTGACTGCCCTCGACAAAGTCTAGCCCGACTCCATCAAAAGGCAACTCGCAGATCACCCCATAGCAATCACGCACATCGCCAAAATAGGTCTGCAGCAATACCTTGGGGCGTGCCGTACCTGTCAGAAGCTCGCGATAAATCTGCTCAAAGAGCGCTACGTCAGCAGCGGATAAATCGCAAACCAGTGCAGGCTCATCCAAAGCCACCCAAGGCGCACCAAACTCGGCAAAGCCATCAAAGATCGCTCGATACGCCGCCACAAAATCGGCAACATAGTCCACGGCTTGCTTTTGACCCGTATAGCGAGCAAGCTTTAAGAAGGTAAAGGGCCCGACCAAAACAGGCTTGGTTACAATCCCTAAATCTTGTGCCTCACAATAGTCTCTAAAGGGTTTTTGCCCGACCAATCCAATCTCCATGTCATCGGATAGCTCCGGGGAAATGTAGTGATAGTTGGTATTAAACCATTTTTTCATAGGTAGGGCCTTGATGTCGATCCCTTGAGCCTGATAACCACGCGCCATCGCAAAATAACGATCAAAGTCACTGAGCTCAAGCTGCGCATAGCGCTTAGGTACGGCGTTTATTAAAACCGCTTGATCCAAGACTCCGTCATAAAGCGAAAAGTCATTAGACGGGATGAGGTCGATCTTGGCGTCCTCTTGAGCTCGCCAATGCGTCGCTCGAAGATCTCGAGCTAATGACTCAATAGCCTCTTGGGGCGTGTCGCCCTTAAAGTAGGATTCTAGGGCGAATTTTAATTCGCGATTTGCGCCAATTCGAGGAAAGCCGCAGAGTGATGTGGATATGTCCATTGTGATAGTCTCCTG
>CAYZIC010000044.1:0-17609 GCA_964478335.1 uncultured Lentisphaeraceae bacterium | reverse complement strand
TGTCTTGGTTATAGCTGTCGAGCCATTCGATCGTGCGATCTGCGAGCCATCGGGTAGGGTGGGCATCCTCAGGGAGGGGCCAGGTTTCGGCTTGCCAGGCATTCCAACCGAGGCCATCGGATTCGGGATCGGCTTGTGGGTAGTGCTTTTTCATCCAGGTGCGGTAGGCATCAGGGAAATCGGTGAGCCCCTCATAGAGGTATTGCTGTTGGTAGCCGTGAGGGTGGTTATTGAAGTGCTGTTTGCCAAAAGCCGCCGTGGTGTATCCCGCTTGAGCGAGGAGCTTGGGGCAGTCGTTGGGGTATGACTTGGCGACATCGGCATAGCCGAGCATGCCATTGTGCCATGGATCTTGCCCCGTGAGCAAAATAGCTCTAGCGGGTGTGCAAGTGGGGGTGGTGGAGTAGGCGTACTTAAAGAGGATCCCATCTTGAGCAAGCGCATCGAGGTTGGGGGTGATGGCGTAGGGATCGCCCATGCAGCCCATCCAGTCGCCACGCTGTTGGTCGGTCATGATAAAAAGGATATTCGGGCGCTTGGCCTCTGGGGCTCTCTGTGCGGAGAGGAGGGTGGCACAGCATCCGAGGGTGAGCGTTGTCATAAAGTGTCTTCTACTAGTCATGTCGATAGCCCTTCAATGCGATTGATCCTTTAGGAATGATGACGATTACAGATAGACTACCACATTATCCGATACAAGTCAATGGGTCAATCGAATGATGTACGCATGTGCCTACTAGAATAGGCGGTTGCGTCGTCCTCTATATAAAATAGGTAGAGACGGCGATGCGAGTGGGGGCTGTCCGCACGAGACGATTTCATCTGTTGGGGGAGGAGGATCTGCTTGATTTTGCTGCTCGATTATGATAGCTTATCGCCTTTTATTTTGAGAAGGGATCGATTGGATGATGATTAATCGTATAAAAGCTGTGCTCTGTATCCTTGTCGGGTGGGTTGGAGTGGTCTCATTTGCGCAGGCGACCTTTGCAGATTATTTGCCGACATCTACGACAGGCACGCTTATTCAGCATCAGTACTATACGCTCTCCTATGCACCCGCACATCGCCAGGCAGAGTGGGTGTCTTATCAAGTGCGAGTCGGCTCTGCCAAGCGCAAGAACCATTTTAGAATCGACCCATTGGTACGAGAGGGGGCAGCGAGCTTGGCGGATTATCGGAGGTCGGGTTATGATCGAGGTCATTTAGCACCGGCGGCCTCGATGGCCTGTGATGCGATTGCGATGTCTGAGAGCTTTTACTTGTCTAACATGTCGCCTCAGATGCCGCGGTTTAATCGGGGCATTTGGCAGGTTTTGGAAGCCCAAGTGCGCACGTGGGCCAAGACCTACAACCCGCTCTATGTGGTCTCTGCTCCGGTTTTGTCGGAGGACTTGCCCGCGATTGGGGTCAATCGTGTCTCTGTACCAGCTTTTTATTACAAGGTTGTCTACGCGCCAAAAGAACAGCGCGTCATCGCCTTTTTGTTGCCTAATGGAGCAGGTAAGCAGCCATTAGCGGATTATGTGGTGACGGTTGATGCGCTGGAGGCATTGACCGGGATAGACTTTTTGAGCCAACTGGATGATGTGCTAGAGATGCGCTTAGAGGCGAGTGCATCCTGTGTGGGGTGGCCTTTTGCCAAACCCAAGCGCACACACACCCCTGATCGGTCCATCCCCTAAATTAATCCACCTCGCCGCCTCTACCTACGTAGGCAGAGGCGGTTTTTTGTGCTTGGGGGTTGCAATGCGATGGCGGATATGCTAGAGTGATGGGGTTGTTTTGATGGGTGTGAATTGTTATAGTGGAGGTGTCTGATATGATTCATTTTTTGTTGCGTAGCATATGTCTTGGTGTGCTTGCTTGCGGTCTGGTGAGTGAGAGCTGGGCGAAGTCGGCCTTTTCGCGCGATGCAATCCCACAAATCATTTATGATCAAGAGCCAGACTTTGTTGATCTCTATTGGCAGACATGGCAAATCGCTTATGGACGCGTGCGCGACAAAGTTGGATCCCCGCAATCCCCCTATATGGATGAACACTGCTACGAGAATGCCGTCTGGATTTGGGATACCGTCTTTATGTCGATGTTTACCAAGTATGCTCCGACAATCTACCCAGGCATGGAGAGCTTGGATAACCTCTACTACCCCCCTCCACGAAAAGACCCCCACCACACTAGAGATCCATTTTGCTGACAATCCCCCGATCTTTGCTTGGGTCGAGGATGTCAACTTTGACTTTACCAATGATCGCAAACGCATCAATCGGATCTTTTTAGAGAAACAATTCCCCCAACGGCACTTCCAATGGTTCGAGACGCGCAAAAAAGGCACCCGCCTGCCCTATACGCAAAATCTGGTGCATGGAGCCAAGATCGATTCTCTTGGTTTTAGCTGGACAGGTGTCGCATCGGGTATGGATAACACCGTGCGTGGACGCAATGCCGGTGGCTATCACAAGATCCTCTGGATTGATGCCATTGCCCAACAGGCCCTCTCAGCAAAGACGATCGCTCACCTCTATAGTCGCATTGGCGACCCCGCTAACCAGCAACTCTGGCAAGGACGCTTTGAGGCGTTGCGTAAGACGATTAACGAAAACTACTGGGATGAAGAGGACGGCCTTTACTACGATCTTGCCATTGCCACACGCCGACTCGACCGCGTACGATCGATTGCCTCATTTTGGCCACTCATTGCAGGTATCCCAACCCAACAGCAAGCCACCAGAATGGTCGCCTATCTGCAAGATGATACGGAGTTTGGCGGAGAGCGCCCCCTGCCATCGCTTTCACGCCATGACAAACAGTTTAATGGCGCAACAGGCGACTATTGGCGTGGGGGAATTTGGTTGCCCACCAGCTACATGGTGATCAAAGGCCTCGAATACTATGGCTATTATGATCTCGCTCAAGAGCTCGCCACCAAGCTCGTCGCCCTGCAAGCCCGCACTTACCAATCGTACACCCCAGCCACAATCTGGGAATGCTACAACCCATCCCAAGATGCCCCCTCGACCGAACACGGCCGGCGTGCACGCCCAGACTTTTGCGGCTGGTCAGCCCTTGGCCCCATCTCCCTGATGATTGAGAATGTCATCGGCATTCATACCGTCAGCGCCATTGACCGCTCCATCCAGTGGCACCTCAATATTGCCAATGGCCGACAAGGCATCGAGCACTTACGCTTTGGCGCATTTGATGTGTCGCTTGTCTTTGACGGAGACAAAACCATCCACGCCACCACCAACCTCCCATTGACCGTGACGGTCAACTCCGTCCGCTACACGCTTAAAAGCGGCACATCCACCCTGACTATCGTAAATACTCGTCGCTAGACGTGATGTTGAGGAGCGCGCTCCAAGCCAAGCTAGTATCCTGGGCAGCAGCCAATGATGTCGACGATTTCGCCGATGATTACTATGCGCCATATTTCTTGCTCAATATCGATCTCTATCAAGACCCCGTCTTGACGATTGCGACGTTGACACCACAAGCAGATGGCACCGCGCAGGTTTCCTTTAATGAAGACATCAGCCAAATTAATGGCACCATCAAGCTCCTTTACTCCGATGACCTCAAGACGTGGACCTTGTCCAAAGGCCCATTCGTCAAGGCCGTTCTTGGCTTTTAGACGATAGTAAATACAGGTCTTTGATCAACCTCCGCCGTTTGGGACTAAAAAAAGTGTCGTTTAGATTAAAAAAAGGCTTGCTTTTTTGGTATCACTTTTAGTATCATACGAGGCCATTCAGACAAGCCCTGCCTGAAAATCATCAAAACCACTAAAAACTGAGGAACAACGATGAAAAAACTCTACACCGGTAAGACGAAAGATGTCTACCAACTCGACAATGGCAATGTGCAATTAACTTTTAAGGATGACTGCACGGGTAAAGATGGCGTATTTGATCCTGGCGAAAATACCGTTGGTTTGACCATCGAAGGTATCGGCAAGGCAAACTTGCGCGTTTCGATCTACTACTTTGAATTGCTCAAAAAGGCAGGGATCAAGACTCACTACGTGGGCGCAAATGTTGACGAAGCCACGATGGAAGTCCTCCCCGCTCAGGTTATGGGCAAGGGCGTTGAAGTGATCTGCCGCTGCAAGGCTACCGGTAGCTTCATCCGTCGCTATGGCGCTTACATCAAGGATGGCACCACCTTCCCCAATGGCTACGTCGAAGTCACCCTCAAGGACGACGAAAAGGGCGATCCGCTGATCACTAAAGAAGGCCTCGTCGCCTTGGACATCATGAGCGATGACCTCTTTGAGAGCATGAAGGCTCAAACCCTTAAGATCACCCAAATCGTTGCTGACGACCTCAAGGCTCGCGGCCTCGAATTGTGGGACATCAAGTTTGAATTCGGCTACAACAATGGCGAAGTCATCTTGATCGACGAAATTGCCTCTGGCAATATGCGTGTCTATAAGGATGGACAGATCGTCCCACCTGTGGATTTGACCAAGTTGATCTTGGGTTAATCCTGTAGCACGAATCGAAAAAAGCGAGGCGCTTGCCTCGCTTTTTTATGGCACTACTAGCCCAAAAGCACGCCATCGACCGTCCCAACTTAAGCGAGGATCCGCGATGCAACGCCTGATTGCCGAGAGGGAGAGGATGAAACGGCGCTTTTTTAGACAAAAGCCCCTTTTTCGGCTCGACATTCTGGCGGAAATGTGCATAATAGTAACCTGTATTGACTGATTGTTTTTACAACAATATTTTTACAAAAGCTCCCCATAAATGCAGAGAGGTTTAAGCATGCAACGTACCGACATTAAAAAAGTGTTGATTATCGGCTCGGGTCCAATTGTCATTGGCCAAGCCTGTGAGTTTGACTATTCTGGCACACAAGCCTGTAAGGCTTTGCGCGCACTCGGTTATCAGATCGTATTGGTCAATTCCAATCCAGCCACGATAATGACCGACCCAACGATGGCCGATGCCACCTACATTGAGCCTTTAAACCTCGAGCGCCTTGAGCAGATCATTGCCAAAGAGCGCCCCGATGCCCTTTTGCCTAACCTCGGCGGTCAGACTGGCCTCAATATGGCGCTCTCTTTGGCCAAGGCTGGCATCCTCGATAAGTACAACGTCATGGTCATCGGTGTCAATCTCGAAGCCATCGAGCGTGGCGAAGATCGCGATATCTTTAAGCAGATGATGCAAGAGCTCAATATCGACGTGCCTCGCTCAGGTATTGCCAACAACATGGACGAAGCCGAATCCATCGCTGCTGAGATCGGTTTCCCCTTGGTCGTCCGCCCCGCTTACACCATGGGTGGTGCCGGTGGGGGCTTTGTCTACAATACCGAGGAGCTCCAAACGATTGCCCGCCGTGGTCTTGACCTCTCCATGACCCACCAAATCTTGATCGAAGAGTCCATCAAGGGCTGGGAAGAGCTTGAAATCGAAGTCGTTCGCGATATCAAGAATCAAATGATCTGCGTCTGCACCATTGAGAACGTCGACCCAGTTGGCGTGCACACCGGTGACTCTTTCTGCACCGCGCCGATGCTCACCATCGCGCCCGATACTCAAAAGAAACTCCAAGAGATCGCCTTTAAGATCGTCGAATCCATCGGTGTCATCGGCGGTACCAACGTCCAATTCGCTCACAATCCTGTGACTGGCCGTATCGTCATCATCGAGATCAACCCACGTACCTCTCGCTCCTCCGCACTCGCATCCAAGGCAACGGGCTTCCCCATCGCACTCGTTTCCGCCAAGCTCGCTGCTGGCTTCACCCTCGACGAATTGCCCTACTGGCGTGACGGCTCCCTCGAAAAGTACACCCCATCTGGTGACTATGTCGTCGTCAAGTTCGCTCGCTGGGCTTTTGAAAAGTTCCGCGCGGTCGAAGACAAGCTCGGCACCCAAATGAAGGCTGTCGGCGAAGTCATGGCTATCGGTAAGACCTACAAGGAGTCCTTCCAAAAAGCTATCCGTGGCCTCGAAAAGAGCCGCTACGGCCTAGGCTTTGCTGAGAATTTTAACTCCCTCTCCGTCAAGGAATTGCTCGAAAAGCTCCGCACCCCATCCAGCGAAACACACTTCATCATGTATGAAGCACTCCGCAAGGGCGCCACTGACGAGCAGATCTTTGATGCCTGCGCTGTCAAGGCTTACTTTGTCCAACAGATGCGCGAGCTCGTCCAACTCGAAGAAAAGCTCCTCGAGACCAAGGGACTCCTCCCCGCCGACGATCTCCTCGTCCAAGCAAAGAAAGACGGCTTCTCCGATCGCTACCTCGCCAAGATCCTCTCTATCCCAGAGAAGACCATCCGCGAACGCCGCGAAGCCCTCGGCTGCACCGAAGCTTGGTTTGAAGTCCCCGTCAGCGGCGCTGAAAACAAAGCCTACTACTACTCCTCTTACTCCGGCACCGATGAAGTCCCCGTCAGCACCAATGACAAGAAGATCATGATCCTCGGTGGCGGCCCGAACCGCATCGGCCAAGGTATTGAGTTTGACTACTGCTGCGTCCACGCCGCCCTCGCACTTCGCGACATGGGCTACGAAACCATCATGGTCAACTGCAACCCCGAAACCGTCTCCACCGACTACGATACCTCTGACAAGCTCTACTTTGAGCCTGTCACTGTCGAAGATGTCCTCCAGATCTACCGTAAAGAAAAGCCCGCAGGCATCATCGTGCAATTCGGCGGTCAAACCCCGCTCAATATTGCACGTGCCCTCTCTGATGCTGGTTGTACCATCCTCGGTACCTCCATCGACTCGATTGACATGGCCGAAGATCGCGACCTATTCCGTCACATGATGGATCAGCTCGCCATCCCTATGCCAGAATCCGGCATGGCGGCATCTCTTGATGAAGCAATCGCAGTGGCCAACCAAATCGGTTACCCGCTCATGATTCGCCCCTCATTCGTCCTCGGCGGTCGCGGTATGGAGGTCATCTATGACGAACCCATGCTCCGCGAATATGTCGCCAAGGCCGTTGGCGTCACCCCAGATCGCCCCTTGCTCCTCGATAGATTCCTCCAGCACGCCCTCGAATGCGAAGCCGATGCCATCTCCAATGGCGATGAAGTTTTCATCCCCGCAGTCATGGAGCACGTCGAGCTCGCTGGCGTTCACTCGGGTGACTCTGCTTGCATCATCCCCTCTGCCACCATCCCCGAATCCAGCCTCGCTACCATTAAGGATTACACCCTTAAGATCGCCAAGGCCCTCAAGGTCTGCGGCTTGATGAATATGCAATACGCGATCGAAGGCGACAAGGTCTACGTGATCGAAGCCAACCCCCGTGCCAGCCGTACCGTCCCCTTGGTCTCCAAGGTTTGCGGCCTCTCGATGGCAACGGTCGCCACCAAGCTCATGCTCGGTGCATCGATCAGCGAGCTCAACCTCAAGCACCGCAAGATCCCATTCTACGGCGCTAAGGAAGCAGTCTTCCCATTTGACAAATTCCCAGAAGTCGACCCTGTCCTCGGACCGGAAATGCGTTCTACAGGCGAAGTCCTCGGCCTCGCTCGTAGCCACGAGTTGGCATTCTACAAATCTCAAGAAGGTGTCAACGCCCCCTTGCCTAAGGGAGGCGCAGTCCTCGCAAGCTTCTCCGTTAAGAATGCTGAGAGCTCCAGCGTCCTCAAACAATACAGCGACCTCGGCTTTAAGCTCTACGCAACGCCCGGTACGGTGCGTTTCTTGAAAGAACAAGGCATCGAGGCTGAATCCGTCGCCAAGATCGGCAAGGGCCGCCCCAACGTCATCGACGTCGTGGTCAATGGTCAAGTCCAGATGATCATCAATACCCCATCACCTCGTCGTGATGCACTCGCTGATGGCTCATCGATCCGCAAGACCGCACTCAAGTATCGTGTGCCGTACTTCACCACCCTCGCTGCTGCACAAAATGCTGCCGGTGGTATTGCTGCTGCACAAAAGGAAGGTTCCGGCGAAGTCGAATCCATCCAAGAATACCACGCATCGATCACCGACTAAGTGACCCCAAAAAGAGCCTTGTGTATACAAAAGTATGCAGGGGCCACATCAAAAAAGCCTCTTTTCATCGAAAAGAGGCTTTTTTCGTCACTTTTATACCTCTTTACCACATTTTCTAGTAGCTTTATTATTAAAAATAGGTATAATAGTAGGCGTTTTAAAGATGATACGTAATCATCATACGAATTTCCTTATTACACACACTACACACACACACACACAACTCCCGCTACCGACCTGATTCAGGAAGTAGCGGGTTTCTTTTTATCCCTGTAGTTCGCTACGCTCCCGCAACAAGCATCAAGCAATAAGAGGCAGGTGCCCCGCCTCTAGTATCAAGCATTGAGCTCGCAAGCTCGCCAGGGTCGCTACGCTCCCGCCTTAGGGCTCAATCAGCAGAGTGTGAGACGGCGAGTCTCACCCATTACTAGGACTATCAACTAGCACGAGATGACGCAGTCATCTCGCCCCTAAACCCCGAGCTAGACGTGCCCGTCCGGCTACCGAGCAAGTATGCCTACGTTTTGAGCAGCCTATCCCTTGACCGATCCACCACCCGCGCCACGCTACCTGTGCCGCAGGCCACCCCATGCGTCCCGCTCGCTTGCGAGCCTTGCCACCGGAAAGCGCAACGATCGAGGAGGCAGCGTGGCGCAGCCACTGCTCCCGCTACCCGCTCAGCGTCCTGTGGCCGTAGGTCACCAAGGAGAGCCGAGCGCAGTGAGGCGAGTCCTGTGCGAGTCGGGGGCATGGGGGCAGACGGCCTCCATCACAGGCCTAGAGTAACGACGGCCTGCCTAGGATTGCTAAGGCGCGCATCACTCCCCCTGACTCGATCACCCTCCCCGTGCCACCCCGCCGCACGCAAAAAGCCCTGCGCTACCGCAGGGCTTGAGAGATTCAATAGGGAGCGCAGTGACCGTTCTAGGAGGCGTAGCGACCGTTCTAGGAGGCGCCGCCTCCTTTGGGGACGATCTTGTAGACTTTGTCGTTGACGCGAACGCGTTGGGGTGAGACAAAGGTGGTCCATTCGCCACGGGAGACGTGGTCGAGGATTTGGCCGTCGCGCTGGAGCTCGGGGGCGAGGATCTCTAGGACGCCAGTCTTTTCGCCATGAAAGGCGATTCTTTCTCCGGGCTTGAGGTCGTGGTCGTGCATGAGCAGCTCGACGACTTGGGGCTTTTGGTAGTAGTTGCGCACGATACCAATGTAGACTTTTTGCTCGGTGGCGTGGTTGTCGTCATCGTCGGTGAATTGTTCTTCACCAGGGCGTCCGAGCATCATGCCTGATGCAAAGGGTCTGTGGTAAACGGTGGAGACTTGGTCGATGAGTGTCTGCTGGAGGGCCTCGGTGTAGGAGCCTGCACAGATAGCATCGATGGCCTGTCGGTAGGCCGAGACGACGGTGAGGACGTACTCAGGGTTGCGGGCGCGGCCCTCGACCTTAAAGGAGGCAATGCCAGCTGCGACAAGGTCGGGGAGATGGGGTAGGGCGCAGAGGTCTTTGGCCGAGAGGATATAGTTGCGGCCCATGATAAACTCCGCATCGGCGCCTTCATTGCCCTCGACCTCGGTGATCTTGTATTCACGGCGGCAGGGTTGGCGGCAGGCGCCGCGGTTGGCTGAGCAACCATAGGCGAGGTGTGAGAGGAAACAGCGACCGCTGATGGCGACGCATTGGGCTCCATGGACAAAGACCTCGACCTCGACACCGCTTTCGCGGGTGATCGTGGCAATCTCCTCAAGGGTGCATTCGCGCGCCAAGACGACGCGTTCGGCACCTTGTGAGGCGAGGAATTTGGCGGTGGTGACATTGGAGCAGGACATCTGAGTGGAGATGTGCACGGGGATACCGAGGGCTTTACAGCGGGTGATGACGGCCCAGTCAGAGCAGATCACCGCGTCGATGCCCGCCTCTTTGGCGAGGGTGAGACAGCGTCCGAGCTCGTCTTCTTCGCCCGGGTAGATGATGGTATTGACGGTGAGGTAGAGCTTGACGGCTGCGTCGTGGCATTGGGCGACGATCTCGGGGAGCATCTCGTAGGTGATTTTATCGTCTACGGCTTGGCGCATATTAAAGGTGCCAATGCCGATGTAGATGGCGTCTGCACCGGCATCGATGGCGGCTTTGACACAGGCACGATCGCCTGCAGGGGCTAGGAGCTCGGGTTTGATGGGCGTGCCTGTCATTACCATTGCTCCTGGTGGATGCGCTCTGAGACAAAGCGTGTGCGGGGTGCAGGGCGCTCTGCGGGGTGTCCGATGGAGAGGGCTGCGATCGGAGTGATCTCGGCAGGAATGCCAAAGGTCGTACGGATCTGGGTGATGCGCTCTTCTCTTGGGTGCACGCCTAACCAGCAGGCACCGAGGTTGAGGGCGTGTGCTGCGAGGAGGGTATTCTCGACGGCAGCGCTGACATCTTGCAAGAGGTAGGATAGGGATTGGGCGTGGGCTTTGGCTTGGTCTCCACAAAAGATCAGGGCCAGGGGGGCGCCCTGGAGCATCTTGCCATTGGGCAAGCTCTCTGCGAGGGCATCGATGGCTTTGCGTTCTTGGAGGACGATGATCTCAAATGGGTCGCAGTGCATGGCACTGGGGGCGGCCATGGCGACTTGGAGGAGTTGCTGGAGGTCGGCTTGGCTGATGGGCTCGCTGGTGTAGCGACGAATGCTACGACGGGCAAGAATGTCGGCGATGGTCATGGTGGGGGCTTTCGAATACGAGGCGGTGATTACCACTGATTGAAGTGGACTTTGTCGGTGTTGTAGCGGCTGCGGGCTTCGGGGATCTCTTTGGGATTGCCCACGGCAATGGCCAAGATGGGGGTGATGGCTTCGGGAATGCCAAATGCCATACGAATGGCTTCGCGTTCTTTGGGGGTGATGATCAAGATGCAGGTGCCCAGGCCCATGCCAGAGGCGGCGAGGCAGATGTTTTCCACGGCGAGGCTGCAGTCGATCATCATGGCGTATTCGGCCTTTTCAAAGCTACCTTGTTGGTCACCGCAAACGATGATGCCTGCGCCAGCATATTTCATGGGGCGGCCGTAGGGGAGGTTTGCGGTGAGGGTTGCGATGGCTTCGGGGGCGTGGGCGACGACAAATGACCAGGGGTCGAGGGTCATGGCGCTGGGAGCGCTCTGCGCAGCATCTAAGAGGGTGGTGATCTGTTGCACGCTGATGGGATCAGAGGTGAAACGGCGCACGCTGCGGCGGGCTTGGATATCTTGTAGGGTAATCATGATCGGGATCCTTTATTTAATCGTGGATGGATGAATAGCGGAGAAGTAGGCGATGGTTTTGGCTAGGCCGACTTCGAGAGAAATGGTGGGCTCCCAGCCGAGGAGCTCTTGTGCCCAGTTGATGTCAGGTTTGCGCATCTGTGGGTCGTCGCTAGGCAGGGGGTGGTAGGTGATCGTGGAGGTGCTTTGGGGGAGCTGCTGGAGGACGAGCTCGGCGAGCTGGGTCATGGTGAATTCGTGAGGGTTGCCCAGGTTGATCACCGGAATGCGCAGCGCGTGGTCTTGGCAGAAGCGCACGATCTTGTCGGCCGGTTGGTCGAGGTAGCTGAGGATCGCCCGCACGAGGTCATCGACGAATTGGAAGCTGCGCGTTTGATTGCCTGTGCCATAAATGGTCAAGGGCTCATTGTTGAGTGCTTGGGTAATGAAATTGGAGACGACGCGGCCGTCGTTGGCTTGCATGTGTGGGCCGTAGGTATTAAAGATGCGGATCAGGCGCACATCGAGGGCGTGCTGATCGCGGTAGTCGGCGGCGAGGGTTTCGGCGGCGCGTTTGCCCTCGTCATAGCAGCTGCGCTGGCCGATGGGGTTGACATTACCCCAGTAGCCCTCTTGCTGGGGATGGCAGAGGGGATCTCCGTAAACCTCGGAGGTGGAGGCATGCAAGAGTGTGGCGTGATTGGTGCGAGCGAGCTCAAGGAGATTGCGGATACCTAGGACAGAGGTCAGGAGCGTCTGGATCGGATCGCTCTGATAGTGCACGGGCGATGCCGGGCAGGCGAGGTTGATGATGAGATCGTAGTCGCCGCTCAGGGGCTGGGTAATGTCGTGAGTGATGATGGTGAGGTGGGGATCGCTCTGGCAAGCAAGCAGGTTACGACGACGACCGGTGTGAAAGTTGTCCACAATGGTGACGCGCTTGTGCAAGGCTAGTAAAGCACGAACGAGGTGGGCTCCGATAAAGCCCGCCCCGCCAGCGACAAGAATGGATTGATAGGAGTCTAGCATCTTAGCACTTTTTAGCACCTTTTTTAGGGGCGATATCTTGGACAGTGTGGATGAATTGGAGGATGTCCTCAAAGCGTCCATAGACCGATGCAAAGCGAACATAGGCGACTTTGTCGAGCTTTTTGAGGTGATTCATGACCAATTCGCCGATTTGCTCTGTGGAGACTTCGCTGAGCAATTCATGCTCAAAGTGACCAGCGATATCCTCGACGATTGCATGGATCTGCTCGGTGGAGATGGGACGCTTTTGGCAAGCAGATCGAATGCCACCCTCGAGCTTGCTTTTGGAGAAGGGCTCACGGCGGGTATCGCGCTTGAGCACCATGATCTCCTGACGCAGGAGCTCCTCGTGGGTGGTGAAGCGGGTGCCGCAGTTGAGGCATTCGCGGCGGCGACGCGTGATGCGTTCGCCGGGGAGGAGGCGACTATCGATAACTTTGTCGTCTGATTGAGCACATTTAGGACAACGCATGGAAAGGACTCCGATTAGTAGATCGTGGGTAAGGCCTTGGCGACGATGATGTCGGCCTTATAAGAGGAAATGAGCTCGGTTTTGTCTTGGGTAATCGCTGCGATGAGGTCGGGGCGAGCGGTGCTATGGCAGTCGACACCATAGACGAATACTGGGACTTGTCCAACGCTAGGCATTTTGCGAATGAGGTCGATGATGGTTGCAGGGGGCAAACCATCAATGGTCAGTGGCATGAGGATGCATGCGGGCTTGTGGGTGATGGCCTTTTCAATCGCATCAGGCCCAGAAACGGCCTCTACGGGAATGCACTTTACGGCCTGAAAGGACTTGACCAACGCGAGGCGGCGTTCATCATCTTGGTCGGCGATCAAGATGTGAGGGAGGACCTGCTTGATCGACTCGAGGGTAGAGGCGGTACGTGGCAAATCGCCCATCATAAAGAGAATGCGCTTGACCTCTTCGAGTAGGTCGTCGGGTTCTGTGGGCTTGGTCAAAAAGCCTGCGATCTGGCGATTGGTGAAGTATTCAGCCATGCCAGAGCGTGCGGTGAGCACCAAGACTGGTACGAGGGTCTCGCCCAAGTCATTGGTGATCGCTTCAAGAAAAGCGGCCCCACCCATTCCAGGCATACCCATGTCCAGAATAATGAGGTCGGGGTGTTCGTGAGCGAGCTTTTGGAGGGCTTCTTCTCCAGAGCCGGCAACCGAGACTTCGTAGCCATGCATCACCAAAAAATCACCCAGCATCATTTGGATGCCGGTATCATCATCAACGAGTAGGAGCTTCTTTGCAGTCATCATTATTCCTTATTGTCAGAGGTAATAGAATTGAGTGGGGTAGGGCTTGTACCTTATTCGGCTTGGAAACCGTGCAAGGCGAGGAAGTCTTTGCGATAACCAGCCAGATCGGTGACCGCTTCGACTGTTTCGGGGGAGAGCTTGTCCATCAAAGCATCCACCTCTGCTTGGACCTCGGGGCGCATTTCCCAGTCATCGATGCGGATACGACCCGCTTCATCGACAGGGATTTGACCATCTGCGGTGTAGAGAAATGCCCGATAGAGACGATCGATCTGGTCGAGGCAGTCCTCGTGAATGCCCTGGGCTTTCATCACCTTAAAGAGGCAAGAAATGTAGGGAGGCATCGCAGGAATGACCGAGCTCGCGCGGGTGACCAAGGCCTTGTTGACCGAGACGACACCGTAACCATTGATGGCAGTGAGCTTATTGGTAATGGTCTTGGCGGCTGATTCGAGGTTTTCCTTTGCTTTGCCAAGGGTGCCTTCGCGATAGATCGCTTGGGTGCACTTGGGGCCAATATAGGAGTAGGCGACAGTCTTGACACCATCGGCGAGCAGCCCATTGGCTTGGAGGAAATCCATCCAGAGGATCCAGTCTTCGCCACCCATGACCTTGACGGTCGAGGCGATCTCGTCGTCAGAGGCGGGATCGACGACGACATCTTTCATGGCACCGGTCATGAAATCGAGCGTGCGTGATTGGTGCGCTGCGCCAATCGGCTTGATCGCAGAACGGTACATCACGCCATCAGTCGGGTCGGTGCGCACGGGGGATGCGAGGCTGTAGACGACCAAGTCAAAGGGGGCATAGCCATTGTCTTTAGCCAGTTGTGCAACTTGCGCGCGAGTGTCATCTGCAAAAGCATCGGCGTTGAGGGTTACACAGCGCTTGCCGGTTTGGGCAACGGCTTCGACGAAGGCTTCATTATTGTACCAGCCGGGGGTGCCGGATTTGCGATCGGTGGGTTCGCGTTCAAAGCTGACTCCGAGGGTGTCTGCATCTGCGCCGAATGTCGCAGCGATACGTGAGGCGAGGCCATAACCACCCGAGCAGCCAAGCACGAGGACGGACTTGGGGCCATTGGTCAATTTGGGGAGGGCCTTTTCACGAGCGATGTCGCGGTTGGTGAAGTCCTTGCAGCCTTGGCCGTCGACTTCGAGGCAGAGGCCATTGCGCACTTTGGGCATACGTGTTGCCATGATTATTGATCCTTTGCTGTTTCGTCTGGTACGATAAAGCAGACCCAGGAAGCTTCCATGGTCAATTCATCGCCGACGTAGGCTTTGCCAGATTGTTTGATGAGCTTGGAGCTACACTTGACGACGTCTACTTCAAAGCGCACCGTCTCGCCAGGACGGACCTGACGGCGAAACTTGCAATTGCTTGCTGTCCCCAAGAGGAAGAGCTTCTTTTCGCTCTGTTCGTGGAGGGCGCAGTAGCCCGCACCGCCGCATTGAGCCATCGATTCGACGAGAATCACGCCTGGCACAACGGGGTACTGAGGGAAGTGTCCCTTAAAGAAAAATTCATCCTGCTTGTAGGTGTATTCTGCGGAGATGTGCTTGGCATCAGCGTGGATAATACGATCGACAAAGAGGAAGGGTTCGCGGTGAGGAATGAGCTCCATCACCGCTTCGCGAGAAACATTTTCGATTGATTCTAACATGATCAGTCCTTATTCTGCAGCTTTAAAGATCAAGCTGGAGTTGTGTCCACCAAAACCCAAGGTGTTGGACATGGAGACCTTGATGTCACCAGGCACGGCCTTATTGGGGACGCAGTCGAGGTCGCATTCCGGATCTGGGGTGTTGTAATTAATCGTCGGCGGATAGATCTTGTCACGCATGGCCAAGAGGCAAACGATCGCTTCGAGGGCACCAGTTGCGCCCAAGAGGTGACCAGTCATCGATTTGGTCGAGGACATCTTGAGCTTGTAGGCGTGTTCGCCAAAGACCGCCTTTGCAGCCTTGGTTTCCATTGGGTCATTGAGACCGGTGGAGGTGCCGTGAGCATTGATGTAGTCGACATCTTCAGGAGCGACACCAGCATCAGCGATGGCCATCTTTTCGGCATTGATGATGCCGCTGGCTTCTGGATCGGGAGCGCAAACGTGGTAAGCGTCACCACCAGCACCGTAGCCAGCGACTTCACCGTAATTCTTTGCGCCGCGCTTTTTAGCGAATTCCTCGCTCTCCATGATGAGGATTGCGGCACCCTCAGCCATGATGAAGCCATTGCGATCCTTGTCAAATGGACGGCAAGCGGTCTTAGGATCGGGATCACGAGAGAGCGCGTGCATCGCTTGGAATCCCCCCACGCAGTATTCGGTGATGGCGGCCTCGGAGCCACCCGCGATCACGACATCAGCGCGGCCAGCGCGGATCATGTCGAGCGCCACACCGATTGCATCGGTAGAGGCCGAGCACGCCGTGACAACGGTCAAAACGGGACCACGGGCATTGAGGGCGATCGAGACATTGCCAGGTGCTTCATTGGCGATGATTTTGGGAATCGTCATCGGCCCCAATCGCGACGGACCGCGGTCAAAAAGTTCCTTGTATGCGAGCTGGTCGACCTCTTTACCGCCGACTCCCACGCCCAAGACGACACCCACACGCACTGGATCGACATCGGCACCAGCCAAACCAGAATCCTGCCAAGCATCAGTTGCCGCAGCAACTGCGTATTGGGAGAATTCGCCCAAACGGCGCGCATCTTTCGCGGGCATATACTTGGTGATATCAAAATCTTTCACCTCAGCTGCAACTTTGACCGCCAAGCGCTCTGTATCAAATTTCGTGATCAAGCCGATACCACAGGTGCCTGCCTTGATGTTGTTCCAAAAGGTATCGACATCATTACCCAAGGGGGAAACCACGCCAAGACCGGTTACGATTACTTTTTTCTTATCCATAGTGATGTTGTCCTTTCTTAAATCATATCCTTAGCGGTCCATTCGACCACGATACCACCTGCCACAAGACCTGCGCCAAACGATGCCAAGATGACCCGGTCACCCTGCTTGATCAATTTGTTTTGTCGCATTTCGTGGATGGCCAATGGGATCGATACCGATGAGGTATTGGCATAGCGGTCAATGTTGACATAAAACTTCTCACGTGGCACGTCGATACGCTTGATTGCAGCATCAATGATACGCGTGTTAGCCTGATGAGGTACGACCCACGCAATGTCCTTTTCGGTCCAATTGTAGTGCGTGAGTGTCTTTGAGATGATGTCACAAAATGCCTTCACCGCAAAGTTAAAGGTCGCGCGGCCATCCATCTTGAGGAACCCTGGCACGCTGCGTGCCGTTTCCTCGGTGCGCACGCCACCCTCACGAGTGATGCACTGCGAGCCCGTACCATCGGCAATGAGCATGTGAAAGCCCAAGCCTCCCGGCTTCTCGCTATTTTGCAAGACCATCGCGGCTGCACCATCTCCAAAGAGTACGCACGTATTACGGTTCGTCCAATCCACCGTTCGAGACATGATCTCGGAGGCGATGACCAAGACGGGGCGATCATCCAACTGCATGACACCATGCGCCGTGGAGAGCGCATAGACAAAGCCCGGACATGCTGCATTGATGTCAAACGCCGCAGCATTCACCGCACCAATTGCACCCTGCACCAAACACGCCACCGACGGGTAGACCATGTAGTCAGGCGTCGTCGTAGACACGATGATCGTGCCGATTTCACTCGCATCAAGACCCGCATCTGCCAATGCTGACAAGGCGGCCTTCGTTGCGAGACTAGAACAATTCTCATTAGCATCGCAAAGATAGCGCTGCTTGATGCCAGTATGTGAAACAATCCATTCGTCGCTCGTATCGACGATCTTAGACAAATCGTCGTTTGTCACCAAGCGCGACGGTAGCGCACGCCCAGTACCAATGATATGTGTATATGACACGTGTAAACTCCTTACTGCCCAAAGGTGGGCGGTGTGATTCCAAAAGTTACGACCATTATCGCACAATCTAACCCAAATGTCAATCTGATTAACTCCTTAAGTTGCTATTTTATAGCTGCGCCTTTGCTCTATTTGACTAACTCGTCCCCAAAAGAACGCAATTTTACACTGTTTCACCCTTTTGTGCTTGCCAAGCC
>CAYZIC010000043.1:0-18044 GCA_964478335.1 uncultured Lentisphaeraceae bacterium | reverse complement strand
AATTACTAAAGATTTCTTAGCCTACTGCGACATTTATTGTTGCAATTTACCAAATCCGCCCGCTCACATCTATCTTGCAGTACGCTTTGCGCGCGCTCAAATAAGTAGGGGGTGATCCCACTTGATACTCGAAATCTAGCCCCCCCTCTGCAGGAGACATCTTGTAGCCCTCCACCTTTCGTCTCCAACAGGCAAGTCACTCCCACATTTCAGTGGCGCAAGTAGCTTTTCTCCTTGCAGTTTTGAAGGATTCATGCTATTATTTGGCTGTTTGTTTCTCTAATACTATGATTTTGACGGGGGGGCTTGTGAGTCTATTTTTATCTTTGGTTTGCACAGGTTTGTTTGCAGGCGTGGCTTTGGGGCAAGCGCTCTCAGTGGCTCAGATGGCAAGCAATGATGGGGTGAGTGCTGTGGCGCGGGCTGAGGCTGCTGCAATTTTAGCTAAGAGTGTGGTCAGTCGTGAGGAGCGTGCCGCCGCACTGGAGGTTTTGGTAAGGGCGGATTTAGCAGATGGTAAGGCGCAGGCGGCATTGGATCGCTTGGAGGCTGAGCGGGTCTTGTGTGAGTCGCTCTTGGTGAAGCGCTTTAAGGCGCTACGAGTCGCTGCTTGGCTCCAGCTTAAACGCTACGATTTGATTTTGTCTCTGCCGCTGGAGCCACTCTCTCTGGTTGACGAATGGGATGAGATGATCATCGATGGACGGTTGATCGCCCTTCGCGAACGGGACGATCTCGCTGCGGCCAAGGCTTTGTGTGAGGCGGTGGTCGAGCAGATGCCGGCGGCGATGCGGTGTCGGTATCTACAGATCTGGGTGGGGGACTTCTTAAAAGATGATCCCGTTGGCGCTGGGCGGGTCATCGATCGTTATTTGACTCCAGAGCAGATGGCTAGTCTGCCTTATGAGGCGCATCGCTATGCGCTAGCCTGTTCTCGGGTGATGCTGGCAATCAGTGCTCAAGATTGGGATCTCGCCAAGCGATGGGTGGAGGCTTTGGTTGAGGTGACAGGTGTGCCTGCCTCGTCTACTGGTCAAAGTCTCTTGCTCGCAGCTCAGGTCGTCGGTCGAGGTGCTTTGCATTTGCCCCAAAAGGGAATCGACTATTTGCGTCAGGCTTATGGTTTGGCAGATCTGCCAGACGCACAGCGTCGGGCTATCGGCGCAACACTCGCAAGAGAGCTCTTTGGGGCAAAAGAGACCTTTGAGGAAGGCCTAAAGATCGCACGTCAAGAGATTCGCCGGGATCCATCAGACCGCACAGCTCCAGAGATGCAGCTGATGGTAGCGGAGGCACTTCATGCTCATGGTCGTAATGAGCAAGCCCTCTCTGCCTATCGACGATATGAGCAATCCTTTGACCGTGATGATCTCAAAAGCCGGGTTGCGGGGGGCAGGGCTCAGGTCTTATTGGCTATGGGACGCTATGCTGAGGCTGTCGTGGCTTTTTCCAATGCAATTGATCAATGGCCTCAAAATCGCCCCTATCCAATTGACTTGGCGGTCTTAAGGGCTGATGCGGCTTTCTTTGCTAAACAGTTCGATGTGGCGATTGGCTATTCGCTCGATTTGCTACGCGTGGGTAAGGGGGATCCGAGATTGGGAAGCTTTTTGGCGCGGTTGGCGGAGATATACGAGGCTAAGGGCGAAATGGTAAAGGCGGTCGAGTATTACCAACAGATGCTCAAAGTCGGTGTAACGGGCGATCAAGAGGCCATTGTGCGCCTGAGGTTGGGGGATATCGCCTCGGAATCGGAGGATTATGAGGGCGCACTGATAGAATTTGATGTCGTGATTGCGGGGGATTTTAAGCAAGATTACAAGGATCATGCCTATTTGCATCGCGGACGATCCTACTATGATTCGGTCAATAGAGAACCCGCCATCGCCGATTTTCGTAAGGCCGCCGAGTCGACAGTGGAGGCCGTTCGCGAGGAGGCGCGCTTCTTCCTCGTCTTGAGCTTGTATAGTGTCGGCGAGGAATCGCAAGCTCGCACTGCGGCGGCTGCCTATCAAGCGGACTACCCTCAAGCAAAGCTTTTGCCAGAGTTGTTGCTTTGGTTGGGCAAGACGGACTTTAATCAAGGCAAGTACGCTGAGGCCTGTGCGATCTTTACGCGATTTATGCAGACCTACCCTGACCATACACGCCTTGATACCGCTTACATTTGGTGCGCACGCGCACAGATGAAAATGCGAGACTACGCTCTCTGCGTCAAAACGATCACGGCCTTGGTCAACGCATGCCCGAGCTCGCCCCTGCTCGATGAGGCGCGCTTTATCCAAGCGGAGGCTTTGATCGCACAGGCACGATTTGACGATGCCCTGGCCGTCCTATCGATGATGATCGAGGCCTATCCTACCAGTGACTGGATCGCTCAGGCTTGGGCGATTAAGGCAGATTGCCTCTATGCCACGGCTACTGACCATCCTGAAAACTACGAGGTGGCCATCGGCGCCTATCGAGAAGCGATTGCACGATTACCTGCTAATGATACGCAACGATTCGTATGCCATTACAAAATCGCCCGCACCTACGAGAAGCTAGAGCGTAACCAAGAGGCCATCGACTACTACTATCAGACCATGGTCGTCACATTTTTGACCAATCGAGCTCAAAGTCTTTGGCAAGGCGCCGAGAGAACGGACCTATTGATGAAGGCTCTCTTCCAATTAACGGAGTTGTTGAAGCGCTCTGGGCAAATGGCACGGGCGCAGGCGATCTTGACGCGTGTCGCAGAGACTAAGATCCCAGGAACGGAAGAGGCAAAAACGTGGCTCAAACAAATGGAGATAAAATGAAACTAGCTGATCTCGTCTCTTTACTCGATGCACACTTGCGCCCCGACCTCTGGCAAGATGTCTCGCACAACGGCTTGCAAATCGCCAATCACGGCACCATCTCTGCGATCGCTACCGCCGTCGATGCCTCCCTCGAAACAATGCAAACGGCCGTGGCTCTTGGCGCCAATTGTCTCATCGTCCATCACGGCCTCTCCTGGGGGAACTCGTTGGCGCGCATTACCGATCTCAATTACCGCCTCGTGAGCTATGCCATCACCCATGACCTCGCCGTCTATGCCATGCACCTCCCGCTCGACGCTCATCCACAATTGGGTAACAACGCCCAGCTCGCTGAGCGATTCGACCTTGTCGACAGGGTGCCATTCATGACCTATCATGGCCGTAAAATTGGCATCAAGGGCTCCTTACCAGAGCCTATCGCATGGCTGGACTTTGTCGCTAAAGCTCAAGCAGAGCTCGCTCCAGCAAAATTGACCCTCATGCCTTTTGGCAAAGAGACCATCTCGACCCTGGGCATTGTCTCGGGAGGTGCTCCTGAGGGCGTCGAGCAAGCCGCACAGGAGGGGATCGACTGCTACCTCTGCGGTGAACCTAACCTCATCGCCTACAATGCCGCCAAGGCTCTGGGCATCAACGCACTCTTTGCCGGACACTATGCCACCGAGCGATTCGGCGTCAAAGCCCTAGGCCAATGGCTCAAACCGCAAATCGACATCCCAATCCACTGGGTTGAATTTAACATCTCCCTCTAGCTATTAATAAGGAAATCCCCATGAAACGTACCCCTCTACTCGTCCTCGCTTTGATTGCAACTGCCGCCATTGCTTTTATCCTGGGCCATGTCATCGTGCCAGATACGCCACTTGTCGATCAACCGCCTGCCCCCGTACAGACGGTTAAGGTCTTGACCGACTCCCCTGCTGAAAAAGAACGCCTCGCCCAGCAATTGGCCGCTCTGCAAGAGCTCTATGATGCGCTACTCAAGGAGCTACAGACCATCAAAAATGCCCCAGCTCTGCCTCTCGCCGTCGAGACCAAACAGCAAAAAACGCCCGCTGCAAAGCCTGTTCGCAAAAATTACCTCGCAGAAATCAAGGAAAAGGATCCCAAAAAATATGAGGAGATCCAAAAGCGCATGGAGGAATTTCGCACGCGTGTAGCTCAGGCCAATCAGGAGAAGGTGGATTTCCTCAACGGCATTAATCTCGATTACCTGACCCCAGAGGGCCGTGAGATCCATCAGGCATTTACTGAGGCTGTTCAAGCGCGCGCTGAGATCATGGCTCAAATGGGCGAAGTCCGCGCAAGTGGCGAAAACCCATCCCAGGAATTGATCGCTCAAATGCGCGAAACCTCACAATCCCTCTTTAGTCTGCAAGAAAAAGAACGCGAAAACCTGACGAGCGCAGCCCTAGAATCTTTTGGTATTACAGGAGAAGATGGCAAAGCCTTGCAAGACATCCTACAAGGCATCAATCAATCCACCACTAACCAATTTCCTGGTGTGATGGGCGGCCGTGGAGGTAAAGGCGGTGGCCGTAAATAGGGCTCGCCCGCAACAGGCATCAAGCATTGAGGCGAGTTGCGCTCGCAGGACTGCCAGATGAGATGCACGTCGCAAGATTTTAACGCAGAGGACGCAGAGAGACGCAGAGAGACGCAGAGGCGGGCTTGCGGATGTTTCGGGCAAAGGATTGCAATCCCTGCGGTCGTGATCACATCCTCGCCTATAGGCTCGCTGAAACCTCCCCAAACCCCAGCTCCCAAAAAAATCAACTCCCGTATCTTACTCCCGCAGGCGCTCCTTACTCACGCTACCCGTGGCCGCAGGCCACCTCTGTGTAGCAAGCGCAGCGAGCTGCCTCGCCCTACAGCGTCGTAAAGAGCACCGTCGTCTTGCTGATCGCTTCGAGCAAGACGTTGGTGTGGGCGGGGATGAGCACGCTCGAGCCTGCCGTGAGGGTGTATTCATTGCCCAGACACTCGAGGGTCGATTTGCCACGCGCACAAAAGAGCACCATAAAGCTGTTCTTGGTGATGAGCGCTTGGTGGTGGGTGAGGGTGATCTCACCAAAGGTGAAGTGATCGGTCTTGATTAAGACGTGCTTGCAGTGGTGATCGTGGGGTGCGGCAATGGGCTGGGTGGGGGATAAATCCCAGTCGATAGCGTCCATGGCTTGGTCGATGTGCAGCTCGCGAGGTTTGCCGGTGTGAGCATCGCAGCGATCCCAATCATAGAGCCTAAAGGTCGTGTCGGAGCTTTGCTGCACCTCGTAGATTAAGTGGCCAGCACCAATGCTGTGCACGAGGCCTCCCGGGATCTCGATCGCCTCATTTTGATTGACGACGACTTGGTTGAGCAGGGAGCCAACGGTCTTGTCGGCGAGGGCTTGGGGCAAGGCAGCGGGGGCCGTGCCGGGTTTGAAGCCAGCGGCTAAAGTGGCTGCGGGGTCTTTCTTTTTTAAGACATACCACATCTCATGCTTGGATTCGCCACCAGTCTTGGTGACGGTGGTGCCATTGGGATGGACTTGCACACTGAGATCTTGCTGGGCATCGATGACCTTAAAGAGCAGAGGGAAGTGGGTGGGGTCTTTGACCTTTTCGCCCAGGAGGGTCGTGCCAAAGACTTGCACGACTTCGTCAAGAGTGTGACCTTTAAAGGGGCCATTCTCAATGATTGAGCAATTACCCGGGTGGGTGGAGACTTCCCAGGACTCGGCACAGGGCGTCGGTGTGTGGGCGCGATTAAAGTGCGAGGCGATCTCGGTGCCTCCCCATAACATGGATTTGTAGATGGGCTTGAAAAAGAGGGGGTAGGGTTTGTACTTGGTCATAACTTAGCTCTCCAAAGCAGAGATGGTTGCAAGCGTCAGCTGGCGTGCGAGGTGGTCAGCATGTAAATAGTCGTCTACCGTGTGACAGGCAAAGAGGGGGAGATTGTCCATCGCAGCGGTGATCAGCGGAGCAATGCGGTCGGCGGTGATGCGCCCATCTAAAAAGGCCTGCACGGCAACTTCATTGGCACCATTCATCACTGCGGGCAGAGATTGACCGACTTGAATCGCACGACGGGCTAAGGCCAAACAGGGAAAGCGCTCCGTATCTGGCGCATCAAAATCAAGCTGACGCATCATAGAGAGGTCTAGCGTGGGCATCGGCGTGGGAAGGCGATCGGGCGCACTCAGCGCAAATTGAATCGGAATCGCCATGTCGGGCGGCGCTAATTGCGCAAGGTATGAACCGTCTACAAAGTGCACCAGTGAGTGAATAATACTCTGCGGATGAACCCAGATCTGGACTTTGTCTTGGGGGATGTTGTAGAGATGGCAAGCCTCGATCAGCTCGAGCCCTTTATTCATCATTGTGGCCGAGTCAATGGTGACCTTGGCACCCATCTTCCAGCGGGGATGGTTGAGGGCAGAGGCGAGGGTGACTTGAGACCAGGAGAAGTCGGGAGTGTTGTAAAAGGGCCCCCCTGAGGCGGTAAGTATGAGCGTCTCAATGGCCGATTCGGCGGGTGTGTCGGTCGAGGATGTGCGGGTGCAGGCGGGAACAAAGGAGCGGCTTTGGAGACATTGATAGAGCGCAGAGTGCTCACTGTCGACGGGCAGGAGCTTGACACCATAGCGGGCGCGTTCGGCCATGACGAGGTCACCAGCTGCGACGAGGACCTCTTTGGTGGCGAGGGCGACGTCGTGTTTGGCATGGATGGCAGCGAGGGTGGGGAGGAGACCAGCCATGCCCACGACTGCACAGAGGACAATGTCAGCTTCGGGGAGGCTAGCGAGGGTGGAGAGGGAGGATTGACCACCATGGAGCGTGATGTCAGAGGGATAGGTGGCGCAGGCTGATTGGTAGGCGGAGTTGTCCGTGATCGCCACGTGGGGCACGTGGTAGCGTTGGGCAATGGCAAGAGCCTTGTCAGCTTGGGTCGCGGCACTGATCGCAATGAGTTGGAAGAGGTCGGGATGTGCCTCGATCACACGGAGGGTGCTGGTGCCAATGGAGCCCGTTGCCCCGAGTAAGACAATCTTTTTCATGGCGGACTAACGGATCCAGAGTAAGAAATAGTAGACAATCGCAGGGGTGAAGATCAGACTGTCAAAGGTATCGAGAAAACCACCCATCGCGGGGAAAAGCGCACTTGAGTCTTTCACACCCGTGGCGCGTTTGCAGAGTGACTCAAAGAGATCCCCCAAGAGACCCACAATGACCAAGACGACGGAGAGAGAGAGGATTTGAGGGAGAGAGAAGGCCCGAATGAGGCTAAAGGCTGCTAAATCGTAGTGTTGGCCAGCCCAGTAAAAACCACCCGCAGTCAGGAGAGAGAAGACGAGACCACCGTAGAGACCTTCCCAGCTTTTGCCAGGAGAGAGACGCGGGATTAGCTTGTGTTTGCCAAAGGCAGAGCCGATGAAGTAGCCACCGGCGTCACTCATTTTGACCACCGCCACGATAAAGAGGATCATCGTCATGCCAGCAATGTTAGCAGGAGTTGAAATGTGAAAGAGCTCCTTGAGAGAGGTGACGAGCGCAGAGCCAGTGGACAACTGCGTGATACGCAAGAGATAAGAGAGGAAAAAGGGGATGTAGACAAAGCTCAAGACCGAGATTGCACTGGTTTCCAGAGGCTTTTTGATACGATTATCCAGCATGACACGCATGAGGAGGGCAAAGACGAGAGTAGCCAAGAGCACCAGATCAGCTTGAGCACCAAGAGGAGACGATGGCGCACAATAGCAATAAGATTGCCAAATCACACCCGCGCCAAAGATCGACAAGAGCGGAAAGTCGTAATTCGCCTTTTTAATCATATTGCCAAATTCATAGAGACAGATAAATTGAGCTCCGATAAGGACAGCAAAGAGCGCGACGAGCGGGAGGAATTGTAGGGCGACGACCCAGAAGATGGCAACGCATAGGCCAGTGACGATTCTTTTGAGAGACATAAGGAGATCCTCGTTGTGGAGCTTTGTGAATTAGGGGATGGGAAGCTTAGCGACAAACCCGCTAAACTTGATGGTAGTATAGCATAAACGGGCGTAAAAAGGGAAGCTCAAAATGTGTAATCCCCTATTGAAAGTGACCAAAGCCTTTGGGTTTTTAGAGAAAACGCCTGAGTCGTTTGTTTCTTTGGCAACTTTAAGCACGGGAGTGAGGCTTAGTGCGTGAGCTGGGCGAGGACCTTTTGGATCTGCGTGAGCTTTTTGTCTAGCGTGAGTTTGCCTGAGAGGGGGAGATCGCGATAGCGATGCAGGGGTGCGCGGTTGACTTTGTCAAAAAAGGTCAGTCTATTGTCTCTGACTTCGATCTTGCTGAGCTTGGCATGGGCTCCCAATAGTCGCAATTGCGCTAACTTGAAAAATCGCTCTACACTATGGGGTGCTTTGCCAAATCGATCGGTGAGCTCTTGGCTGATCTTGCGCAATTCGACTAAACTGGTGGCTTCTGCGATTTTGCGGTGCACGCCCATGCGCTGGGCGTCGTCTTCGACATAACTATAGGGTATGGTTGCTGCTGCGTCGGATAGATCTCCAGGTGAGGTGGCAATAAAATCGAGGCTGAGCTCAACGTCGACAATGACGGGGGGCTTTTCTCCTTTGAGTCGGGCTACGGTCCGTCTTAACAATTGGCAGTAGAGGGTAAAGCCAATGGTGGCAATATGGCCGCTTTGTGCTGCGCCTAATAAATTGCCTGCGCCGCGGATCTCTAAATCTCTCAGGGCGAGGTTGTAGCCGGCTCCTAGGCCGCTGTGGCGTTTTAATGCGCCAAGGCGTTGTCTGGCTTGCGAGTCAACATTGCCGCTACTGGGTAACAACAAATAGGCGTAGCCTTTAATAATCGATCGGCCAACGCGTCCTCGCAATTGGTAGAGGTCTGCAATACCAAATCGATCGGCTCGGTCTATCAAAATGGTATTGGCTCGTGGAATATCAATGCCGCTCTCGACAATGGTGGTGCAGATGAGTAAATTGGTATGGCCGCCCTCGAAATCTTTCATAATGGCGGCGAGCTCTCTGGGTGACATTTGTCCATGGGCGACTGCGATCTTGGCTTCTGGCACGAGCTCTCTGAGGCGCTTGTAGATCCTGCCGATGGTCATGACGCGGTTGTAAAGATAAAAGACCTGTCCGCCGCGCCCTAATTCTCTCAAAATGGCTGGCCGTAGGACTTCGTCGCTATCGGTTTGGATAATTGTCTCTACGGCGACGCGATTGGATGGTGGGGTTTGCAGGAGGCTGAGGTCTCGGGCTCCTGTCATGCTCAAATAGAGGGTGCGGGGTATGGGTGTGGCGGAGAGGGTCAGTACGTCAATAAAGCTCCTGACGCGCTTGATCATCTCTTTGTGGGCGACACCAAATCGTTGCTCTTCGTCAATGATCAATAGACCGACATCTTTAAAGGGGATATTCTCTGATAGCAGGGCATGGGTGCCGATGAGGATGTCGACTTTGCCTTGGGTGGCCTCGAGGCGGGTTTTGGCTCGCTGGCCTACTGTCCTAAAGCGGCTGAGGACGTCGATCTTGATGGGGAATTGGCTCATGCGGTCGCAAAAGGTCTCGTAGTGCTGCTCGGCTAAGACGGTGGTCGGTGCCAAAACGGCGACCTGTTTGTGGTTCATCACAGCAATAAATGCCGCGCGCATGGCGACCTCGGTCTTGCCATATCCCGCATCTCCGCAGACGAGTCGATCCATGGATGCGGTCGATGCCATGTCGGCTTTGATCTCGGCGATGACACGGGTTTGGTCGACGGTCTCTTGATAGGGAAAGAGCGCCTCAAACTCGGCAATCCACTGAGCCTTGACATCATAGGCAAAGCCGGGGGTGATGCGTCGGCGGGCTTGGGTTTCGAGGAGATTGGCGGCGAGGTCTTCGACGCCAGACTCGGCGCTGCGCTTCTCTTTGATCCAGCGCATACCATCGAGGCTATGGAGCTTGACTTTTTGGGGGTTGGGGCCGATGTATCGTGAGAGGAGGTGGGCGTGTGTGGTGGGGACGTGTAGCTTGGCGCCATTGGCGTATGCTAAGGTAAAGACCTCGGAGCGGACTCCATTCATCTCGATCTCTGTAAGGCCGACAAATCGGCCAATGCCGTGCTCTAAGTGGACGACCAATTCTCCAGGCTGGATATCTAACGAGGTCTCGATCCTTTGTCCTGTGACGGCCGTTTGCTTTTTAGTGGGGGCTTTCCAGGTGCGCTTGATGGGGTAGAGGTCGCTTTGCGCAATGAGGGTGAGCTTGATATTGGCGCAGGTAAATCCCTCGGAGAGCGGGAGCTCAATGAGCTTAACGGGCGAATCTGGCGGGAGTGCTTGTCCAATGAGCTCGGCAGCGGCGGCAGATTCTGCGCAGATATAGATGGTCTCTTTGGTGCGGGCGCGTTTGTCGAGATCAAAGAGGAGGGCATTTCTGGTGCGAGCGTAAAACTCTGGATTGGCGGTTGATTTACCTCCAAGCTCCCGCACGCCAATAATGGGTGTAATGAGCACTGGAGGACGGCCGAATTTGGGTTTGGCAGGGTCACCGAGGTAGATCTGGTGGTAGGCGCACCCCATGACAAGCTTGGCAAAGGTCTCGACATTGGTGGCGCCTTTGGCTATTCTTGCGGGGAATAGAGGGAGTTGATCGAGGGCATCGTCGATGAGGTTGTGGTCGTCAAAGATAAAGCCCGCTGGCGGTGAGAGAGTGAGGATCTGTTTGGCGGGGAGCTTAAAGGCTGGGGTGGGGAGGATCTGGCCGTGCTTGATGGGGTGGGTGGAGCACTGGGTCATGGGGTCAAAGGTACGAATCGACTCAATGGTATCGCCGAAGAATTCGAGGCGGGTGGGGGTTTCTGAGCCCGTGGTCCAAATGTCGACGATGCCTCCTCGGATCGAGAAGGTGAGGGGCTCGTAGACGGCCTCTTCTCTGCGGTAGCCGATCTCTGTTAAGCGCTGTGCGAGTGTGTCAAAGGGTAGGTCTTGGTCGCAGTCGACGGCGATGGTCTGTGCGGCGAGGGCTTTTGGGTCAGCAATGGGCTGAATGAGCGCATGGATTGATGAGACGACAATCAGGGGCTCTTGTATCGATGCTGAGGTGATGGCCTGGACTTGGCTGGTGCGTGCGCCCGTTTGGGCGGCAGCTTCGTCATCGGCGGGTGACAAGAGCAATGCCCGCAATGGCGTAATCAAGGTCAAGTCGGCGTAGAGCTGTTCGGCGCGAGCGGGTGTTGGGCAGACGAGGTAGGTGAGGGATTCGTGGGTGCAGGCGGCAAGAAAGGCAATAGCCGGTGCCGGGAGATTGGCAAGGGTAAAGGCCTCCATACCCCGAGGCAAGGTGGTTGCCATGAGGCGCTTAAACTTTGTCAACTGTGGGGCGATCGAGGCCATGGTGGCTTTAGTCCTGCTTGGTTAATGATGCCGCCGCAATGGCTGCGCCGATGAGCGGGGCATCGTCGATTTGAATGATCTCGTAGTCGATCTCATAGGGCTTGAGCAATGAGCTTAGTGTATGGTGAACGGCCGCTTGGAAGTCGATGGCGTGGGTTTTGTGAAAGGTCGAGCCATCGGCATTGATGCAGACCTTGCCGCGTTTACCACTGGCGCGGTGAGCGCAGATGGTGGTGGCGGCGAGGTTGACCGCAGCGAAGTAGGCGGCTCTAAGGTAGATGGCTTTTAAGACGCTGCAGATGAGCGCTTGGTCGTCGAGGTTGTCGCCAAAGAGCGAGGTGTCTGGTCTGTGGCAAAAGTTGTCGAGCTCGATATTGGTATAGGGCTCGTCGTGAGCATTGATCGCTTGGGTGGTGCTTTCGCTCAAGAGTCCATCCGCGGCGAGGTGGCGCAGGGCAATGGTGCCGAGTTGGCCGAGATAAACGCCCGACATGCACTTTTCTAGTCTGTAGGCTCCAGGTCTATCCGATGTCGCCTCGAGGATACGGTCAAAGTCACTCTGGGGGACTTTGCTAAAGTTGCCTGATTCGCAGTTGATGGCCATGCGATCCCCAGTGGCGGTAATCTTGGTGATATTGGAGACCTTTTCGCAGTAAGCGCTATTGGTGCCCGTGCCGAGGATAAATCCCACATAGGCGCCATAGCCCGCCTCGTCGCAAGATTCGCATCCGTAAGCTGCCAGGAGCGTGGCGACGGTGTCATTGAGCAGGATTGGAGTTGTATTTTTGGCGAGGCCATGGTTGGCAAGATAGGCACTCAGGCCAGCACCCACACATTGACCGACGATGTCTGGTGCTTGGATTTGTTTGGTCCAAAAGGCGAGCTTGCAGTCGTGGTTGGCGAGGATTTCACCTGGGTATGAGAAGCAAAAGCCAAAGGTCTCATCGTCGTGGATGTTGGGGGCGAGGACGTGAGCGAGCTGGCCGTAAAAGGCCTCTTCATCGACGAGACCTTGGGTGCCAGGCATGGGGCCTTTTTGGAAGTTGACGAGGGAGGTCGTGTCGCAATATTTACTGAGGGCAATGCGTGCCGAGCGCAGATTGGTGCCGCCCGCATCAAAGGCGCAGACCGATTTGCCCTGAGGCATCGATTCTGAAGGCTCAATGTATGCTGGTATCATGGCAAGCGAGGAGGGTTTGCCTTGTAGACCGGCCTTCATCTCTGCGAGGAAGTCCGCTAAAATGGCGGGTAGGTCTAGCGCATCGAGGTTAAATTGATAGGATTGGAGGAAATCTTGTGCAGACATGGTCATCTCCTAACGTAGTAACTTGTGAATGACAGATTGATAGAGCTCAGGTGAAATGGTGATACCCGTTTTGACCTTGGCGAGCTCTTTGGGGAGGACAAACTTGACGGCACCAGCGACATTCTTCTTGTCATGGAGCATGGCTTGGTAGAGTTTGTCAAGATCGACCGAGGCAGGGATTCGCGTGGGGAGCCCCAAGACCTTGAGATCGTGCTCGATGTGTTGAACTAATGTGGGCGAGCAGGTATTCGTCTCCTTAGCGATCCACGCAGCTGCCAAGATGCCAATGGCGACGGCTTCGCCATGGAGGAGGGAAAAGTCCGCGGCGATCTCAATGGCGTGGCCAATGGTGTGACCGAGGTTGAGGGCGGCGCGTACGCCGGTCTTTTCGTAGGGGTCTTGGCAGATGGTCTTGATCTTGACTGCGGCAGAGCGCTTGGCCATGGTCGAGAGCAGAGTCAATGGGTAGGGGCGCTGTGGGGCGAGATTGAGCAAGAGCTTGTGCAAGGTGCCATCGGAGATGAGGGCGTGCTTGTAGGATTCGGCTAGGCCGCACAGGATTTCGCGTTGGGGGAGGGTGGAGAGGGTTTGAGTATCGGCCAATACGACACAGGGCGGATGAAAGGCACCAATGAGGTTTTTGCCAATGGGTAGGTCTGCGCCCGTTTTGCCGCCGATGCCCGCATCGACCATTGCCAAGAGCGAGGTCGGGAGGTTGATCCAGCGCACGCCGCGCAGCCACGTCGCCGCCGCAAAGCCCGTCAAATCGCCTACGATGCCGCCGCCGAGCGCGATGATGAGATCTTGGCGTGTGAGGGTCTCTGTGGCGAGCTTGTCCCAAATGGTGGAAACGGTGGCGAGGGTTTTATTGGGCTCCCCCGCAAGGATCTCGAATTGCGAAACTGTATAGTCTGCGGGGATTTTATCAGCGACGATTTTCCCATAGAGTGGGAGGGTATTGCTGTCGCCAACGATGAGGATGCGATTGGGCTGAGGGGAGAGCTGCTCTAAGATGGCAGGTAGTGAGTCGTAAATGCCCGGCCCCATTTGAACGAAGTAGGGATCACCCATACCCGAGACTCTAAAGGTGCCCAGAGCGATTTGGATATTGTGGCAAGTCTCGCGCAAGGAGGTATTACGGCCGTTGTTGACCTTGATGCTAAATGAATTGTAGTGGGCTTGGCGCTGGTCGAGGAGCTTTTGGAAATGGTCTCTGGACTCAGCTAACGGTCTCGAGTTGGGTTTGCGTGAAGCGCGGTCAGCCAGTACATCAATTGGCGCCATGAGGCAGATAACTGGGCCCGTGGCCTCAACGATGGTGCGATTTTCGTCACGCAAGAGTGCGCCTCCGCCCAACGCAACAACAGCATTAGGATGAGTGTCGCAGACCGATCGGATGCAGGCCGTCTCGTATTCGCGGAATCTCGCCTCACCGAACTGCTTAAAGATCTCCGGGATGGAGATTGATTGCTCTTGGACGATGAGAGCATCGATGTCGATAAGCGCTTTGCCCAAGGCATTAGCGAGCATACGGGCGCATGAGCTTTTGCCCGTGGCAGGCGGCCCGTAGAGAAAGATGGTTTGGGTAGGGCAGGGAGAGCGTGTCATAGAGGGAGCCTTTCGGATTGGGTAGGGGCGCATGCGTGTAACATTTCACGGGCATGCTCTAGCGTGACAGAGGTGAGATCTTTGCCACCGAGCATGCGAGCCAATTCATTCATGCGCTCCTCATCAGAGAGCGAGGTGATGGAGGTCAAGGTACGCCCCGAGTCGGTGCGTTTGACCACGCAGTAGTGGTGGTGTCCATAAGCAGCGGCTTGTGGTTGGTGGGTGATACAGATGATTTGTTGGTCGTGAGCGAGGCCTTGGAGCTTTTCGCCGACCTTGCGGCAGGTTTCGCCGCCGATATTGGCATCGATTTCATCAAAGATCGCCGTGGGGATGCGGTCGTGTCGCGCAAGAATGGTTTTGACCGCAAGCATAACACGGGCGATTTCACCGCTTGATGCAATGAGATGAAGCGGTCGATCGGCTTCACCTGGATTGGGAGCAAAGCAAAAGGTGACGAGATCTGCGCCTTGAATGGTGTAGTCGGTCGGTGCGCACTGGATGGAGAAGTTGCTTTGCTTGAATCCCAGCTCGTGCAATTCGTGTGTGATAGCTTGGCACAAATCCGGGATCGCCACCTGTCTAGCTGTGGTTAAGTCCTGGGCGGCATCGTCGAGAGCTTGTGCGCAGCGGTCGACTTGCGCTTGGAGATCGGCGATGCGCTCATCGTAGCTATTGAGCGCCTCGAGTCGCGTGCGATCTATCTGGAGACGCTCAAGGATCTCAGGGATGGTCTTGCCATAGCGGCGCTTGAGTCGCTGAATCTCAGCCATGCGCTGTTCGAGAGCCTCAAATGAATCGTGGTCTTCGTCGATGTCCGAGAGCGTTTTGGCGATTGCTTGGGAGAGGTCTTGTACTTGGATGATGGTGCTCTCACAGAGGGATTGCTGTTCGGCAATCGCAGGTGAGATTTTGCGCCACTGTGCGAGTAAATGGGCAACCTGTGTCAATTGGTTAAAGATAGGATTTTCGCCATCGGTGAGAGCTTGGGAGATTTGGTTGCCCAGCTCAATGATGTGTGAAGCATTGGCCGCCGCCGCATGGCGAGCGAGGAGGACTTCGCCGTCTTCGTCGGTGGGGTTGATCGCTGAGATGTCTTCAATGGCATAGGTGAGTCTGTCAATCTCCTCAGCGCGCGCCTCTGGATCGCCCTGCATATCAAGCAAGAGCCGTTTGGCCTCCATCCACTTAGACCAAGCTACTTGGTAACGACGCAAGGCGGCGTGTCCATCGGCATAGGCTGTGAGGAGGTCGCGTTGGAAATTGGGGTCGAGGAGCTTTTGCTGATCATAGGGACCATGGATAGAGAGGAGGGAGGGTGTCAATGCTTTAAGGGCAGTGGCAGTGGCCGGTTGGTCATTGATTGAGACCTTGCCCGATCCTGTCATGGTGAGCGTGCGGCGAATAATCAGTGTTGATTCCTCGCAGGGGTCGAGGCCGAGGTCATCGAGTACGGCATTGGTCGCCTCGATATTGGGCAAATCAAAGACTGCAGTTACCGAGGCAGCCGTTTCGCCCGTGCGGATTAAACCCTTGTCGGCGCGTTCGCCCATGATTAAGTGAAGCGCACCCATGAGCACCGACTTACCGGCTCCGGTTTCACCGGTAATCACATTGAGCCCCGGGCCAAAGGTGACTTGGGTGGATTCGACAACAGCAAGATTTTTGACAGACAATAATGTTAACATGATTCACATTCCTTGGGTGGATGTTCGCCTAGCTCTCCCACAGCCTGGCCATGAAAAGCCCAATACGCCTGGAGCTCCTCTTTGCCCATATAGCGACCGAGTCCTTTGGCTGGAGCCTTAAGCAGATTGACAATAATCATCCCGTCGACCGTATTAAAGCTCGGGTCGACATTAAAAGAAATCATCTTCCCCCCTAGCTTGAGGTATTGCTTAATTAATACAGGGATTTCACGCAGACCATGCTCGATCTCTCCCACGAGGTGGTTGACTTCGTCAAAGGAGGTCAAGAGCTCGGCGTATTCTGACTGGGCCCATTCGGCCAAGAGGGGTTTCTTTGGAGGTAAACGCGCCGAGACAAATTTGGAGAGAGGCTCATCCCAGTGGCCGCGCATGAGATAGGTGATGATTAAACTGCGCGCTGCACGGTTGAATTCATGCGTGATCGATACTGGGCCAAAGAGCGTCGTGTAGCGCGGATGGAGATAGGCAAAGCGCATCACCCCACGCCACAAGAGCAACAGCGGCGAAAAAGAACGCTGATACTCCGCTCTCACAAACGATCTCCCCAGCTCAAGCGCAGGTCCGCCCATCGCACCAAAGAGCCGCTCATCAAATTTAAAGAGCGTCCTCGTATAGAGAGCCTGCACCCCAAATTGCTCAATGATCTCATCGGTCAAGCCCAGACGGTAACTGCCGATGATCTCGTGCCGCTCCTTGTGCCAAATAAAGAGGTGGCGATAGTGCAAGTCAAATTCATCCAAATCGATCTGCTGGCCAGTGCCCTCGCCAACCCGCCTAAAGGTCAATTCACGTAAGCGGCCAATCTCATTCATGACAGCCGGTGCCTCCTCCGGTAAAATGCACCAAACCTGCATCGCCTCACCATCGATGAGCAGGCGATCTGGCGATAGCCCAGTGATCTCCTCGGCTAAAATATCCCGAGGCACTTCGTCGATGATCGCATTAGGCTTTGGGCCAGGCCCATCAAGTGTCAAGATCTGCATGTGCCGATCAAAGCTCGATTTGCCGCGTTTACCTAAGATCATCGTGCGCAAACGCAACACCCGCATCACCTCAGTATCATTGCTCCACTGCTCGATGAGTGCTGTCGCAGAAAAGGGCGAGCCGATATGGAGCGTCACTTTGCGCTTGATCTGGCGCAAAAATTGACGCGGTAAGAGAATCGTCCGCAGGCGCGCATGAATCACCCCCAGCACGTTAAAGAGAATCGAATTACGCCCTGGAATAAAAATCGGCAAAATTGAGACCTCGTGTTTGACCGATCGCAATAGCCCCGCAATGCTTCTGCGCCAAATGGGATCAACCACCCGCAACAGTCGCCAATTAAAGCTCGCCACCTCACCCGCTGGAAAGACAATTAAGACATGACCATTGCGCAACCAATTGAGAGCCTCGCGCATCGCTCGCACATTGCGCTGCTTGGACTCGACCCCACCAAATGGATCAACCAAGATGAGGTCGTCGCGCAATTCTGGTATCATCCGGAGCAAATAGTTGGCCATGACCTTGACATCGCTGCGACGTTTACGCAAGAGATCAAGTAAAATCACCCCCTCTACGCCACCAAAGGGATGATTGGCCACCACCACCACGCTGCCTGATGCTGGCACCTGCGCCAAGTCGTCGTGATTAAAGTCCGCCGTAATCTCCATCACCGCCTGCAAGTGCTTCACAAAGGCATCAGAATCCTCCGCCCCCGTCACTCGGTCGTAGAGACGACTCAAATGGTGCACCCCAAATAACGCCTCCAGGTAATACCCCAAAAACGCCCCAAGACGACGCCAAAAAGAGCCGCCCTCAAATGGATGCATAAAGGATAGAGTAAAGCGAGGTTTCATTCCACTACTATACACTATTTAAGCGAAGAATGCAAAGAGAAAAGCGTGAAAACAAAAAAAAACAGACGCAAAAGCATCTGTTTTCTTAGATATGGTAGGGGTGCACGGGCTCGAACCGTGGACCCAATGATTAAGAGTCATTTGCTCTACCGACTGAGCTACACCCCCATAAAATCTTAATGAATGGAGCGAACTAAGGGACTCGAACCCTCAACCTCCACCTTGGCAAGGTGGAGCTCTACCAATTGAGCTAAGTTCGCCTCAAAAAGATGGGATGAAATATAGCATACCCTTCTCAAAAAAGCAAGCACAAAATGTGAAAAAGTGATGCTGGCGGCGGTGTTTTTACGGAGTGAAACCTGCAATAATAGATGTCGCACTTGAAAAAGTTGGCAAAGCGTATAA
>CAYZIC010000042.1:0-18273 GCA_964478335.1 uncultured Lentisphaeraceae bacterium | reverse complement strand
ACCACGATGACGAACTCGGCCTCATCTACTACAACTACCGCCACTACAACCCACTCGACGGCCGCTGGCTCAACCGCGCCACCATCCCCACCGCCGACATCCACCGCCTCTGCCAGCTCCTCACGACCTACTCTACCAACTCTGCGCTCCCTATCGGTTGCGGCGAGCAAGCTCGCCCATGGGGGGCGACATTTTGGGAATAATTCCCTTTTGTCGCACCCTGCGACCTACTCCACCCACTTTACCAGCTCTACCTGCTCTACCTGCTCTGCGCACTCTGCCTCTCTGCGGGAGACGCCCTGCAGTCCCGCGAGCGTAGCGAGCTCCTAGCTCGCTCAATTTCTACCGCTTTTGTCCTTGCTTTCCTTGGGGGATTGTGGTAGTATGAGGCCGTTTTGCATGGGAATAGTGTATCCTGTGCTGGTGGTTTTTAATATATTATAGAAAGAATTGCTATGAGTAAGCTATTATCTCGTCACGAATATACTTCTGAATCGGTCTCCGAGGGGCATCCTGATAAGGTTGCTGACCAAATCTCTGATGCGATCCTCGATGCGTGTCTGGCTAAGGACCCAGAGGCTCATGTGGCTTGTGAAACGGCCTGTGGCACGGATCTGGTGGTCAATTTGGGTGAGATCACTTGCAAGGATTTTGACCAAATCGACACTGAGGCGATTGCCCGTGATGTCGTCAAGGATATCGGCTATGATACGCCGTCTGAAGGCTTCAGCTTTGACACGTTTAAGTACATCTCTAACCTCCATGGTCAATCTCCTGACATCAACCAGGGGGTTTCCCGTCAGCGTCCTGAGGATCAGGGTGCGGGTGACCAGGGAATGATGTTTGGCTATGCGACAACGGCTACGCCTGAATTGATGCCTGCTCCTGTGACCTATGCGCACCGCATTTTGGAACGCTGCACCGAGTTGCGCAAGGCTGGTACGATCGATTATTTGCGTCCGGATGCCAAGGCTCAGGTGAGCGTGCTACATGATGCGGGGCAAGCGATTGCAATCACGAAGGTGGTCTTGTCTCACCAAACGCGTGGTGTGGCGTTGCGTCAATTGAGCATGGATTTGGCAGCTGTGGCGCGTGAAGTGCTTGAGCCAACGGGCTTGCTGACAAACGATACGGAGTTTTTCATCAATCCTACGGGTAAGTTTGAGATTGGTGGGCCTTGCGGTGACTCTGGTCTGACTGGCCGTAAGATCATCGTGGATACTTATGGTGGCATGGGCTCTCATGGTGGTGGCGCTTTCTCGGGCAAAGACCCCTCTAAGGTGGATCGTTCGGCGGCATATTATGCACGATATGCTGCGAAAAACATCGTGGCGGCTGGTTTGGCTGAGAAGTGCGAAATCCAAGTGGCCTACGCCATTGGCGTGGCTCGACCGATGAGCATCAATGTCTCAACCTATGGCACGGGCACGATCGCAGATGAAAAGATCGCAGAGCTCTTGAGCTGCGGTGAAATCTTCGATTTCCGTCCAGCGATGTTGATCAAGGACCTGGGGCTCAAGACGCCCTATGGCTGGAGCTATCGCGAATCGTGCAACTATGGTCACTTTGGCCGGGCAAACGTGCCTTGGGAAAAGCTCGACCGTGTGGATGCGCTACGTGCTGCTGCTGGCTTGAAGTAATCGACCCCTACCCTAACGGAGCGTACTCATGACGATGATGTCTGTCTTTAATAAAAACTTACTCTATATCATGAGTATCGTTCTCTTTGCGCTCTTGGCGATTTTGGGCGGGGGGATGTTTCCTGCACAGCTCAAGCAGTGGATCCTCTTGTACGACTTGGTCTTACTCGAGGTGCTCTTGGTCTATCCTGAGCTCAAGCATAATGAAACGCTCTTTGTGGCGCGTGCTCGAGTCTGGCGTGGGGTCTTTCGAGATCCACTCTTTTACTGTGGGGTGGCGCTGTGTCTCTTTTTAGGCTTGCAGTATCTCAACTATTGCGTGGTCGATCCTGAGCAGGCCTATGTCTGGGATAAGGCACTACGTCAATGGGTGATCGCTCAGCCCAAATGGCCTGGTCTGCCCTATTGCGTGGTACAGGGAGAAGGCCGCGCCGTGCTGGATTGGTTTCCCACGGTAATTATCTTGGCCTTAACGGTGCGCCACGGCTTACTGAAACGGACGAAGAGGCTCTTTTTTGACAGCATCTGCTGGCTTGGCTTTCTCTTAGGATTCTTGGGGATGATCCAATTCACCTTGGATAATCAATTTCTCTTTTTCTGGCTAGACCGCAAGATCTTGTCGACGATCTTCTCGACATTTGGCTATCCTAATACAGCTGCGTCATTTTTCCCATTTATCTGCTTGCTGAGTGTGGGGCGATTCTTTTGGGGCATCGAGCACCAAGAGGTGCGTAAGGGAAAGATTCACCCTGCGCTCTATCTTTTGCCAGCACTGACTTGCTTTGTGTCAGGATTCTTAACGCTCTCGCGAGCGGGGGTGATCTTTAGTATCATGATTGGCGTGGGCTCTTTGGTCTATGGGCTGATCCGCTATATGGGTAGCTGGGAATGGAAGAACCGCATCAAGGGAATCTCCTTTGTGGCGGTGCTTTTGATCGGTGGACTCATTGCGCTGATGATGCCATCTAATAGTGGCATTCGCAAAGAGATCACCAACACGGACTGGGAAACATTCTTAGCCAATCCTGTGACTGCTCGTGCTGGATATCAAGCAGAATGTGCCCACGAAATCTCTGCTGACCACCCTTGGTTTGGCGTGGGGGCGTGGGGTTTTCGCTGGTATGTGCCGCTCTATGTCAAGGATGAAGACAAGCACCAACTCGCAGGCGCGGGACAAGCTAACGTCCATAATGACACCTTGCAATTTCTCTCAGAGCATGGCATTATTGGCTTTGGACTCATCTTTGGATGCATGGCCTCGCTCTTGATCCCATTTTTCTGGCAGCTATTTAAGTCTCCCAAACAGGTCGTGACTGATGAACAAGCCGACCGCTGCTGGTTTAACCGCATCAATGTGGTCTATTTCTTTATTGCCCTAGCCCTCTTAATGATGATGGTCCACAGTGTGGTCGATGTGATCTTTAGAAGTCCCGCCTGTATGGCTCTGTGGGCTGTGGCGGCTCCGCTGGCACCGGGCTTTATCCTCGCATCGCGCCGCTCTGTGCCTGTTGCGAAACCTCAATCTAAGGACGCCTAACCCATGAAAATCCTCATCACTGGCGGCAAAGGTATGCTTGGGCGCACCCTCTCTAAAAAGTGGATGCACAAGAATTGTTGCATTATCGCCGACCTGCCCCTGATCGATATCACAGAGCCTGATTCTTTTGAACGCGCCATCGTCGAATCTGGAGCCAAGGTAGTGATTCATTGCGCAGCCATGACTGCGGTTGACGTTTGCGAATCCGATCCTCAAAAGGCTTACCTAATCAATGAACGTGGCTCTAGCGTCGTGGCGACCATTTGTGCCCGCCATCACGTGCGTCTCATCGCCATCTCCACCGACTACGTCTTTAGTGGTGAGGGTGACTACCCCTGGCAGGAATCCGATCGCACGAACCCCAAGACGGTCTACGGCAAATCTAAACTCGCTGGCGAAAAGGCCATTCAGGAGCTCTGCAAAGATTCGGTCATTATTCGGACGGCCTGGCTCTATGGCGCAGGCGGACCAAGCTTTGTCCACACAATGGTCAAGCTCGCCCAGGACAATCCCACGCGCACCCTCAAGGTCGTCAATGACCAACACGGCAACCCAACTAGTACCGATGCACTCGCTGGCCTCATCGACCAAGTCGTTGACCACCCAGAAATCAAGGGTGTCCTCCACGGCACTTGCCAAGGCGACACGACTTGGTATGAATTTGCCAAGATCATTTTCCAAAAGACCGGCTTTGCGCAGGTTGACGTGCAGCCCTGCTCGACGGAAGAATTCCCTCGCCCAGCACCACGCCCGCACAATTCGGCGCTTTCCACTCAAAAACTCCACGATGTCGGCCTCCTGCCCATGCCCTATTGGTGGGATGCCCTCGCAGATTTTTGTCAAACAGAATTTAACGCTTAACACATAACTAGATTAGAAGGATCAATCATGAAAGATTATCGTATTGCCCTTATCCCCGGTGACGGCACTGGCCCAGAAGTCATTGCAGAAGGCCGCAAGGTCATTGACGCAGCTGCCGCAAAGTTCGGTTTCAAGCTCAACTATACCCCCTATGGTATCGGCGGCGAACACTACAAGGCCACGGGTGAAATTTTACCCGACACGATCCTCAATGAGTTTCGCCAACACGACGCCATGTATTTGGGCGCCATTGGCCACCCTGATGTCACCCCTGGCATCCTCGAAAAGGGCATCTTGCTCAAGATCCGTTTTGAGCTCGATCAATACATCAACCTCCGCCCGATCCGCCTCTATCCTGGTGTCGAAACTCCGATCAAGAACAAAGAGCCCAAGCACATCGACTACTGCGTCGTGCGCGAAAACTCTGGTGGCCTCTACACCGGCATCGGTGGCCTCTCTCAAGGCGAAACCGCTGACGCAGTCGCTACGCAAACCATGCTTTACACCTATAAGCAGATCGAGCGCTGCATTCGCTTCGCATTCGAATATGCCCGCAAGTATGGTAAAAAGGCCCGTGGCGTCGGCGAAAAGAATACCCTCGCACTCGTCGGTAAGTCCAATGTCTTGACCTATATGTACAAGCTCTGGAACCGTGTCTTTGCAGAAGTCGGCGAAGAATATCCCGATGTCGAGCGTCAATATTTCCACGTCGATGCCACGTGCCTCTACATGGTCGCAAGCCCGGAAATGTTTGACGTGATCGTTACGGAGAATATGTTCGGCGATATCATCACCGACTTGGCTGCCATCACGCAAGGTGGCTTGGGCGTTTCCTCTGGCGGGAACCTTAATCCTGAGGGTGTCAGCATGTTTGAGCCCATCGGCGGCACCGCTCCCATGTGGACGGGTAAAAATGCCATCAACCCGATCGCTGCAATTGGCGCAGGTGCCATGATGCTCGAGCACTTGGGTGAAGTCAAGGCCGCACGCGCTGTCGAAGCTGCCATCGCAACCGTCACCCCAAAAATGACGACTCAGCTCGCCAACGAAATGGGCTTCACAACCACCCAAATTGGTGACATGATCGCTGGTGCGCTCTAATGAAAACCTTTTCTCTGACAAAATCCCAGCTATTCCGCAAAGAAGCCTTCCTCAACGGGGAATTTAAAATTATTTCCCGCTCAGGATTGCACATTGTCGAATCCCAAATGATCGCAACGTTCACCTCTCTCAAGGATGTGACCTCAGCACTCTTTTTGGGTGGTCGCACGGGTGCGTCTGCCTTGATTCTGGAAAGTCTCTTTCCGGAAGCGCAGATCACGGTGCATGCCTACGACATCCACCATGCCGATACGATCTATCGCAATTGCCTCAATAACGACCTCTCGCCTCTGTCGCTCACCGATCCAGACATGGAGGTGCAAGGGGCATTTTTACGTAAGCGTACGCGTCCTGGCCGCCTGCGTGTCGCCTGCACGGCTCAATTGCCACGGCCTCCAGAGGATGCGCCCTATTCGCACGTATTCTTTGCCTACAGTGATGGGGCGATGAGTGGTGAGCTCGCGCTGGCTCAGCTCGATGAGGTCGCACATGCCTGTGCGCCCAACACCCAGCTCATCCTTGTCGGAGAAGAGATCAGAGAGACCTTTATGAAGCAAATCAAAGCACGCTTCAATAAGGTCACCTTCACCAAAAAACGCACCTACGCCACGATCGTCGCACGCGTTGCACCCGATCAAAAGCCCGCCAAGTCATTCGCTGCACAATATGATGTCTCGCTCCCCAATCATCCCGCGCTCGCTCTCGAAACCATTCCTGGGGTCTTTTGCCATCGCCGTCCCGATTTGGGTGGACTAGCATTGACCGAAGAGGTCTTGGCTACGCTAGATCCTGAGCAAGCCTATCAAATTATTGATATGGGTTGCGGTTGCGGTATGGACGGCATCCTATTGGCCAAGGCCAATAGCCACGTCTCGGTCACCTATCTCGATTCCAACTCGCTGGCGCTCCGCGCAACGGCTCGTAACTTGCAGGCGCAAGAGTTGCAAGCTCGGTTGGTGCTGAGCTCAACTGGCTTTGAAACCGATGGCACGGCTGATATCTTTTTGGCGAATCCTCCCTATTTCAGCGACTATAGCATTGCCGAGCTCTTTATGAAAACGGCAATGCAAGCATTGAAAAAGGCTGGTAAGATCTTCTTTGTCTCAAGGAATATCACCCGTCCTAAAGAATTGCTCATTGAGCTTGGGTTCAAAAACATCATCACCTCCTACCGTCGCGGCTATGGGGTATTGCAAGCTGAGAAATAGATGCTCACACTTCCCGGACAAAAGATCGAAGCCATTCACCTCTGTCTGCCTCCTACCGAGGCAGCCATTGTGGACTGTTGCCGAGATCTTTACGCCGAGGAGGAGATTGCGGGCGTGATGCAGGCAACGGGCTTTACTCACAAGCGTTGCGTCTCGGAGTCGGTGACGACCTATGATCTCTTTAAGCAAGCAGCTGAGACGATCTTGGGCAACTGCGATCGTGTGTCTATCGGAGCCATCATTTGTGTCACCTTTACGCCGGATTGTGCGTTGCCAGCAATCTCAGCGCGTCTACAGGCGGACCTCAAGTGTTCGGCGGAGTGCTTGACGCTCGATCTCCATCAGGCGTGTGCAGGCTACCCTTATGGCCTTGCGCAAGCGACCATGTGGTGCCAAGCACTCAATAAACGCATCCTCTTGCTCGATGGCGATGTGCAAACCCCTCACCTGTCGACAACCGACAAAGCCACGCAACCAATTCTCTCGGATGGTGCGTCGGCGACATTGATTGCGCCCGATGCAAACGCCGCCCCGTGGTATTTTGCCACCTATGCCAATGGCAAGGGCGCAGCCGCTCTCGAGCAACCGACTGCGGGGAGCATTACGATGGATGGTTTTGGGGTCTTTAAGTTTGTTGCCCAAGAGGTGGCCCCCTTTTTACTTGACTGCCAAAAGCACTGGCCCAAGGCCGATGGATTTGTGCCTCACCAAGCCAACCTCTATATGGTCAAGAGCTTAGCCAAAAAGGTCGGTTTTACTCCTGAGACCACGTGGGTTGCGGGCGCGCGCTTTGGTAATCCTGGCTCGGTATCGATACCCTTAACGATCGTACAGCAGGGGGCTTTTACCAAGCCGACCACCCTTTTGCTTGCTGGATTTGGTGCGGGCTTAACTGCGGCTGCAATTCAAATCACCTTCAATCCCGACACAAAGGTCTCCTCCTGTGATTACTGCTAACCAATTGATTGATTGCGCTGCGCAGACGTTTCGTTGCGCGCCTGAGTCGCTCACCCTCGAGTCGGCCTATGGGGAAACGCCCAACTGGGACTCCGTAGGCCATTTGCGTTTGATCATGGCTGCCGAACAGCTCGTAGACAGCCAGCTTGACATCGATGTTATCGCAGAGATCACCACGCTACAAGCCCTCTTAACCGCACTCAATACCCCCCGCCTCTAAGGATCCCTGTCATGCGTCTCTCTCTACTTGCTGATTGCACCACAGTCTTTCTTGCACAAGAGCTGATGGGCGACTACGAGATCGATCAAGCGCCAGGCTATGCCACGTGGATGCAGACTTGCCTTGAACCTGATGCGATGCTGGCATTCAATCCTGAGCTCATCTGCATTATCCTCACGCAAAACCCCGACCCAACGCTCCTCGATGCGGCGCTGCGCACTCTCTCGGCCAAGCTCAAGCCCGAGATGCAAGTCTGCCTCTTTATGGCCGATGAGCACATTCAGCAAGACGAAGTCTTACCATTAATCACACGCTTGCCCCTACAGATCCCCCAAGTGATTGCCCTACCCTTGATCAATCAGCCTGCCTATTTTGATCTGCGCATGGCCAAGCTGACGGCGATGCCCTTTTCGCTCACGGGAATCACCGTGCTCGCCAACCAAATCCGTGCCCTCAGCCGCGCCAAACAGCGCCCGCCAGCCAAGGTCCTCGCACTCGACCTCGACAACACCCTCTGGCAAGGCGTCATGGCCGAAGATGTAACCGTCACCCCCAATCAAGTCGCTCTCGATGTGATTCGTAAGGCCCATGCTACTGGCGTGATCTTGACCATTCTCTCAAAGAATAATCCAGCAGACATTACCCCCGCTTGGCAATTCCTCGACCAAAAGCTCTTTGCTCAGTGCGCCATCAACTGGCAAGACAAGTCGGTCAACCTCCTTGAGCAAGCTACGGCCCTCAATCTCAACCCAGATGCCTTTGTCTTTGTCGACGACAACCCCGCCGAACGTACCTCCCTGGCTGCCAAGCTGCCATCCGTCATGGTTCCCGACTGGCCCATCGATTGGGAGTCCCTCTACAATCGCTACTTCTTACAGCTCAATCCATCCCAAGCAGATTTCTCTCGCAATGCCTCCTACCAAGCACAAAAAGAACGCCAAGCCTTGCAGGCAACCCTGACGCTTGATGACTATCTTGCCTCCTTGGAGATCGAGACTGTTGTTCGTCCAGCGCAACCGAGCGATGTCGCCAGAATCGCCCAGCTCAGCGTCAAGACCCACCAATTCGCCCTCAATCCTCGCCCGTGGACAGAAACACAAATTCTGGCCGAGCTGAAGACCTTTTGGATTGCAACGACACGAGATAGGTTTGTTGACGAGGGCACGATTGCCTTTGCCCGCGTAGCCAATCACACCCTCACCGATTTTGCCATGAGCTGCAGAGCCATGGGGCGCAAGATCGAGTACACCATTATTGAGCACCTCGACTTTGATCACGTTACCTTGACACCAACAGACCGAAATCAACCGATTCAAACCTTTTTACAGGAGGCCAACCTACGATGAATGCCCTCGACTTTTACGCCCAGCTCGCCGATCTGCTCGATTGCGACACCTGTACCGCAGAAACCTGCTTTCGCGACCTTCCATCCTGGACTTCGCTGTCTGCATTTGAAGTGGTCTGTTTTCTAGCCAGTGACTATGGTGTCGTGCTCGAATCCCCACTTGCGCTCAAGCCCTATACCACCTGTCAAGACCTCTTTAATCTCGCCAATCAGGAGTAAGTATGCACCCCTTTATCGATCTGACTGGTCAGCACATTCTCATTACAGGAGCCTCATCAGGCATTGGCCAAGCTTGCGCAGTGCTTGCCGCTGAATATGGCGCAACCTGCATCCTCTCGGGTCGTGATGCAACAAAGCTCGAAGCCACGCGGCAAATGCTCCCCCACACCAACGCTCACACCATTATCCCATGTGACTTAGCCTCCCCCACAAACATCTTGCCTTTAGTCGAGCAAGCCGCACAAACGGCAAAGACCACGGCCTTTATTCATGCTGCGGGCACCAGTTTGGTGCAGCCAATAACCTTTCACAATCCAGAAGTCGCTGCAAGGGTTTTTCAGATCAACTATCATGCGTTCATTGAGATTGTTCACCTCTTGACCAAAAAACGCTATGCCACCAATCCCTCCATTGTGGCGATCTCCTCCGTATCCGCTACTCGCGGTTGGCGCGGTGGCAGTGCCTATGCCGGCACCAAAGGCGCACTCTGCGCATCGGTTAAAGCCCTCGCTGTCGAATTAGCCAGCAAAGGTATCCGCATCAACACCGTAATGCCGGCCACCATCGACACCCCCCTCCTGCGTCAAACGACTCCCGACCTCGATGCGCTCAGCCACACCCATCCTCTCGGTGTCGGCCAACCGCTCGACGTAGCGCGTGCGGCAATCTTTCTCATCAGCCAAGCAGCGACTTACATCACCGGTACCGATCTTGTCGTCGATGGTGGATTTCTCGCACAATAAAGGATCCCTCTCATGCAACACGCTCTCATTATTGTTGGTGCCGGTGGACTCGGTCGAGAAGTCTATCATTGGGCACTCGATGCCGGTTTCTCAGTCAAAGGCTTCCTCGATGACAACCTCAACGCCCTCCAAAACTATACTGGCTATCCGCCAGTCCTCGGCACGCCTGACGCCTGGCACCCTCAACCAGACGAGGACTTTGTCTGTGCAATTGGCACACTCGCCTACCGCAAAAAGGTCATCAAGACTTTGTCTGCCCAAAACGCAACCTTTGTCTCACTCATCCACCCCACGGCGATCTGCTATAGCCAACCAGGCCCCGCTGCACTCGTTGGTCCCTATGTCGTCATTGGGCCAGATGCAACCATTGGCCCCTACCTCTTTGTGCAAAACCACTCCACGATTGGTCATGATGCGCTGATCGGTGCCTTTTGCCGTTGCGACGTGGCAACCTTTATTGGGGGATACGCCACTCTCCACGACGATGTCACCCTCCACACTGGAGCAAAGATTCACCCAGAAAAAGTCGTTGCTCAAGGCGTCACCGTCGGCATCAATACCACAATCCTCACACGCACCAAGCCCAACACCACCTACTTCGGCACTCCTGCTATGCCACTTTAAGGCCTACGGCCTTTTGGATCGGTCACGACGCAGGACGAATGGACTACAAAGGGAGAAAGGCATATAGAACTAAAAGGCATATATAACTAACAGTTGCCCCCCCTACACCTCGATCTGCCGCACCCTTTTACAATAAAGATCCCTACCCGCATGTCGGATAAGGGATCTTTATTTTTGCTTTTGGCTAGCGGATTACTACTTTGCAACAGCGTTGCCACGCAGCGCATCAAAGCGTGCGGTCGGAGGCAGTGCACCCACAATAGGTGCCGCATAGCGGATAAATGCCTCAGTCACATTGTTACCTGCGGCATTGAGGAATTCGTCCGGCATCGAACGCGTAAACTTCGCTACCGACGACAGAGGCACGCATTCATAGGCGACTTGGTAAGGCGCATCAGAGATGCGCTTAATCGCAATCGTGCCAGAGGGGTAATCTCCAGAGAGGGCAGCCTTGACGGCTGCTTCACCTGCTAAAAAGGCCTCTTGACTATCGCTCTCAGAGGCAATACCCACAAAGCAACGCTGAATAAAGCCAAAAGTATCGGCGCGCACGCGCTTGACTCCAAGCTTTTCTTTAACAACGGCAGCAAGATTTTCGCCCAGGCTAGCTCCAGACAACTGCAAATTGCCGTGAGCGTCGCGTTCGGTGCTGAATTGTTCTGCGACCAAGGTGCCATCTGCCAGAGTGATCCCTTCTGAAACGGCAATGACGCAGCGTCCATAGGTCTCCATGCAGCCTCGGATATCATCCACGAATCCCTCTAGGCTAAAGGCTCTCTCTGGCACATAGACCAAGTGCGGACCATCGTCTGGATCTTGCTTAGCGAGAGCGGCTGCTGCCGTTAGGAAGCCAGCATGACGGCCCATGATCACATCGATCTTGACACCACCTAATGCACGGTTGTCTAGGTCATCGCCACGCACTGCACAGGCAACAAAGCGCCCGGCAGAACCATAACCTGGGGTGTGGTCATTTTCGCGGAGGTCGTTGTCAATTGTTTTAGGAATATGGAAACAGCAGAGTTCATAGCCTTGTTTTTGGGCTTCGCGATTGATAATGTCGGCAGTTTCGGCGGAGTCATTACCGCCGATATAAAAGAAGTAACGGACATTGTACTTTTCGAGCACTTGAAAGATCGCAGTGCAATCGTTCGCAGTAGGCTTACGGCGGACAGAGCCCAATGCCGAGGAGGGCGTTGCGGCCACGGCACGTAAGGTGGATTCGGATTCTTGACGCAAATTGATAAAGTCCTCATCCAAGATTCCTTGAATGCCATGCAAGGCACCATAGATTTCGCCCACTTGCGAGGATTGACGGGCCGCCAAAACGGCGCCAACTAAACTTTGATTAATCACCATTGAGGGACCACCGCTCTGGGCGATCATCATATTTCCGAGGTTTGACATATTTTCTCCTTTTGGCTTGAATTATTATGCGCTCTATGATACACTATTTCGCAAATGGAGTAAATAGACTTTTTACGCCAACCCGCATTATTCTTCACCTTATACTGACTTTACAGGTGCTTATGAGAAAAAAAGCTGACTATCTATCGCAAGGCATTCGATTTAATGCGCCTCAATCAGGCACAGAGCAGTCCGATGCACAGAGCATCCCACTTGCGCAGGACGATTTGATGGCCTTAGAAGAGCAAGTCTCCGCCTACGAGGCCGACTATTCTGCCAGCCAAGGTGCCAGTAGTGCTACAATTCCCTGGGATCACGACCATAGTAAGCGGGCCTTTAAGCCCATTTGTAACAATCTTGATGGTGTCATCGCCAACCTATTGAGTCGCCACCCGGACTATGCCGAGGATCCAATCGATACCTTGACGACATTTTGGGAACGTCAAATGCCATCCGACGTTACGAAATTCGCAAAGCCCGTACGCTTTAGCGAAGGGCTCCTCACGATCAAGGTAGCCAATTCAGTCAAGCTATTTGAGATTAAGCGCATTCACCGCATGCGCATTCAATCAATCTTCACACAAAAGCCGATTCAAGGTATCGTGGTTAAAGCGGTTACTTTTTGCCTATAAACAAAGGGGCTCCTCTCATGAAATGGTTTTTCTATAACGTGCTCTTTACGATCGCCTACTGGGTCATGATGCCTAAGTTTTTGTGCCGTATGTGCCGTCGTGGTGGCTATGCGAACCGCTTTGCAGACCGCTTGGGCTACTACCCCAAGGAGATCCTCAACCGCCTCCAAGATGGCACGCCTCGCATTTGGATCCACGCAGTCAGCGTCGGTGAGGTCGCAGTTGCCAAGCAGATGATGCAAGAAATGCGCACGCAAAACCACGCCTTACAATTCGTTCTCAGTACGACAAGCTCGACTGGCTGGAGTCAATCGGACAAGGATCTCAACCCTGCAGATATCCTCATCTATGCACCAATCGACTACCCAGACTGCGTGCAACGGGCGATTAAAGCCATTAACCCGATCTGCTACATTGTCACGGAAACGGAGATCTGGCCCAATGTGTTGCGGCAATGCCACGCTAAAAAGCTACCGATCTTTTTGATCAATGCGCGTATCTCGGACCATTCTGCACCAGGCTACAAACGCCTCAAGTGGTGGTTTGGCTCCGTCTTGAATCTCTTTACAAAGATCTTTGCCCAATCTGAGCTCGACCGTCAGCGTATCCTTGATGCAGGTTGCGCACCTGACAAAGTGGTCGTTTCGGGAAGTATGAAATTTGATGTCGCTCAGCGTGCACCTGCACAAGAGGCTGCGCTCAAGGCTTACGTCTGCGAACATGGCTTCGCTCTTGATGCGCCAATTCTCATTGGTGGCTCTACGTGGCCTGGAGAAGATAGCGTCATGCTTCGGCTTTACTCTGCGCTCAAGGCTCACCTGCCAGCACTACGCCTCATTATTGCTCCTCGCCATTTTGAAAAGGCCGATGCGGTCGAGATGTCGATCACACAAGCGGGGTTTGCATGCGTACGCAAATCTCGCAATGACCCCGCCCCTGCTCCTGATCAAGAGGCTGTCATCTTAGCGGATACCACGGGCGAGCTCATGGGGCTATTTGGCATCAGCACCTATGCCTTTGTGGGAAAGAGCCTGTGCGAGCATGGCTCTCAAAATATGATCGAGCCGTGTCTCTGCGGTTGCTTGACGGCTGTGGGACCTTATACGGAGAATTTCCGCCCTGTCATGTCAGATTTGTTAGACGCGCAAGCAATTATTCAAGCCAAAGATGAAGCCGATCTAACGACATCCATGATCGCACTCATCAATGACCCCAACGCTGCAGATGCCTTGAAACAACGCGCTGCAGAAACCGTTAAAAAGCGCCGCGGAACAACGGCTATTTTGGCGAAGACCATTTTGAAAGCGTGTGTACCCCATGGGATCTGAGCCCCTATCGACCTCAACAATCACTGCGATCAAAGCCCTTATGGCGCAGGCAAACTTGACGGAGACGGACTTTACAGAGCGCTTCGTCTTGGGCTCTGGTTCGGGCGGGCAAAAGGTCAACAAGACAGCATCTGCCGTGCAACTCAAACACGATCAATCCGGCATCATCATCAAAGTCCAAGCATCCCGTAGCAGAGAAAATAATCGCTGGCTCGCACGCAGAGAATTAGCCACACGTTTGATTGAGCAGACAACTGACGAGAAAAGCAAACGTCAACAGGCCGCAGAAAAAATCCGCAGGCAAAAGCGTCGCAGAAGCCGTCGCCAAAAGAACCGTATGCTCGATGACAAACACCATCAAGCGCAAAAAAAGGCTTCGCGACGTGCTCCGTGCGAATAACCTCTCGATGACAATTTAAGCTCCTCTCACCCCAAGAATCACCTCGAATCGACTCAACCTTCACAAAAGAAACATTTAAAGCTTTTTAGCAAGGCTTTTAGTATTGACTAAAGCGCTATTTCATGCTATTTTAAAAGTGTTTTTATGGGTTACTCTCCAGCGTTTGAGAGCTAATCAAGTACCAAATCAAAATAAAGATGAGTAATATGATTTTTCCTATTGCATTAGACCGCCCACTCGTAATCTTTGATATCGAGGCCACTGGCCTTAGCCCACGTGCTGATCGTATCGTCGAATTAGCTGCTATCAGAATCAATCCCGACGGCTCACAAGCCGAACGCACCTGGCTGATCAACCCGACTATCCCTATTCCAGTGGAATCGACTGCGATTCATGGCATTACCGATGCGGATGTGGCGGATGCGCCGACATTTGAAGATGTTGCCCTTGAAATCTACCTATTCTTTGGTGCGGACTCGGATTTGGGCGGGTTTGCTGCTGGTCGATTTGACATCCCATTGCTCGCGGAGGAATTCTCTCGCGTCGACATCCAATTTAAGCCTGAAGAACGTCGCCTACTCGATGCCCAGCGCATCTACCATGTCAAAGAACCCCGTGACTTGGGTGCAGCGTTGCAATTTTATTGCAATCGTGAGCACACCGATGCTCATGGTGCCTTAGCTGACACCAAAGCGACTCTGGATGTCATCTTAGGGCAATTCCAGCGCTACCCAGAATTGCCTCACAGCATGCCACAAATAGACACCCTCTTTAACCAACTCGACCCATTAAACGTGGACCGCGCTGGCAGATTTAGATGGTTTGAGGGGCAAATTGTTGTCAACTTTGGCAAGAAGAAGGGCGCAAAACTCAAAGAACTCGTTGAAACAGATCCAGGCTTTATCAAGTGGATCATTAAAAACGACTTCCCTCAAGACACTCGCAAACTCTGCGAGGATGCGCTTAAAGGCATTTACCCTAAAACGATCAACGTTCAAATTAAAGCACCCAAGATCTAAATTTCCATTTAGAAGGAGTCGATAATGGCTAAGGTAAAATCTACAGTTGACTTTCTCAAGCAGATCCGCGAAACGGGTTATTATAAGACCGCAACCAAAGATCTAGGCAAACCTCGCAAAAATGGCTTTTGGACCTCCTTGATTTACAATATCAAGGGCACATTCGTCGCCATGAACGAAGCCTCCAAGTCCGCCAAAGCGGGTACCTTTACTGATCAAAGTTGGGCTGATTGCGCTTCTCACTTAATGTGGGAAACAGAACGCTTCGGTACCGAGGTGATTTGCGAAGGCTTTGCCGAGCGCGCTGCCTACAAGGGGCCGGTGATCTATGTCTGCAACCACATGAGCCTGTATGAGACCTTTGCATTCCCAGCGATCGCATTGGCCTTTACGCCAATGGCGATTGTCCTCAAAGAGTCGCTCTTACATGTGCCTATATTGGGCAATACCTTTAAGTGCAAGCCGACTATCCCCTTAGGACGCAAAAACCCTCGCGAAGACCTCAAGTTGGTCATGGAGCTGGGGCAAAAAAATATTGATGAGGGTAATTCTATCCTCCTCTATCCACAAGGCCACCGTATCCCCTACTTTAAAACATCGGATTTTAATTCGATGGGGGTCAAGCTCGCACTCAAAACTGGTGCGCCCGTTGTGCCAATTGCGAACCAAACTAAGTTTTTAGGTGTTGGCAAATACACGCACGACTTCGGTCCTGTCGATGTTGACTGCCCCGTGCGTATCGCGTGTGGCCCCGTGCTCAAGGTCACCCGTGAAAACCAAAAGGAAGTCCACCAGCAGTGCGTCGACTTTATTGCTGGCAAATTAGAGGACTGGGGATGCGTCGAGGTGATCCGCGAATGAAGTCCTTGTTTAGACAAGTGAGTAATCTGCTGATTCTGGCTGTGGCACTTGGTGTAGCTCAACCAGTTGTTGCGCAATTCTCTATCCTCGAGACCTACGCCGAGCATACTTATGCCTATGGTAAGGACAAGCAGGGTAAGGAGAAAAAGCTTCCCTACCGCCTCATGACAATCCCAGACCACAAAAACGCCCCCCTACCCTTGGTCCTATTTTTACATGGCTCTGGCCAGTCTGGCTCGGACAATTTAGGCCCGATCAAGATGTTTGAGGCTTTTCATAAGGCTTATCTCAAAATCTATAAGCCCATCATGGTCTTGGTGCCACAGTGCCCAGTTAATGCGCCCTGGGTACGAAGATTGGCCTTTTCACCCAACTATCGACTCCCTCCCAAACCATCGACCTCCCTTCAGGCCGTTAAGGACCTCATCGATCAATGGGTGCGTGAAAAAAAGGTCAACCCTGACCGAATTTATATCATCGGTGCCTCTTTGGGAGCTTTTGCAACTTGGGATGCCACTCAGCGCTGGCCAAACTACTTTGCGGCAGCAATCCCGATTTGTGGTGCCAGCTCAATGCAAGAGAAATATGTTAAGGCTGCAGCCAAAACGCCAACCTGGGCCTTTCATGGAGACGTGGACCCCAATGTGCCTGTGGAGTGCTCTAGGCGTATCACTAAGGCGCTAATCAAGCTCAAGGCGCCTTGCAAATACACGGAGTATCCCAAGGCGGGGCATATCATCTGGCACCGTGTCTTAGCTGATCCGGTAGTCATGAAATGGCTCTTAGCACAAGACCGATCAGCTCCCACGCAAAAACCCAAAACGCCTGGCTTCATTACTGATTTCATTAACCACTTTAGACCGCAATAAGTCTACTGTGACAACCTCAATCATCCTCATTTAATTGGAGATACTATGTTAACCGTCATTCTTAATTTGCTTTTCTCATCCATCTTGACTGCGACTCTGATCGTCACCGATCTGCTCGCATGGTATTGGGCTCTCCTAATCGGTATTGCCTGCGTCATTGTCATCCAATTGCTCTTGGGGCTGCTCTTGCGTAAAAAAATGACCGCAATGGGAGACCAAATCCAAGCCATCATGCAAAAGGGGCAAACAAAGATCCAGGCAAAAATGCAGCGTTGGCAGATCAAGCCAATGGGCAATGTGAAATTGGCCCAAGCAGAAATCGCCCGTGACACCGCCGCCATGATCGGTGAAGCGAGAGCGGTCTTGGATCAACTCCGCCGCTACAACCTCTGGATCCCATTCTTGGGCAAACAATTGGCCACACTTGACATGCAATTTGCTTGGCAGATCAAGGACTTTAAACAGGTTGACGCATTAATTCCACAGGCTTTTATCAAAGATCCCCTCTCACGCAGTCTCAAGTTGGCGCGCATGATTCAAAAGAAACAACCCGCAGAGAGCATCAAGGGCGAATTTGAGACCATGACCAAGCGCATTGCCTATGATCAATCCGCACTACTCTATGCGACATACTCCTGGTACCTCGTCAAGGCTAATGCGCTCGACGAGGCGTTAGCTGTCATCACCGAGGGATGCCAAAAGAATGAACACCGCATCCTCAAGCAAAACAAGGATCTTTTGGCCAATAATAACACCTCCCTCTTTAGCAATGCGGGGTTCGGTGATGAATGGTATGCACTATTCCTTGAAGAGCCCAAAGTCAAGATGCAACGCAAGAATCCTCGCGACAGATCATTCTTCTAAGCGAGTTAATCTCGCACCAATAAGGTCTCTCAGCCAACAGGCGAGAGACCTTTTTAATTGCAGGCTCTTGTTTAATTTTAGTGGGGCGGGCACAAGCATAAAAAGATAAGCGCATCGCGACTGTTCCTGGAGGAAAAGCCTACTCACGGCTCCAAACCGTAATCAGGCAGGGCGCAACGTCCTTTTGTGTTTTTGTGGTTAAATAAATCCCGTCCAGCCGTCCTGTGCACTCCTTTTGCGCTTAAAAAATCCCGCAGTCCCGCCCCTTCCAAAAGATAAAAAAAGGGGGACGACGGCATATGGCAGCTAACCATAGCGCATCCCCCACAGATTCAACTATCAAAGAACACGAGAGACACCCCAACAAGAGACGTTCAAACCGTCCCACACAAAAAAGCATCCCCCCATATATAGCAGAACTGTCCAAATAAAGCATTG
>CAYZIC010000041.1:0-19206 GCA_964478335.1 uncultured Lentisphaeraceae bacterium | reverse complement strand
GTGTGTCTACGGATAATCTCCCGCTAAGAGACTGGGTGCGCGGAGAAGCGTGGCGAGCTTGGGGCTACATTAAAAACAAAAGTAGCGCTAGCCAAACTCGCACACTAGATTGCGAGCGCAGTGAGGTGGGGGCGGTTTATTGTTTTTGCCTGGCCTTTATTTCTTCCCGCATTATCTTTTGTGCTTCATCACGTGGTGGGGGATAATGGGCTTTCAAAAAGGCCTTTCCTGCTGCAGATCTTACACTCCACTGCAATTGATAGCTTAAGGTTGGCATCCACTTTGCTTCAATTTTTTTGAGAAAGAGCCGTTGGCTATACCCTCCTTTTACGGATGGTTTTGCCTCAGGTAAGTGGGTTGTAATGGTTTGCGCAGTTCTAATCTCATAGGCAAATACTGGCGAATGGGATCTATATAAACCATACTCATCCTTATACGTCATCTCTGGTAGCTCGGGGAGGCGTTGGTTTTGAAGGGGTATAAATTGGTTGATCGTGCAGGCACCCTCTCCCGTAATAATGATTGATAGCTGATATCGATGTCCATAACGAATCGTGTCGCTGGTCAGTCGTAGGGTCTCAATGATGAGTTGCTTGCCTTGCGGAATATGGATGAGCATGAGTCTCAATTTCCCAGGAGCCTTATTGAAGTCGATATCAATGGCGGGGCAATAGGCAATGTCATAGGGGTGATCAGTCAGGTCAAGGGTGGCACTATCGGTGCAAGCCACCGTCGGAATGGTGCGTGCCTGTCGCTCAAGCATCTCTTGATGCAAGGTCGCTTGGGCTCGCTCGATGATTCGTTTTTGGTAGGTGGCGTAGCTTGCGTAGATGATCGTGATAGGCGTTAGTAAGGCGATGAGTACGATCGCAATCTTAAGGAGTAGCTTGCGCCAATGGTAGACGAGGTCGGCTCGCCTCAAAGCGTGTGCGAAATCCTTTGCGGATGCGTAGCGCATTTCTGGCGAGACTGCCAGGGCTTTTGTAAGAGGATTTCTCCACGGAGATCTTGTATAGCAGGACTCGGGCAGGAGTTGCTGAAGCAGTCGAGCGAGGGCATACACATCGGATGTGGGTGTCGCAATCCCTTCGAGTTGCTCAGGTGCTGAGCTCTCAGGTGATGCCGCAATCAGACCTTGAGATTTTCCCCTAATTGTCGCCACGCCAAAATCGGCAAGGATAGGTTCTTGCTTTTGGGGATCGTAAAGCACGTTGTTTAGCTTAATATCTCGATGAACGACACCATTTGCATTGAGCACCTCAAGGACATCGCAAAGGATCAACGTCCACTGATACACGGTTGTTTCAGAGGGTTGGTCTGGTAAAGGTTTAAGCAATGGCGTGATGGAAAAATCACGCTCATGCCAAATGCTTGCATGCATAATAGAAAGAATATTGGGATGTTTAAGCTGCGCAAGCAAATGAATCTCTTGGCGAAATGCAGTCCTAATAGCGTCTTCTTGGCGCACCAAAAGCTTAAGCGCATACTGTTGCTGCAAGTTGGGGTCAAAAACTCGATACACCTCTGCCGATGCACCAACCCCTAAGAGTCCAACGATCTCAAATCCACCAATAGATGTCCCGACATCAAGCGTATATCTCGCTCGCTCGGACGATGCTAGTGCGGGGCGCACTGCATCAAGAAGCGTTTCTACAGACAGTGAATGCATGGTTATTTAATCCTCGAACGGTGATCGATTGATTAAATCAAGCACACGATCTAGAATACGCTTCTTGATTTGATAAATGGTATTAGGCGTGATTGAAAGATCCTTTGCGATGATCTGAATAGATTCATTTTCAAGCGCATAACGTCTAAATGCCTCACGCGTACGAGCCTCAGTTGTTTCTAGAACAGTTTTCAATGCTCGGTCAAAAAGAGCCTTTTCAAGGGTATGGCTCTCCTCGTCTTGATTTTCCTCATTAATTAACTCAACACGAGCCAAACCCTCGGCATCTCTTTTAATCCTAGCCTGATTACTACGTAGTACATCATAAATCCGACAACGGATACGCATCATCAACCAATTACGAAAACTCCCTCGCGTTTTTTCAAAATGAGCAGTATCATTTGCTAATTCTAATAAAACGACTTGCACAACATCTAAGCTATCGGCTTCTGCAACACCTAGCCGTAAAGCAACACTTCTTGCAAAATCACACAACGGTTGATAGTAGATTGAGACAAATCGTCGCCAGACTCCGTCATCCTTAGACTTCAGCGAAAGTAACAATGTTAATGGCGTATCAATATCTCGAAGCATAAAAATCCTTTTACTTTATTCCAACAAGGATAGATAGAAATAAGACTGATACTATCACAATCCCTAAAAATAGTCAAATCAAATAGAGCACCCAATGCCCCCAATAGTCAAGAAACAGTAGAGCCTGTTAAAAGAGCAGATGATCAGCTGATCGCTCGCCGCAGTCACTGGGGGATTTTGAGGTTGGGGATTTTGGGAGCTCTCAGTCTCTTGCCAAGCGACCTGCTCGCCGCAGGCACTCGAATCCACTCTGGTCGCCTCCTCGCTCCTTGCGAGCTTGCTCGTCTGGCAGGCTCGCATCGTCGCCGCTACCAATAGGTTGGTGGCAAGCTAAGGAGTATGGATGATGATTTCACCCTGATAGGCTGCCCAATTAAAGTCTTTGGGGATGGCTTTACCCGTGCTGTCGAACCAGTCGAGTTGCGACCAGTGATTTGCGCCAGTGGTCAATGTCGCGGAAAAGGGCGGCGTGAGGTCATGCCCTGGAATAGGGGGGGGGGGACGTGGTTGGACTTTGGATAATGGTCAGGGCCTGCGCTTGATTGACGGGGGCTGGGGCTGTGACTTTGAGGATGGCTGTGCGGGTGGCTCCTGATGTATTGGCGGCAAGGGTGATTAGGATGGATTGATTGCCTAAGCCTGAGGGTGACGAGAGGGTGACCCAATCTGGCAGGGAATCCCAGCGCCATGTGCCTGTACAGCTGAGGTGTATGATCGTGGTTTGCTTATTGCGATTGGCAAACCAATTAGATTGATCGAGCGAACAGGTGAGCGTCGGTGGGGTGCCTTTGTCTGCGAACCACTTATTTTGCGCACTGAGCGTCGTGATGACATTGATATTGCGCGAGCCGTAGAGTTTGATCGTGGTCAGGGTGCCCTCTTGTGTGTAGACCAGTGAAGCACGTTGCAAGGTTTTGGGGTTATAGGCTGAGTCGGTAATGTAGAGGAATTCGTAGTGGCCTGTTGACTCATTTAAGGCCGCCCCCCAGATTGTGATCCAGTGGTTGCCGTCGGACCCATTACTCATGAGCCCGATGGCTCAATCTGAGGCAAAGGCTTGATTTAGCGCAGCCGTGAGGTGCTTTGCCTCGGTGAGCCCGGTCTGACTTGCAATGAATTGCGCCATATCCGCATCTTGAATCGTCTCAGCCCAAAATGCTCCTCCGATCCTTTTACCCTCATCGGTCAATGCAGAACTGGTACTACCTGCTGGATAGGAGCCTGTGAAATACCAATTGATCACATCGGCCACTGCGCCTCCGTCATTCTTAAAGCTGCGAAAAAAGAGCTGATTAATTTGCAAATACTGAGGTGCTGACCAATCGATGCCGTTGGGGGTGGGCCTTTCATCCAATAGGCTTTGGCGGGTGCACTCTGCTGCCACCACTGTAAGAGGTTGCTGGTGTCGATAGCCAACAGTGATTGGCTCCATAGCCCTGAGAAACTTGATAACTGTCGCACCATCCCTCTGGGGCCATAATGGTTGGCGAGGTGATTGTGTCTGGAGATTCACCTAAGCGTCTATTGAGGGTGTCTGCATCTAATCCATAGATCCAACGATTGAGCAGTTTGCCTACGCCGAGCTGACGGGCTGTGATTGTCAAGCTTGCACCATCTGCACGGGTAAAGGTGATGGTCGCATTGCGTGCGGCCCCTCCATTGGCTGCGCAAGTGAATTTCTCGTAAACAGTCGCCTCATCTATCACATCCGATGCCGTGTGCGTGAGCCAAGATCGGTTGTGGTGATTGTCATTTTGCCATTGACTTTGAACTCAAACTCACGGGGGCTTTGGGGATATTTTGGGTGATATTGTCGTAGTCGTCGACAGTGATGCCATTGGCCTCAAAAACCTTAGCAGAGGCTGTGAGTGTCATGGCTGTGAGGAGTATGAGTAAGACTTTCATTGATGTCTCTTAAGCGAAAAAGTGGTGACTGTCGAGCAGGATGATCAGCTGCTGGGCGAAATTTTCGAAATCTTTGAGGCGGGGGGGAAAGAGAATCTCGAGGCGTTCGTCGACGGCTAGTTTGAGGTTGGTGAGGCTGCGCTCGGTGATGAAGCCGGTGCGGATGGTGCCTTTGTCATAGCGGCCAACGTGCTTTCTAAATAGGGGGGTGTAGACTTTGCCGTGGGTGGGCCAACGCCAATGGTTGTATTTGCGCATGATGGCGATCCATTGGTCGCGTTTCTTGCGGGGCAGGTGCAGGGAGAGGTAGTCCTCGAAGTTTTGAATGGAAAAATAAAAACTGGGAATGGTCTTGGATCTGTTGCAGTAGGTCTCCCAGCAGAACTTATCGTCTCGCAAATAGAGGTCGTAGTCAAGCCAGATCCAGACGTTCTTTGGGGTCGGTTTGCGGTGGATGAGCTTGCTATATTCTCTAATGACGTGGGGATAGTTGCCGCCTTGGGTGACGGTGGCTAAAAAGATAACGGGAATGTCGTGCTCATGGAGCAGACGATTGATCTGCTGAATGTAGGCGCGCTCGGAGGGGCCTTCACAAAGGATATGGATGCGCATCATGGTAGGGGGCCTTTCTGGTAGCGGTGCTGCCGCTTTAGGCGACTGCGTCGCCGCTTTAGGGAGGCTTCGCCTCCGCTTTAAGGCGACTGCGTCGCCGTTTTAGGGCGAGCAAGCTCGCCGCTTTTAGCTAATAGCGGTCGGCTTGCCGACCTTATGGCGGAGCCGCAGGCTCCTTAGGGCGGTGGCGCAGCCACCTAAAGGCGGCACCGCAGGTGCCCAATGCGGTCGGCTCTGCCGACCACCCTTATCCTGCGCCTACAGCGCAGGATAAGGGACGCCGCGATAGTAGCCGGCCATGTAGTTGTCTTTGAAGGTCTTGAGGCTGCGGATGGCGTTGTCGGGGTCGCGCTTGAGGTCGGAGACGCGGATCATTTGGGTGCCTCTGCGGAGGGTTTTGGTGAGGAGGGCAACTTCGGGCAAGGCGAGGATTTGATCGTCGAGAATGTCGGTCATGTGGGTGGTGAAGAAGAGTTGGGCGCAGTTGGGGTTGAGGCGTTTTTGTTTGAAGAATGAGAGGACTTCTCGCATGACGATGGGGTGGATGGAGCGGGCGATTTCGTCGGCAAAGAGTGGGGCACCGCGGTGGAGGGCGATGAGGATGGTGGCGATGAGTAGGAGGAGGCGCTGGGTGCCCTCGGATTCGTCTTTGAAGAAGGCGAAGTCGACTGTCTGTCCGTCGATGGCTTGGTAGGTGGCGGTGAGTTGGGGGCCTTTGTCGTCGGGGGTGACGGTGAGGTTGAGAATGGAGGCATCGAGCTGGCCGGCAAATTGGATGAGCGCCTCGGCGGTTTCCTCAATGGTTTGGTGGGTGACTTTGGCGAGGTGCTCGATGGCGCTGGGCAGTAGGGTGGATTGGAATTGAATGTCAAAGAGCTGGAGGTCTTGGAAAAATCTGTAGGCGCGCTTGATGTAAACTGAGGAGGTGCGTTTTTGGGCTTGGGCGGTGAGGTGAGGGCTGCGGTTGGGTGGGGTGTCGGGGGCGCGAAGGCTGAAGATGACGCGGCCGTTGGCGGTGAGCCATTCGCGGAGGAGGCCTGTGGCGTCGTAAACGATACCGTAGTGGTAGCGGGTGGCTTTGTCGGTAAAGGTGATGGCTAAGCGGGTGGGCTGCTGGGTGGGGTTGAGCCGATTGGGCATGTATTTGTGTGGGGGAATGGGACTGGCGTGCACCACGGTCTTGCGAAGGCGGGAGATGGCCTGGATGACGTTGCTCTTGCCGGAGGCGTTGGCACCGTAAAGCGCCATGACGGGAAGGGCGCGGCGTTTGGGGCCGTTGTCGAAGTAAACCCAGTCGGAGCGGCGGGCTACATTGCGGGGGGATTTGTCGGGGTAACGCATATCAACGACGAGGTCGGTGATGGAGCGAAAGTTGACAATGTGGAGCTTTTCGAATAGCATGGGATGCCTCCTTTTTGATTTGACACCTTTAGCATAGACGATTGGTGAACGTTTTGCAAGGACAAAGTCTCTCTGATGGGGAAGTTTTTCCGTCATTTGGGCTTTTGTGGGTTGACTTTTGTGGGAATTTAAGGTATCTTGGGGGCATTCGAAAGATTGATTAGCTGTGGGGACGCCCACTCTCATATTAAAATAAGGAAACAACTATGCGTAGATTATCACTATTGGCTTTGATGGCGTGTGCGTCATTGGCGCAAGCTAGCAAATGCGATTCTTTTGATTGGAACTGGAAGTTTGCCAAGTTTGGCAAGTTTGCAGATTGTTTGGCACCGGTTGAGCCAGGTGCGCCGCATATCTCAACGAAGTGCAGCTCTGCTGAGGGCCATAATCCTGCGGCCAATGCCTTTGATGGCAAGATGGCTACGCGCTGGTGTGCGGCGAATGGTTCTCCGGCATGGGTGGCTGTCGACTTTGAGCGCGTGGTTAAGGCGCGCCAGGTGACGATCGATTGGGAACAAAACGCCAACTATCAGTATCGTTTGCAGGTTTCGGTGGATGGCACCTCTTGGACGACGCTGGCTGACCAAATGAATAAGCAGGTCGCGGCTAAGCAAGATGGCCACAAGATCGATGCGGCTTTTCGCTATGCTAAGGTGATGGTCAAGCCGACGAAGGGCTGGGCGTCGATTCGCGAGGTGACCTTTAAGGATGCCGCTGGCCAGGTGATTTTGCCTTATGATAATAAGGATCGTCAATTCCCCTACTTGGTGAACTTTGATGACAGCGCGTGGCGTTCGCTTGATTTGCCTCACGATTGGGGTGTAGAGAGCCGCTTCCTCAAGGATGAGCCCAATGAAACGGGTAAGTTGCCTTGGAATGCGATCGGCTGGTACCGCAAGGACTTTTCGCTGCCTGCTGAGGATGCCGGTAAGCGCATCTATGTGGACTTTGACGGCGTGATGATGAATCCCCAGGTCTACGTCAATGGTCAATTTGCTGGCAAGTGGGCCTATGGGTACAATTCTTTCCGTATTGATATCACGGACTTGGTCAAGGTCGGCCAGGAGAATGTCATCGCGGTGCGCGCTGAAAACCTCCCGCGTTCGACGCGTTGGTATCCCGGTGCGGGTATCTATCGCCATGTCTGGTTGGTGAAGTCAAACCCGGTCCACGTCGATCAGTGGGGTGTCTTTGTCCATACGCCTAAAATCGAGGGCATCAAGCGCGCTGCCAAGGGCTTCACCGCTCGCGAGGTCAATGTCCGCACGGAAATCACCGTGCGCAATACCACCTCAAAGGAAGCTCGCTTTGACTATAAGATGAAGCTGGTTGCCGCAGATAAGCCCGATGAAACAATTGGCGTACTCGGTACAAATAATGACCACTTCACTGTGCCCGCTGGTGGTACCTATGTGTGCAAACCTCTGCTCGGTGTCGGTGGTACGGTGCGTTTGTGGGATATTGAGGATCCTTATCTCTATCTCGTTAAGGTCTCCATCCTCCAAGATGGCGAGGTTATCGATGAGGTGACGCAGCCTTTTGGTATTCGCAAGGTGGAATGGAAGCCTGATGGCTTTTACCTCAATGACCGCCGCGTGCAAATCAAGGGTGTCTGCATGCACCATGATTTGGGTGCTCTCGGTAGCGCAGTCAATACCCGCGCTCAGGAGCGCCAACTCGAGATCTTGCAATCCTTTGGGGTGAATTCGATCCGTACGTCGCACAATCCTCCTGCACCTGAGGTGCTCCAACTCTGCGACAAGATGGGTATCTTGGTCGACAATGAGCTCTTTGATATTTGGGAAGCTCAAAAGTATGACAAGACTGGCGGTTACCACCTCTACTGGAAGGAATGGCACGAAAAGGATCTGCGCAACTTTGTCTTGCGTGACCGCAATAGCCCCTCTGTCATCGCTTGGTCTGCTGGTAATGAAGTTACCGAGCAATGGAGTGGCAATGGCCGTGGTGGCGATGTCGCAGAAGAGCTCCACAGACTCTTCAAAAAATACGACCCCACCCGTCAAACCACCGTCGGCTGCAATATGCTCGGCTCCAAGGATAATCGTCTGGGCAAGGCTTTTGATGTCTATGGCTTTAACTACAAGCCCGGCGCATTCAAGCAATTCGCTAAGGACTACCCCAACCGTCCCTTTGTCTCATCCGAATCCTCCTCATGCGTCAGCTCACGCGGCAAGTACTACTTCCCGTCCAAGGAGCGCTTCTGGAATATTCATGCCGGCGCATTCGCTGCTCAAGTCAGCTCCTATGACCTCTACGCACCCGGCTGGGCCTATCGCCCTGACATCGAATTCGCCGCACTCGACGACGAACCCAAGTGCGCTGGTGAATACGTCTGGACTGGTTTTGACTACATCGGCGAACCCACCCCTTACAACCAAGATAACTCCAATATCGGCAATATCCGCGACCTCCCCAAGGCCGAACGCGAAAAGCTAATGGCCGAAATGGCCGAAATGGGTAAAGCGCCCTCTCGTAGCTCTTACTTCGGTATTGTCGACCTTTGCGGTTTCCGTAAGGATCGTGCCTATCTCTACCAAGCTCACTGGATGCCTCAAGTCCCCATGGCTCACCTCCTCCCTCACTGGAATTGGGTCGGCCAGCGTGAAGGCAAAGTCACCCCTGTCTTTGTCTACACCAGCGGCGACAGCGCTGAGCTTTTCCTCAATGGCAAGAGCCTCGGTAAAAAGGTCAAGGGCAAGGGTATGAAAGACCGCTATCGCCTCTGCTGGGAAGATGTCGTCTACCAACCTGGCACCCTCGAAGTTGTCGCCTACAAGGCTGGCAAGGAATGGGCTCGCGACAAGGTGCAAACCACGGGCGCAGCCACCCGCATCAAAGCAACTGCTGATCGTCCCGTCATTGCCAACGATGGCCGCGATTTGGTCTATGTCGAAATCGACCTCCTCGATGCCAAGGGCCGCTTCGTCCCGACTGCGGATAACCGCTTCACCTTTAAGGTCTCTGGTCCCTTTAAGATCGTCGGCGTTTGCAATGGCGATGCCACTGATGCGGACTCGATGAAAGGCTCCACCATCCGTGCATTTAGCGGTAAGGCTCAAGTCATCTTGCAGTCGATCCGTGGTAAGGCGGGCAAGGGTACCTTGTTTATCCAAGCCAAGGGCTTGCCTCGCACAACAGTCGCAGTCGAATCAAAGCCTGTTGCTGCAAAAGAGCAACGCAAGCCTTGGTACTCCTGGTTTACTGGGCGCTAAGGACGAATGTCATCAAGCACGAGGGTGTTTATCCCTCGTGCTTAATTTTTATGTGCGAGAAATAAGCCTTAAAACATCTAATAAGAATAAGGAATCAATCAATGAAATCACTAAGCTATGCTAGCCTCTGTGCGCTTGCGTTGTGTGGATCGGCTTTGGCGCGTCCTGAGCGTCATCCTAGTTACGAGCCTGATGGCCGCCCCTATGGCAAAGGGACCGCTGTCTCTGGCCAAGCCAACCTCTTTTTAAATGCGTCTGCTACTGCTAATGGCACGTGGGCTAATTGCAAGCCACAATTGGCAGTCGATGGTCAATCCAAAGATGCCAACAACCATTGGGCCTGTGAAAACCTCCCAGCTTGGCATCAGTTGGACCTCGGCCAAGCCAAGACTTTGTCGCAAATCCGTGTCGTGCCGTATTGGGCTGATGGCCGTATCTATCAATTTAATGTTGAGGGTTCGCTTGATGGTAAGACTTGGTTTGTCCTCGCTGACCAGAGAGCCAACTCTATTTGTGCGGGTGAGGCAGGTTTCTTACTCGACGTAGATAATCGCCCTGTGCGCTATGTGCGCACGACCTTTACACGCAATTCTGTCGGCAACCAACGCGGCGGCCACTTGGTCGAAATCGAAGGCTTCGCAACCAAGCGTAACCAATCGTCTGTCGGTGTGGGTGATTTGTATCAGCGCTACGACCGCGACCTCCCTGTGTCAACGCCCCTGACCAATCGTTTGCTCCTCAAAGGCTGGCGTGGAGAAACGGTCAACGCCATTGTCGTCGCCAGCTCCGCAAGTGGCTTTGATGAGATCACCGTTGCCCCGCACCCTTATCTTAAGGCAGATTTCTTGCGCTATACCCTCGGTGATGGTGTCCTCTATGCCGATATTGTCGATGGCCTTAGCCAAACTACTTTTAAGGGCGTTACTCGTCCTATCCTCATTACTTGGCAAGTCCCGCATCGCCGTATGGCTAAATCTGTGCCACCTCTTGTTATCTCAATCAATGGCAAGCGCCACTCCATCCCTGTCTCATTAACTGCAGAGCAAGAGGTCTTGCCTCCTGTCAAAGATTGGGCCATGCACCTCGATGTCTGGCAGCATCCCGACCCGATTGCTCGCTGGCATGATGTCGAAATGTGGTCTGAGGATCATTGGATGTTTTTAGAGCGCTATTCAAAGCTGCTCGCCAACTTGGGCCAAAAGGTCATCACGACCACCTTGATTGATGAAGCATGGAATAGCCAAACCTATGACACCTTTAGCTCCATGGTTAAGGTCACCCGTAAAAAGAATGGCACCTGGTCCTACGACTACGCCATCTTTGACCGCTATGTCAAGATGATGATGGACTGTGGTGTCAAGGATCAAATCTCTTGCTACACCATGATCCCATGGAGCTTGACATTTGCTTACTTTGATGAAGCTCAAAACCGCGTTGTCAAAGCTCGTATGGAGCCCTCGAGCAAAGAGTATCAAGCATTTTGGGGAAGCTTGCTCAAGGATTTTCGTAGCCACTTGCGTAGCAAGGGATGGCTCTCGATCACCAAGATCGCCATTGACGAACGCCCCGACTACTTGGTGCGCCCTGTCTTAGACTTGCTCAAGCGCGTGGCACCAGAGTTTGGCTTTGTCGCTGCTTGTGACCATCCAAGCCAATTGAATAGCGCCTTTGAGGATGTCTCTTATACCTTTAACATTTCCGATTCTATCGCTAAGGTCATTAACCAACGCCGTGCTGAAAAGAAAAAGACAACCTTTTACGTCTGCGTCTACCCTCAGCGCCCCAATACCTTTATGTGGTCAGACCCGGCAGAAGCCGCTTGGCTTGGACCCATGGCAGCTCGTGCAAACTTTGACGGTATTTTGCGCTGGGCATATTGCTCATGGGTCAAGAATCCTCTCGTTAGCCAAGACTTTACTAGCTGGCCATCAGGTGACACGTCATTGGTCTACCCGGGCCCTCGCTTGTCCATGCGTATGGTGCACCTGCGCAATGGCATCGAAGCCTACGAAAAGGTTCGCATCCTCAAGGCTAAGAATCGCTTTACTCCTGAGATGCAAAAAGCTCTCGATGTCTTTACCGTTAAGCGCGGTGGACAAAAGGGCATCCATGCTCAAGATGTCAAGGCTGTGGGCCTCTAGGTCGGCGAAGCCGACCACTCTAGGGCTCGCAAGCTCGCCGCACTAGAGCATTAAGCAATAAATAGAGGTGCGACAAAAACGGAATTATTCCGTTTATGTCGCACCTAACTTATTAGAAAGGTAGCAGTACCAGACAGGCTTACTCCTACTGCCCCCCAGGTGGATAGCCCACCGTCATTCTAGGATTTCATCATGCAAAGACGTCAATTTTTAGCGTTGATCACAGGTGCCGCTGTCGCTGCGGTGTATCAACCTTTGTGGAGCAAGCAGGCCGCACCCATCATGCCTCGCAAAGCCCGCCCCAATGTAATCTTCTTTTATGTCGATGACCAAGGTCGTGGGATGCTCTCCTACTTTAGACGCTTGCGTCAAGACTCAGCCTTTAAGGCCAAGTTTAAGACACCCCATCTAGATGCCCTACTTGAATCAGGTAAGGTCTTTGACAATGCTTATGGGTGTATGTTTTGTGCGCCAGCGCGTGCCTCGCTTTTGACCGGGTTGCATGATTGTCACAGCCGTGGTCGCTGGCGGATCTCTGGTGCTGGAGCCATGAAAGCCAAGCACTACCCCGCAACCTACCACACGCCAGCTGACTTTGCCAAAGCCACTGCCAATTGGCGTGCGCTGGAGCAAAAGGTCGACCGCCAAGATGTTAAGCTGCCTACTGGTGAGCTCTACTTGGCAAATGTCTTTAAGCACGCGGGCTACACTACTGCACAGGTTGGCAAGCTCGAGTACGGCTTTATGACGACCACGACCCAAATGCGCAACCACGGCTGGGATGCCTACTTTGGGGACTTTGATCATGGGATGTGTCATGGATTTTTTCAGCCCTACCTTGTGGAAAAGCGCCTTCAAGACGCTTCCTCACACCTCCATCCAATCCCTGGCAATACTCGCAGAGACAATGGACAATCGCCTGAGAATGAAAACTACGCCAACCGTTTGCAGCGCTGGGACTATGCTGGCAAAGCCGTGTGGACGCCCTTTGTCGTGCAAAAGTGGGCCCTTGATTACCTTAAGAATGACGCACACAATCGTCCTGCGGACAAGCCCTTTTTCCTCTTTTATTCTACGCCGTTACCTCATGGCCCCGTGGCCTTGCCCAAGAGTGCTGTCGCCTACACGGGCAAAGGCGCCAAGCCCACGTCATGCTGGCCTGCCTTTCATCCCAATGTGTGGAAAAGCACCGAATTTGGCGATATGCGCCTAGTCTCTCAGGACAATGCTGCCGCGACAGACCTCAAAGATGCGCCCGATTCTCCCAACCAGCGTTTAGCCTTTTGGGACAACAAGACCGGCAAAAAGCTCGACCAAAAGGAGTGGGATCCAAGCCAAAATCATCTCACCTATCTCGAGATGGAATACGCCTCCATGGTCTGCTACTTTGATCAATTCGTTGGTGAGGTCATGGCGCAGGTCAAAGCCTCTGGCCTTGATAAAGACACTCTCTTTGTCTTCTCCTCGGACAATGGCCACGAGCTCTACACCAAGCAGTACTACAATCGTCGCTGTATGAAAGGCTCCCCAGGTCAAGGTACCTCGACTGACTTTAGGGATGTCTTTGATGGTAATCTAGGCACCTATGGCCTTAAGTGGGACAACTTTGAGGGCGGGATTCACGTGCCTCTCGCCTTCGCTTGGCCAGGCCACATTACCCCTGGCCACACCCCACAGCTCGCCGCTAACTACGATCTACTCACCACCTTTGCCGAATGGTTTGGCGTCAATCCAGGTAAAAAGGATGGCACCTCACTGCTACCTGTGATTCTTGACGATAAGCCTCTGCCCAAAGAGCGCTTTGTCATCGTCAACGGCAGTGGGCAAACCATCATCACCAACGACGGCTGGAAACTGCGCCTCAAAAAGAAGCAGCCACAGTTATTCTTCTTGCCCAACGATCCTCAAGAACGCACCAACCTCGCAGATCAACACCCCGACCGTGTCGCTGCGATGCGCAAGACGCTCATCGCCAATCGCTAATCAGGGGCTCGCTGTGCTCGCCCGCAACAAGCATCAGGCATCAAGCAGGTCGCTGACGCTCCTGCAATAGGGATGGAAAAGTCTCAATATGTCAAATTTGCCATATTGAGACTTTTTAGGTGCGTCAGACCTGGTTGTCATACTGGCGCAAGGTCCGCGAAACACCCTTCATGGCCTCGTTCCAAAAAGCGGCAATGCCAGGCATTTGTCTCACTGTGCTAAATTTAGTACGGGGAAATTTTTGAGATCAGATAGAGGGGTGCTTTTTAGCTCGCTTGAGGCAATCAAGTTTGCCGCTGGATTGATACGGCGAGCTCCTAGTGGCGGGGCCGCCAAAAGATGGCACTGATCAAGAGCACGATCAGCGTTGCACCTGCGATTTGACTGAGTAGGGTGAGGCTTTCGGGATGACAGGCCATGAGCTGATTGGGGAGGACGATTGCTGCGTGAGCATGGAGTAGGTTGAGGGCAATGCCTGCAAGTAGCGCACCAATAGATAAGACCGATAAGTAGATCGCAAGGCTGCGTTTGCCTAATAGTTGCCCTAAGACCGTTAGAGAGGCGGCATTCATAGCTGGGCCAACCATCAAAAAGACCAACCCCGCACCCGGGCTTAATCCCTTGGCGATGAGGGCCACGACCACGGGAATACTCCCCGTGCTGCAGACGTAAAGAGGCATGCCGATCAAAAGCATCAAAGGCATCATCACCCAGTCACTCGCAAGAAATTGGTAGTTGGACAAGGCATTGTCTGGGACTAAATAAAAGATCAAAGCTGAGAGTAATAGCCCCACAGCAAGCGCCCGAGAAACGCTTCTAAAGAGTGTGTAGCTGTCGGTTAAGATCGCTACAATAGGATTGTGCGCTGGTGGTCGGGCGTGAGTATCGGCACAGCAACTTGCTTGCGCTGGTGGGTGCGGCGTGTCGTGGTGCGCACAACAGCTCTTGGGCTCGGGGCTTGGCTCAGGCTTTTTGCTACAGCAGCAGCTCTTGGGCGCTGGTTGAGGGGCTTCTGCATGGCAGCAGCTCTTTTTGGGCGATGTAGGCGGGGGAGTAGGGGTGGCATCGTCACGGTCAAATTGGTCGACGCAAATTCCGCCGACGACACCCGTCATGAGGGCAATCAGAGGCCGAGCAATGGCAAAGACCCAGCCCATGAGTGCATAGGTCGCAAAAAAGGAGTCTAGACCTGTTTGGGGTGTGCTAATCAAAAAAGCCGATGTCGCCCCCTTGCTTGCGCCAGAATCTTTGAGGCCAGCAGCCAGAGGCAGTACGCCACAGCTACACAGGGGTAGGGGGACTCCCAGTAGGACTGCTTTGAGGATCGCCCACCGTCCACTTGCTCGACCAAGGTGACGGGTAACCCATTGAGGTGAGACGAAGCGTTTGAGGATGCCCGCAAAGATAAAGCCCATCAAGAGCCAAGGTGCCATTCGGCAAGTTGTGGTCCACAGGGCATCTAATAATGTGATTGTTGGCATATTACAGTGTTCCTTTCATGTAATAGGTACGATATCATACTCTGTGAGCCTTGTCAATAGGCAATTGAGGGCTACCTCCTCAAAACGCTTCCTTTTATTCCATGAGTGCTCACGCCAGTCTTGGCGATTGACTACCAAGGATCTTGAGTCCAAGTCCCATAATCAGCAGGCAGGCGCTGGAGACTGCAAGCCACAGCGGAGAATGCATCACCGCGATTTGATAGTAGAGCGTGGCGACGCTCCATCCCAGCACCGTGAGGTAGACAGAGAGGATGACCGTATAGCGAGCGCCGATCTCTTTGGCAATTGTACCAACCGCAGCAAGGCAGGGGACATAGAGCAAGATAAAGAGCAAGTAGGCAAAGGCTTGGTGGGGACCCTTGGTAAACTTTTTGCGGAGCTGCTCGAGTGTACCATTGTCCTCGCCCTCTTCGTCTGCATTGGTTATGCCAATGATCGTTGCGAGGTTGGTGGGGAGCGTTTTGCATGCTTCCATCAGCGTCTCGGTGACGCTTTCTGATTCGCTGGTGTCGTCTTGTGCTTGAGCTTCTTGTGCATAGAGCGATTGGAGGGAGCCGACGACGGCTTCTTTTGCAAAAAGTCCCATGACCAAGGCAACAGATGCTTGCCAGTTCTCTGTCTCGACACCCATGGGTGAAAAGACTGGGGTGATGCTTTGACCCACTGCGGTAACCAAGGTGCGATCATTGGATACGGGGATTTTTTCACACAGACTGAGGAGTAAGACCATGATGGTGATGACTTGACCAGCACGAAGTACGAAGTTGCGTAAACGTTCCCAGGTCGTGGTCATGATCGCTTTGATGCTGGGGCGATGGTAAAGCGGTAGCTCCATAATAAAGGCGGATGGTTGTCCTGGCAATAGGGTGTACTTAAGGAGTAAGCCTGTACCAATTGCCAGTAAAATCCCAATAAAATAGATCATGAATACCGCCAACCCCGATTGTGCCCCAAAAAAGGCTGCCCCAAAAAGAGCATAGACTGGTAATCGAGCCCCACATGACATAAAGGGAACCAAAAAGATCGCTCGGATGCGGTCGCGGCGACTGGATAGTGTGCGTGTGGCCATGATGGCAGGTACTGAGCACCCAAATCCGACCAACATTGGCACAAATGCGCCGCCTGGCAATCCTAAGAATCGCATGATGCGATCCATGACATAAGCCGCTCGAGCCATGTAGCCAGAGTCCTCAAGAATTGACAATCCTAAAAAGATAAAGAAGACCGGAGGTACAAATGTCGCAACCGTTTGCAAGCCCGTGCCCAGACCCGAGACCAACAAGTTTAGCCAGTCCGGCGCATGACAATAGGCGAGTGCTTTTAAGGGAGCTGTTACAAAGAGGGCGCTGCCCGCTAAATCAAAGAAGTCAATAAAGGCTCCGCCAATGATTTGAGTGAACCAAAATAGAGCGTACATGATGAGTAGAAAGATCGGCAGACCTAGCCAGCGGTTAAGTACGACTCGATCAATCAGCGAGCTAAAGTGCCCGTGCGTTTGGCTCGATTGCTCTAAGAGCCCATCTACTAACGTGTAAATGGTGGCATAGCGAGCATCAGAAATCAATACGTCAGGAGAAACGCCTTGGGATGCCTCAAAGGCACTGATTACTGATTCGCCACCTGGTAGAATACCCTCAAGACGCAGAATTGAGCATTCTTCTGGCTCACCTTCGCGACTGACTTGTTGGAGGGCGCGCTCAATCGATGGAGGGTAGTCAATGTGGGCGCGCTGGCAATTGAGGCAACAAGGCTGGCTGGGATGCTCGGATAGATGGGTGATTGCTTGCTCGAGTGCGACGATATCTCGGCCATCGACGATACTGACACCAAAGCGCTTACTTAATTCTGGCCAATTAACACTACGCCCCTGTGCGGTCACCAAATCGACCATGGTTAAGACAATGATCATCGGCTTGTTGAGCTCACTTAGCGCAAGGCTTAGATAGAGGTTGCGTTCTAAATTGACAGCATCAACGACATTGATGATACAATCGTACTCGCGAGCAAAAGTCACTTGCGTAGCGACCTTTTCATCTTCGCTGACGGCGTGCAGCGAATAGATCCCTGGCAGATCGACCACTTCGCCACAGGACGTTTGCCCTATGTGCTTCTCGACTGTGACTCCAGGCCAATTACCACACGTCTGCTTGAGCCCTGTCCAGCGGTTAAAAAAGGTTGACTTGCCCGTATTGGGATTGCCTACAAGGATAAACTTCATATTAGTGCTCTCCTTTACCGCAATGACAGGTCGCACAGTTGCCACAGCAGGTTTGCATTTTATCAACTAAAAGCGCCTTAGCCTCTTCTCGGCGGAGAGAAACTTCAAATCCACGCAACCGCAAGCAGATGGGGTCTCCCATCGGTGCAACTCCGACGAGTTGGATTTTTACGCCGCGCGTAAATCCTAAGGCTAAAAGCTTTGAACGATAACTCGACAGGGTTGTACAATAGCCACTCACAATCGCTGTATCGCCTCGTTTCATTGTTTCGATGCTCATGATGAAAACCTTTCTTATTAGGGTAAAATGGATCTGTAATGGAGGGAAGTTAACAGATGTGAAGAATTGTGTCAAGCGAAATGTTAGCATTTGTGAATAATATTAACGGTCTCACCGTGCGTTCAATAATTTAATCCCTTAAACACTCAGAAGCGACAGCACTGCCTAGATTTTAGAATGTTGGAGTAGGCTGCGGCTCTTGGCATATAGGGTGTAGGCAAAGATGCCGACCTTAGAGCCACACCCTTTCTACTGCCTACTCATTTAAATTAAGCAAGGGACATTTTAGATTAAAAGCACTTGATTAAATCTTTAAATTCGGTATGCGACCTGCAAAAAGCAAGTCTAATCAAGATAACTTTATTAAAGACCTCGAGCTTGCAATCGTGAGCCCGAGGCAGTTACTCCCCATGCTGGCCAATACATTTTTTGTCGCCACCACCTATTCTAAAGATCCCCCAGAGACCTATCACGCCTTGACCAATCCCTACACCAAGCTCCTCTGGGGAATGCGATGGGATAACCCAACTGCCTTTGGATGGCACGAAGACTATCAAGATAAAAACGACGAAGCCATCCGCTATCATACGCAATTCCCCAATGACCCCTTCACCGTCCTACTCCTCATGCACCACGATACCACTCCTGGTAAATTTGTTTATTGGTTTAATGCAGCCCTACAACGATCCAAAGATGCCGCCGTCTATATCACTTGGGCAGCCATCGTCACCGGAAAAGACGGCATCGCCAAAGCAATTCGCCCCATTAAAGAAGCCGCCTTTGGCAACCTCCACAACCTCTACCCCCTAGGAAACTGCGAGTATCAAGCAGAAGTCATCTTTCCCGATAAACCGCAAAACCCATCCGATATATCCATGTGGGGCCTAGACTCCTGTCGAAACTGGGAGGGTACAACGAGTTCCCCCATTCGCCTCAAAGTCATCATCGACCGCATCGCAGGCAAAGATCGAGGCTCGCAATTGCCAGTCACCCTATACTATAATTAAAAGACCACCAACGGCCGTAGCACTCACTTATTGATCGCCCTGACGCCTGCGGATCGGTCGCTCAAGTACACCGTACTTGTCCAAGCTCAATTGGGAGACGACCTTCGTCCTCGCCACTGCAGGCGCTACGCTCCCTTGCTTACTCGTTTCACTTTGTGATATTAGCTCTATGGCAGACCTACGCAAACTGCCCATTGAGAGTCAGCTAACTCTCGAATCGCCCCTCTACGACCCTTTTGCGCCTAGGTGCCGCAACAAGCATCAGGCACTAAGAGGCAGGTGCCCCGCCTCTAGCACCAAGCATACTGAGCTCTACAATAGCTCTGCGCTCTCTGCCTCTCTGCGGGAGATAACTGGCAGTCCTACGCTGACTGCGAGCTCGCTCGCCCGGTGAGTTGCTCTGTGCCTCATCCTCGCCATCCTCAGTCCGTCTTCTTTTACTCTTCGCTTCTTTGCGTTTAGAAATGCGTAGGCTGAGATTCGTGTCAATTCGTGCAATTCGTGGATCAATTTACCCCGTTTCGCCCATTTCCCTCGATCCTCGCCCCTCGTCCCTCGCACCTTATCACTCGCTTGCGAGTGATATCTCATTGACGCTCTCTAGAGCGCCAGGTAAATTGCAACAATAAATGTCGCAGTAGGCTAAGAAATCTTTAGTAAT
>CAYZIC010000040.1:0-19307 GCA_964478335.1 uncultured Lentisphaeraceae bacterium | reverse complement strand
CTGAGCCTCTCTCCCTAAGAGAGGCTCCACGACAGACTTTTAGCCATTAAATTTGTACAAGAGCCCTATTTCTTTAGTCTGGGTACACCTTTCTCTTTACAAGAGGTCTTTTTTTTGCTATTCTATTCTCAAATTAGCAAACAAGTATAAAAGGTCTCTTTCATGAAATACATTATTTTACTCTGCATAATGATGCTGTGTGCGGTGTCATCTTTTGCCGATACGGCAGTGCTCTATATCGGTCGCAGCTGGTTGGCGATGTCTCCTGCTCTAGAAAAGACGTGGCAGGCGGTTGACTTACCCGATGTGCCCAAGGTGATCGTCGATCGTGGCGATGACAACCACTACCCCAATGATCTAAACAAGGCTTTTAATGTGCCACTCGAAACGTACCCCGCGATTGCGCGCTTTACGGATCAAGGTCAGTGTGTGGGGATCTATCAGGGCTTTAACACGACGATCACCGCACAGGCAATGACCGAGGCACTCGTGCGTTTTGGCAAGGCGACCCCTGCGGTCTCTCAAAGTAACAAGCTATCTACTGAGGAGCTCTTTCTCGCGCTTGAGGGCAATTTGACGCCTGGCGAAATGAAACGGCTCTATGGTAAACAGTGGAAAGCCTTTGAAAAGAGCCAATCACCCGAATTCTACCGTTTGGCATTTAATCCCTCAGCCCAGGCGACCTACAAAGTGCAAGGCTTTGCCGAGGCTAAGGACTACGCCGCTGGCGAAGCCTACATCCAGGAGCTCGAGACCTCCCCCAAGTATGCCAAGCTCTCGATCAAGCAGCGTCAGGGCATTGCGCTCTTGCGGTTTGTCCTCTACAAAAACGACACGACCAAGCAAGAGCTGGCTAATCAAGCGCTGCTTGCAGGCTACCAAATGGATCCAACATCGCTCTACGGCGTGGGTGCTCAGGGCTATCTCTGCTTGCGCGGTTTAGGCCCAGTCACCTTTAGACACGGTTGGCGCCCCAACAATGTCAAGTCTGGCGACAATCAGTGGGACATCGCAATCAACGCTCTCAACCAGCTCGAGGTCTGCGACAGCTATCAAGTCGAAGTCAAGCGCAACAAGGGCAAAGGGGCTTTTCAAATCAAGGAGATCACCTTGATGATTGATGGGCAACCATTCGCCCAGTCCCTCTCGCCAGCATTTATCCCGCCACGCTGCACGGGGACCTTTGTGCTCAAACGTATCAATCACGCCCAATTCCCCAAAGATCTCGTAGCCCAACATCTGGCAAAGGGTGCCTTGCGCATACGCTTCACTGCAGCCAATGCCGATAACTCTGTTGGACAAATCAGCCTCAAGAATACCCCTCAGCCCGATTTTCCCGCACCAGCGGTGGCTTTTAGCCAGCCCAAGACACCTCTCGGTCTGTATGCTTACGACCTCATTGGTCAAGAGACGATCCAAGCTCAAATCGCCCTGGGGCGCAGTGGTGTGGTCAATCGATTCTTTAATGACACAACGCTCCTTGAGGACTTTTTCCTCTCAGGGCCAGCCTCACATTCGTGGAAGATGAGCTTCGAGACGTTGATGCGCTTTTTATCGCTCGACTTAGAGGTGCCCGAGACATGGCTAGTAGCCTTGGCACTCAACGAAACCGACTGGGGGCACAACCTCTGCGGTTGGATCGCCAATCCCAAAACCTACCCCAGTACCGATCCCCTAGCAGGTGAAATTGCCCTACTCAAGGTCATGAAGCAACTCAAGGCCGATGGTTACCTCCACATGAGGATGGACTCACTCTCTTTGGCAGACCTGCGCTACGTCTTTATCCCCAACCAAATGCCAGCCAATAGTGTCGACTACCTCGGCCGTAAAACGGTGCTGCCCTGGGCACGTTATGGCGATGCTTGCTGGACATGCCCATATCGGCTCGAGAGCTTTTTTGGAGACTCAATCCACACGTCATCCTATCACATGCCCTGGTTGCATGAGATGCTGATGCCCGTATTGGCTAAAGAGGTCGGGATGGTCTGCGGAGGCATCTCTCACTATGGGTCGATTTTGACACGCGCTCATGGTCACCCCTCAGTGCCAGCGGGGCAGCCCGGGCACTGTGCCTTTATGTCGCTCACGCCATTTGGTACCTGGACGATCTATTACAGCGTCAACCCCTACACAGATATGCACTGGACATTTTGGGGGGCGCGTTTTGCCTTTGCTAACGTCATGGAGCGCACGATGCGTGCTAAGCACTATAAGGCCTCCATGCGCATCGTCTTACAAGCCGAGCACATCATCCTCAAGCAAGACTCGCCTCGATTTGATTCTGCAATCGATGACCTATTTGTCAAAGCCTATCAGACCGAGCCTAGCAACTATGCCGCCCTCGTCCACCAGGCCAAGTGGTACAAGCAGGTCAATGCGCCCAAGGAGGCTTGGCTCAAGTGGACCGAAGCTCTCGTCGCCAGCTATGCAGACACGCCCGATGCCATCTACCACCTGCTCGAAAGCGAAGCCAAGGAGACCTTTATGACATGGCCTCTGGCTGAGCGTACGCAATTTTTCATCAACATCCAAAAGCATCTCCGCCAAAACGATACCAAGCTGCCCGAGTATTACGACTATACCCGTATGCTCAATCACCACCGCAACTGGCTCAACAATGATACACAAGCGGTTTTTGCGTTCTTTGAAGAAGCCTGCCTCGTGCAAGCCGGCACACGTACGGCCTTTGCCCAAATCCTCGAATGGGGTGCCAATAACTACCTCAAGGGCAAGACCGAGGTTGCTTTTGAAAAACTCTTGGTTAAGATTGCAACCAATCATGCCATCGACACCCAGGCGACGAAGCGCTCATTTGCGAACTTCTTACGCCAGCCGATTCTCAAAGCAGCCCAAGCGGGAGACATTCAGACGTTCCACAAGTTTAATGCCTTAGCGCACGCACTCGAAAAGCATCCGCCGCTACGCAAATCAGTTCCCCTCAAGCTCCAGCATGAACCATTGCTCTCTGCAGCTGGTGTCATGTGGCTCTCAACCACCTCAGGGTGGGACAACCCCATGGCCTACAGTGCAACGCTCGACGACAAACAAAATCAAGGACTCTTTCATACCAACAATGAGCAAACGCCCTACGCCATCGTCAAGCTTCCTGGCAAGTCAATCGTCTCCTCGATCTACTTGCAAAACCGTGATAGCAACCAATGGCGCGCCATGCCATTGGCCGTGTGGGTCTCAACAGACAAGCAGCATTGGACACAAGTCTGGTCAACAGACAAAAATGCAGCCCAATGGGAGTTTAAGCTAGAGAAACCCCTCGAGGCACAATACGTCAAAGTAGGCCGTCTGCCCAGCAAAAGCTATGAACCCTTTCACCTGCACAAGATCATGATCTTTGGCAAAAAGCTGTGGTAACCCACACAGGAGCCTCCCATGCATACACAACTCACCCTCACACAAGTCGCCGTTTATCTACGCATCAGCGAGGAGGAAATCAGCAAGCTGGTTAAGTTTGACGAGATCCCTCACCAAAAGCGCGGCGGTCAGCCCTACTTCTCCCCCATCGAGGTCGACGCATGGGCATCACGCCGAATCATGGACTTAAAAGAAAAGAAACTCACCCAAGAGCATGTCGACTCCACCCGCCAAGATGCAAAGATCTTGGCAATGGACAGCCTCATGCCCTCGCTCATTTCTCCAGAGTTTATCTCGCTTGAGCTCGTTGCCAAGACCAAGCGTAGCCTCTTGGCTGAAATGGTCAACCTCGCCAATGCGACCGAATATGTCTACGACGCACCAGACCTCCTCAGACAAATCACCGAGCGCGAAGATCTCTCCTCGACCGCAATGCCTGGAGGCATCGCCATCCTCCACCCCCACCACCAAAGCCCCTACTCCATCAGTGACCCCTTTATCGTCTTTGCCCGTGCTAGATCCCCCATCTATTTCGGCGCAAAAGATGATGAGCCGACGGATCTCTTTTGTCTCCTCTGCTGCGGAGAGCATGTGCGCCACTTGCATGTCCTAGCGAGACTCTGCATGATGATCATCAAAACCGATCTGATTGACCAGTTGCGCCAAGCTGAAACAAGCCATGAGGCCTATCAAGCTTTTATCGACTGTGAGACCAAACTCCTCACCCTCCTCAAATAACTGTATACGATAGTAAGCAACGCCTCCCCAGGTCTGTGATTGATCTTGACTTTTACGTCATTTGTGATATCATCCTCTTATCAATTATAGACAGACACCTTTTAACCCAGAAAGCTTCCCATTCATGAGCGCACTTGACAAACTTCTTGACTGCAATGCCACAGTAACTATTGGTACCACCCCCTTTGGTAAAGGACACTTTAATATCATTGCGGGGCCATGTGCCATCGAGACCCCCATACAAATGCAGCACTGCGGGCGCATCCTAAGAGAAAATCACCTCACCGTCATGCGCGGAGGACTCTTTAAGCCCCGCAGCTCCCCAGATGCATTTCAAGGGCTCGGTGCAGCGGGTATCGATCTCATTCGTGAGATCAAGGCGGAGTATGGCGTTAGCTTTGTCACAGAGGCCCTCAGTGAGCAGTCTCTCGACACAATTCTCCCCGTTGCCGATGCCATCCAAATTGGCACCCGCAACGCCCAAAACTATGAGCTACTTAAGGCTGTTGGCTCCTGCGGTAAGCCAGTCATCCTCAAGCGCGGCTACGCCATGACCTATGCCGAATGGCTCTCCAGTGCTGCCTATGTCGCCAGTACCGGATGCCGAGATATTATCCTATGCGAACGCGGCATGCGCACCGTAACCGAGGTGACACGTTACTCGCTCGATGTGGGCGCAATCGCCTATGGCAAGCAACACCTCTCAATCCCAGTCATTGCCGACCCCAGCCATCCTGCCGGCAAGCGCAACCTCGTCCTGCCATTAGCGTACAGCAGTATTGCCGCTGGAGCCGATGGCCTCTTGGTCGAAATCACCGATATGCCCGAGGCTTGCTTGTGTGATGGCGAGCAAGGTCTCCCTCACACCGACCTCGCCACCCTCACCCAAAAGGCCCCAGCCCTACACGCACTCATCCAATCATAAGCCTGCTGTATAAGGGTTCATTTCATGAAGACTGTTTTGCTAAGTATCCTTATCGCTCTACCGATTATTGCACAAGCGCAATATACCAAAGAGCTCCCCCCAAATATCTTACTCATCACCACGACGGGAATGCGTGCCGATCGCTTGGGGTATATGGGAGACACGTCAGCAATCACCCCCACGATCGACAAACTAGCAAAGGAGGGGGTCGCCTTTACGCAGGCCTATTCGACCACCCCAAGTGCCACCCCTGCCATCATGACATTGCTCACTGGGCGCACCCCACAAGAGACTGGTATTTTAAACAATACCAAGCCCATTCCCCCCGAGCACGTCAACGACATGCCACACCTACTCTACGACAAAAACTTCATTACCGCTGCCATTGGCTACCAAGGGCTCAATGGGTTTTTGCACAGCTACCGTTATGAAGCCAAGTACGACGGTTCATCAGACAGCCGTGACATTTACCAAGCGTGGCGCGAGGAGCAATACCCCCAAGGCTCGACCAAGGCCAAAGGGCTCGGGTGGCACACGTGGCAAGCTCAACCCTGGCAATTGCCAGAAGAGGCCCACCCCACAGCTTGGACGACTCGCGAGGCTATTGATTGGTTATCCCGCCTGCGCACGACTAAATCCTTCTTTCTCAAGGTCTCCTACCATCGTCCTCATAGTCCCTACGATCCCCCCAAGCGGCTACTCGAGCGCATCAAGCAGCAATCGCTCCACGCTCCAGCAATTGGCGACTGGACACAAGCAGTGGCCAAGCCCAATAGCGATCCCCAAGCCGCCTATGGCAAGATGGACCCTGTACAGCTCCAAGCCGCCCGTCAAGCTTACCAAGCATCGATAACCTTTGTCGATGAACAAATCGGACTCTTGCTTGATGCACTTCGTCAATCAGATCATGCCAGAAATACGGTCGTTATCTTTTGTTCACTCCATGGCGATATGCAGGGAGACCACCATCTCTGGCGTCAAGGATACCCCTATCAACCCGCCGTACATATCCCGTTGATCATTTACTACCCCAAAAGCTTCCAGATTGTATCTGGACAAAAGATCTCAGCTATGGTCACCCTGCAAGATGTTGCAGCGACTTGCTTAAAGCTTGCTCAGATCAACCACACTCCAGAGCCGATCCAAGGGGAAAATCTCACCACATTGGCTCGTCAACCCGATATGACCTGGCGTCAATGGGTCGACCTTCACCACAGTCAATCAATCCACCCATGGACCCAATGGCATGGCGCGACTGATGGCAAAATCAAGTATGTTGCGTTCTTTGGGGAAAAGCGCGAGCAGCTCTTTGACTTAAGCAAGGATCCTCAAGAATTGCACAACCTAGCATCCGATCCTGCCTATGCGCAGATGCTGTCGACTTGGCGCAATCGCTGCAAATCTCGGGAATAGCGAGGCGACTAGCACCGCTAGTGAACAGGCCACAGGGGCTAGTTACTCAAAAATCTCAACTTGCAACAATTCGCAAGTTGAGATTTTTTATTGTTCTCTTATTAAAGGAGCAATTAAATGGATAAGAGACTACATTCTTGCGCGCAAGTCTAAAGTGTCGTAGAGGCGCCCCCACCGATGCGAGTATGGGGCAATTGATCTAAGATGCGGCACAGGTGCTCGCGTTTTTTCTTTGCAGCCAGCTCTGGGTCAGCATCAGCGAAAAGGTCATTCTCATAATCAGGAGGCTCAGTCAAATGGCTAACGCCAAAGCCAATGAGTCTCACTGGTTGCACAACCATTGCCGCTCGAAACAGCTCCACAGCATAGTGCCTCAAAGTGAAATTGTCTTGCACGGGCTGCGGTGCGGTCAGTTGCTTGGTCAAGGTTGTGAAGTCTGCCCAGCGGATCTTGATTTTCATCGTCAGCGCAAATCGATTAGCCGCTCGCAATCGCTGACTCACATCGTCGGCGATTTGATAGAGGGAATCTTTTAAAATAGCATGGTCACTCACATCATGAGGATAGGTCACTTCTCTTGAGTAAGACTTATCCTCGGTGTCGAGTGCGAGGGGGCGTTCGTCGATGCCATAGGCGATCTGATAGAGATGGTTTGCGAAATTTGGAGTCGTAATGGCTTGGAGCTGTTGTAAGGAGATTTGATGAATATCCCCGACCGTTTTCAACCCATAGCGCGCCAATACTTGAGCCGATGTCGATCCCACACCCCAAATCGCTTGCAAGGGTTTCTTGGCTAACCAAGCCAGATACTCCTCAAAGACCGTCGAGACTCTAAAAAGCCCATCAGGTTTATTCTCCTCCGAGGCAAGCTTCGCTAAAAACTTATTGTGGGCGATCCCGACCGATGCGGTAATCCCCACCTCATCACGTATGGCGGCTTTAATCTTGCGGGCTATCTGCTCCGGTGAGCCTAGTAAAGACTGTGCGCCACTAATATCTAAAAATGCCTCATCTACAGAGATAGGCTCTACAAAGGGGGTAAAGCGATCAAAGATCGCAAAGACCTGATTCGAGGCTGCTTGATAGCGTGACATACGTGGCGGTAAAAAAATTGCATCAGGACACAATCGCGCAGCTTGACTCGATGGCATCGCCGAGTGGACACCATAGGCACGCGCTTCATAAGAACAGGTCGAAACGACACCACGCTCGTTAGGCGCAGAGCCGACAATTACTGGCAAGCCTCGATAGTGAGGATTGTCATATTGCTCAACCGATGCGTAAAAGGCATCCATGTCAACGTGTAAAATTGTACGTAGCTTATCCATTATCATTTTGTCAAGTAAATAGGATCTAGCGGGTCATTGGTCAGTCGGATGCGCTTTGTGTGAACCCATTGTCGCAAATAAATCGCAAGGAGTATAACCCCACCCTCCAAAATAAGGGTTAGCGTTAAGCCTGGAGGGGACTCAACCACCCAAAAGAACTCAAAATTACGCACCAACAACTGTGCAGAACTATTCACCAACGAGAGGATCATTGCACAGACTTGATTGAGAGATGCACTGATGACATCCGCAAAAAAGCCAACTGCACAGCTCACCATCGCTAATGAAAAAATAGTCGTCGCGATAAAAGGGATCACCAAATTAAGAAGCAACCCCGCAAACGACACACGTCCAAAATAAAAGAGAGTCAATGGGAATGATCCTATCCAAGCAGCAATCATCACGGCAACAATTCCTGCAACCATTCGTCGCAGCTGTATATGCCAAGGTGTCCGAAAGATACTCTTTAGCTCCGACACACTCCTAATCGATCCAAACCACACATTTAAGATAAAGTCTATTGGGCCATAGAGGAGCAAGATCCCCATCATGACACCAAAAGAAAGCATCGCCCCGATATTGGCAATCCAACCAGGGGTAATCAAAAAGACTCCAATCGCCGTAATACACAGGGCACTGGTCGGGTCGGGCTTTCTTTGAAAAAGTGGAGCATTGATATAGATCAGTGCCATCACACATGCTCTCACGGCACTGGGAGGCAAGCCTGTTAAGAGTAAATAAAAGATTAAGAAGGGCGAAATCAACAACCCACGGATACGATGAGGCACAGGAAAGCAACGGATGATCATAAAGAGCAACCCCGCTAAAATCCCCACGTGCATCCCAGAGATCGCAAAGACATGAACAATTCCAGCATCGGCATAAAGGTCTCGATCTTCGCGAGAAAGCTTTTGGCGAGTACCTAAGACCATCGTTTGGATCGGCAATGCGGCATCTGCACTCAACCCCACTTTGAGATGGCTCGCAAGGCGAGCTCGTAATTGTGCAAAGCGGTAACTCAAGCCTAACTCAGCAGGTGCGGGCAAGATGGTTAACTGCCCCTCCCGAACCGAAATAATCCGTCTAAAACGAAAAGTTCGCGCCTGTAGCCGGCCCTCGACAAGCAACCATTGACCAGGCTGAGGAAACGTATCTGGTGAACCATAGTAGTTGACCAACAAATTCGTTCCCTCGACGGGCTCGTTACTCTTTGCATAAAAAGCCTCATCCGCAGAGAAGGCACAGTAGTTTCCCCCACGCTTACGTGCGATGGTTTGAGCATCATTGGCTACTTGCACCCGCAACTGAATAGTTTGTCCGAGATGACGGTCGAGTCTCTTTAGTCCATCGGCAGCCACATCACTCACGAGAGCGGCACGCACAGCAACGAGCGTAAGCACAAGGTAAAGTACCCCCAGCGAAAGATCATTCAATCTAATAGCGTCAATAGTCAAGCATGGTTGCTGCTGGCAATGCGCAATTCTCCATGCCACAATTGCGCACATGACCGTAGCTAAAATGAGCCAGAGCAGTGCATTACCACAAAAAAAACCTAGCGCAGTCCCAATCATCACCACCACTGTCACGCCGACAATGGGCCGAGTCAACTCGATACCGTCTGCTAGGTACATGCCAACCAATTAGTCTTGCTGGATGATTTTAGCGGTGAGGTTATATCCTCTCACGCCAGTAATCTTGACCTGCACAAAATCCCCAGCCTCAATCGTCTCAGGGAGGACCTTAATAAGGGTTTCGCCATCGACATCAGGGGCTTGGTGTGCCAAGCGAGCAATTGCCCCGCCCTTACCATCGTAGTCCAAGATGAGGGCTTGCGCTTCTTGACCAATGCGTGCTTTGTTGCGTTTTTTAGCGACCTCTTTTTGCAAGGCCATCAGTTTGTCATACCGCGCTTGAGAGACTTCTGAATCTGGTAAGTCGGGCAAATCGGCGGCTGCAGTGCCCTCCTCTGGAGAGAAGATAAAGGTCCCCAAATGGTCAAACTCAGCCTCCTTAATGTAGTCGTAGAGGAAGTCAAACTGCTCCTCCGTTTCCCCAGGGAAGCCAACCATACAGGTCGTGCGCAGGGTAACACCCGGAATGGCCTGGCGGAGTTTTTGCGTCCAGGTCGGCATGGCGCGAATGGTATCAGCGCGATGCATGGCGCGCAAGACATCAGGGTGGGCATGCTGAATAGGCAAATCGAGATAATGGACGACATGCTTGCTCTTGGCAATGACCTCGAGCAATTCGTCTGTCACGTGATTAGGGAATCCGTAGAGGATACGCAGCCAAAAGTCCCCTTCTAGCTGATCCAGGCGCTTGAGTAGTGTCGCCAAAGTCGGCCCATCCTTGATGTCCTTGCCATAGTGGGTAACATCTTGCGCAATGATATTGATCTCTTTGGCACCAGTCTCGATCAGCTTGCTTGCCTCATAGACGAGATCATTGACAGGACGCGAACGCAACTTGCCTCTAAATTGAGGGATTGCGCAAAATGCACATGCGTGGTTGCATCCCTCAGCGACCTTGAGATAGGCAAATGCTGGACCAGTGAAGCGCAATCCGGGCATTGGAGGATTAAAGAGGCGGACGGGATCGCCAGGCTTGACGAGTACGGGGACCTCCGCGGAGGCCTTTTTCTTTTTCTGGGTGACTTGCTCAACAATGGGGACAATTTGATCGAGCTCGTCGACCCCGAGAAAGGCATCCACATCAGGAAATGCATCACACATATCCTCACGATAGCGCTGCGACATACAGCCGGTCACGATGACGGCCTGGCAACCGCCACGCTTTTTGTGTTCGCAGGCGCTGAGGATATTCTCGGTAGCCTCGATACGGGCTGGCTCAATAAAGCCGCAAGTATTGATCAAAATAACATCAGCTTGGTCTGGAGATGGGGCCAATTGCATCTTGGCCTTGAGCAGAAATCCAGCCATCACTTGTGAGTCGACGAGGTTTTTAGAGCAGCCAAGTGAGATAAATCCGATGGTAAGCATAGGTGGAGTTCCTTTGTAGTTAGAGGCCGAGGTCTTCATTGACGACCAAGACATGGATAGCGGTATTGCAGGGGCATTGCTCGAGGACAGTCGTCACACGGCAAATGCGATCAGGGGAGTGGCAATTGGAGCAGATGCCTTGCTCCGCACAGGGCGTTTTGCGGGAGAGTCTAAAGGCATTGGCTGGAGCCGTGAGCTGGGCGATTTTGCGGCGGGCTGCCTGAGCATCTCCCTCGACGAGCTTATTGCGGCCAGCGATGACGATGACAGTGCGTGGACCAAAGATCATGGCCGCAACGCGATTTCCATTGCCATCGACATTGACCAACGTCCCATCGGAGGTCAGGGCGTTGGTACCAGTTAAAAAGAGGTCACAGGTCAATTGCTTGCGCATGATCTCCATGCGCTGCTCGGCTGACAAATTGGGCACACCATGACGCAAGAGCTCTTTGCCCGCGAGATCCGATTCGAGGGACATTTGAGCGACAGATAGCGAGCCTCCAAAGCCAATGGATTGCGCAGATTGTGCAGCTGCGAGTACGATTTGGCGTGCGTCTTGGAGGGTTTCGCAATAGGTCGCCTGAAAGCGGTTTTTGATCAGTGCATCAACCACCTTTTGGCATTGCTTAGCGGTAATTTGCGAAAGAATAGCTTGTCTCATTGGATTCCTCGATCGTGAGCGGTTGTTAAAATCAATAATCTAGCTGAGGACTCATTTTATCGAGGCCTCAGCTAGCAGTGATCAAGCGTGAGGCTTGATATTAGGCACCATAGCCATTGGGGTTTTGTGACTGCCAGCGCCAAGCGTCAGCACACATATCCTCAAGGGTGTGGGTAGCTTCCCAGCCGAGGATTTCCTTAGCATAGGCAGGATCTGCGTAGCACTCAGCAGCATCACCGGGGCGACGGGCGACGACCTCGTAGGGCAATGCGTGAGCGCAGGCCTTTTCGAATGCATGGAGCATATCCAAGACGCTGTAGCCGGTGCCGGTACCGACGTTGATGGCGAAAGTTTTGCCTTGGTTCTTGAGGATCATTTCAATGGCCTTCAAGTGGGCATTAGCCAAATCGACGACATGGATGTAGTCACGCACTCCTGTACCATCCTTGGTCTCGTAGTCGCCACCAAAGATACGGAGCTTTTCGAGCTTACCAACAGCGACTTGCGAGATGTAGGGTAAGAGGTTGTTGGGGATGCCGTTGGGGTCTTCGCCGATGCGGCCAGACTTGTGTGCACCGACGGGGTTGAAATAACGTAACAAGACGACGCCGAGGTCCTTTTCTGCGACAGCGGTATCACGCAAGACATCCTCGAGGAAAAGCTTGGTGCGGCCATAGGGATTGATCGCACTCAAGGGGCAGTCTTCGGTCAAGGGGATCGTTTCGGGGATACCGTAAACCGTTGCAGAAGATGAGAAGACGATATTGCGGCAATCGTACTTTTTCATCAGGTCGAGCAAGTTAAAGGTACCGGTCATATTGTTGTGGTAGTAGAAGAGCGGCTTGGCGACCGATTCACCAACAGCCTTAAGACCTGCGAAATGGATCACAGCATCATACTTTGCCGCCTGAAAGACCGTCTCAAGAGCATCCTTATTCAGCAAGTCAACCTTGAAGAACTTAGGGGCTTTACCGCCGGCCAATTCAGTCACACGCTTAATGGACTCAACCTTGCTATTCATCAGGTTGTCAACGATGGTGACATCATAGCCCTTGTCCAAGAGCTGAAGTACGGTATGGCTACCAATAAAGCCTGCACCGCCAGTTACTAGAATATGCATATTACATGCTCCTTTTTAGTGTTGTTAATAGTTACAAGTTTGGATCAAAAATCATCGAGCTCTCGCCCGGGTCGAGGCAAAACGCATCAAACCCTTGGTCAGCAAGGACCGCATTGAGATCGTGCAAAAGTGCCTCCCAATCACCATAGCGCTGATTGGGGTCTTTGGCCAGCATGCGGTGAAGGATAATCGCCAATCCCATAGGGACATCGGGGTCAATTGAGCGAATATCTGGCCCATAAATCGGGTCAAAATGGGCGCGTGCGATAGCTTGGTTGTCGGTCATCTCAAAGAGCTGCCTGCCAGTACTCAAATGGTAAAGCGTCGTCGCGAGAGAATAGATATCCGATCGGCAATCAAGCGACTCAGTGCCACAGAGTTGCTCTGGGGACATGTAGTTGGGCGTGCCCTGCACATCATCATCATCTAGCGAACGCAACGACTCGACAGCCGGAGTCAAGAATGATCGAGCAATACCCAGGTCGGTAATTTTAACCACGCCATCAATGTCAACCATGAGATTCTCAGGTTTGAGGTCACAGTGGACGAGCTGAAAGTTTTGCCAGGCGTAATTGAGGGCATCTGCGACTGACCAAAAGAGCGTCAGCACATCCTCAATTGGCAGCTTTCCCTTACGTAAGAGCCAGTCATTGAGCGTGTAGCCACGGACAAAATCCATGACAAACCAAAAGTGCTTATCCGTCTGCTCAATGGCGTAGACGTGCAAGAGGCTCGGATGGTCAAAGTAGGAGCCGATGCGCGCCTCGCAAGCAAAATCGGCGATATCCTTTTGCTGGTCAGCATACTCCGGATGCAAGACCTTGACGGCCACATCCTTTTGCAACGTCTTGGAATAGGCCAGATAGACGGTCGCCATGCCGCCTTTGCCTAGCTCCGCTTTAATCTCTAAATCTGTTAATGTCGGCCACAAGCTCATTAGATGCGCATCTCCCCTCCACATTTTTTACAAATGACTCGGCCATGCCCAGCACACGTGTCACACTTCTCGACCTTTTTGCCACGGTGTCTTTCGCCAGTGCCCTTGCAGCGGCGGCAGGTAAGCAATCCCTCTCCACGACAGGTGCGGCAAATCTTAGCCAGGCCAGTACCCGTGCACGTCTCACATGTGGCATACGTACGGCCATGGCATTTGGGGCATTTCTTCAACGCACTTTCATCGCCTGGATCCCCTCCACAATCCGGACACAACTCAGTAGCCTCAAGCATCGGCTTAGTTTTTTCAATAAACTTTCGTACTCGAGTCGGGCGCTTTGAGGCAGCTCGGTGCATATCACGAATTTCCTTCTCCCTCTGGCGAGCCACCTTAGCGCATAGGGTACACTCGACACCGCCACGCTCACAAGCATCACACTCCACAAACCCCATGCCAGCACAATTCTCACACCATTTTGGATTAGCTTTGGCGTAGGCACACCACAGATCAGGCTCCAGCTCTCGGACTTCGCGTGGCAAAGCACCCAAGCCAATCTGTAGCCAGTTGACTCGCACGCTATGGTTCTTACACAGATTGAAAAAACATGCACGCAAAGAAGCAAGCAAAGAATTCCTCGACCTCAGTCGTGCAGCTCGATCTCGATCAATACTCCAACCGTAAAGCCGCTTATTCCCCCAACACATTTCGCAAATCTTGATGCGTTCGCCGCCGAGCACCGGTATCTTGATGCGTTCGCCGCCGAGCACCGGTACCTGGAAGTGCCCTTTACCCTTACACTTGGGGCAGCGTAGCTTGCCCCGATTGTCAACCTTACGCTCAGCAAATGTGATGCGTTTCTCTAGATCTGGGATCTCGAGGTCGCCTTTGATCTGAAAGACACTTTGCAAAGCCAGCATCGCTTTCCAATTAAGCAGGAGATCTAGATACAATGCTGGGCTCAAACTATCGACATTATCCTCTTTTTGAGCTTTCTCAAAATCCTGTACGGCCTCTTTATGCGTGGCGTAGAGCGTCTTAACGGCCTCCAACATCGCCTGTCGAGGGGTGGATTGCGTTGTCACGACTGGCGCTTTCTGATGCACGACGACCTTAACTGGCTGCTGATAGCCACAAATACATCCAGGCACTTGGGTATCTAGATCACGCCCACATTTGGGGCAAACGATCCACTCGGCCGCCCAAGCGAGGACGGCGGTAAAGAGATTGAGACAGAGGAGTATGATGTGCTTCATGATTAGACCTCCTGATTGGGGTGGGATAATTCATCTAGTCGGCGATAGAGGGTGCGTCGACTCATACCGAGTCTTTGCGCAGCGAGGCTCTTATTGCCACGAGCCTGCTCAATCGCCCGCAAAATGGTTTCGAGCTCGCTCTCTGGCGCAACGACTGGCACCACAAGTGCTTGCGCTGCGGGGATGGGCTCTTGCTGATGAAGGGGCAAAGTCGCGGCAAAAGGTTCTCTAATCGCCAAGGGCAAATCGGCCACGTCGAGTACGTTGCCCGTCGCCAAGACGACCATTTTTTCAATCGTATTGCGCAATTCACGCACATTGCCTGGCCAAGGATAAGCCATCAATCGTGCCAGCGCATCGGGGCTGATTGCTGAGATTGGCTTGCCGTTTTCTTGAGCAAAAACCGTTAAGAAGTGTTCACACAGTTGTTGGATGTCCCCCTGACGCACACTGAGTGGGGGCAAATTGATATCGACGACATTGAGGCGGAAATAGAGGTCTTCGCGGAACTTTCCCGCAGCGACCCACGCTTTGAGGTCGCGATTGGTCGCGGCGACCAAGCGGATGTCAACGGGGATCGATTCACTGCCGCCAACGCGCTCAATCGTTCGGGTTTCCAAGACGCGCAACAGCTTGACCTGCGTGGCCATGTCGATCTCAGAGACTTCGTCAAGAAAGAGCGTTCCGCCGGCAGCGGCCTCAAAGCGCCCGACCTTTGTCGCGATTGCGCCAGTAAAGGCGCCCTTTTCGTGGCCAAAGAGCTCACTCTCCAAGAGCGACTCAGAGAGTGCCGCGCAGTGCACCGCCACAAAGGGACCCTTGGCTCGTGTGCTGGCTTGATGGATCGCGCGAGCGACCAATTCCTTACCCGTACCACTGGGGCCTTGGATTAAAATCGACGCATGGCTGGGGGCCGCTTGACGAATGAGCTGGTAGACCTGCTCCATAGCGGGTGACTGGCCAATCATGCCAAGTGTCTCACCGTGCTCAATTTGGCAAGCTGAGACTTTTGATCCATCCTCTTGCGAGGACTCGGGTTGCGGTTGTGCACTTTGTACGAGCGTCTCGCGAATAATCTGCTCGAGGTTATCGAGGCGGATGGGCTTGGTAAGGAAATTAACCGCGCCATCGCGCATCGACTCCACCGCCGTCTCGATCGACCCATAAGCCGTCAGGAGGACAACAGGCACGCGCGGGAAGCGCTCTCTAATCTCTCTCAAAAGCGACAAGCCGTCTCGCCCAGGCATCCGCATATCCGAGAGGACGAGGTCAACCGACTCCGCTTGTAAGCTCTCAATCGCATCATCAGCATCGGCCGCCAAAAGCACCTGATACGCCCGTCTCATCGCACGAGCAATGCCATCACGCGTATTTTTATCGTCATCGACGACCAAGATTGTCGGTTTGGCTTTAGTCATGGCTCAACATCCTAATGCGTCTTTCGGCGCGGGGAATACGAATCGTGAAGCACGTCCCCTCGCCTTTGCTGCTAGCCGTCTCGATTGCGCCGCCATGCTCCTGGACGATCTTTTGCACAATCATGAGGCCCAATCCATTGCCCGTCGTCTTAGAGGTCACATAGGGCTTAAAGATCTGAGCGAGTCTCTCAGGCACAATCCCCTCGCCATCATCCAAGATCGACACATTGACCCATTTGTCATCAGCAAAGAATTTCACACCAATGCGCCCGCCATCTTTGACAGCCTCCATGGCATTTTTAATGATATTAAAGAAGACCTGCTCCATCATCTTAGGATCGATCATGACCATCGGGAGCGCCTCATCGACCTGGGCTGAAACCGCAATCTGGTGATTTTTAAGCTCAGGCGTCAAAACCCGCAGCGCATCAGCCAGCGGCTGCGCCAAATCGCCACGTTCAAGCACGGGATTGAGCGGGCGAATAGCCCGCAAGAATTGCCGAATAATCGCATCGACCCGGTTAATTTCATCACTCGCGACCTGTGTGAGCTCCTGCAAATCCTGCCGCAAAGCCTCATCTGCGACCTCGGTGAGTTCGCGCTCTAAGAGCTGCAAATGGATCGTCAGAGCATTGAGAGGGTTGCCGATTTCATGGGCGACACTTGCCGCCAATGTCGTCAGCGCACTCAGCCGCTCACTCTCGATGGTCGTCGCCTCTTGGCTGCGCGCTTGCGTAATATCGCGCAATATCAAAATCACATCGCCCACCCCAGCTGGCATCGGCATCGCATAAAAGGAGAGAATGCGCCGCTCGGGATAGGCAATCTCAATCGTCCGCGACTCAGTGCGCGCCCAATCTCCAAAGCTATCCTGGCCGACGAGCTCCTCCCAATCCCAGTCCTTAAGGAAACGTCCAATCGACTTCCCTTTGAGCTGCTCGTAAGAGAATCCAACCAAAAGCTCTGCGGCATGATTGGCATACGAGAGACACCCAGCACCATCAATCACCATCACACCCTCTTGCAGAGCCTGAAATACAGACTCAAAGAAGATACGCTCTTTGCCCAAATGCCGAATCTGCGCTTGGAGCGATTCGGCGTCAAGCTTATCCAGCCTCGAGGCCATGCGATCAAAAAAACCAGTTGCCATATCTCAAATAGATCCTACCTATTTAACGACCAAGTGTACCCCCAGTCAATACCACTCCTTTAAAAGACAAAACCAGTATAGCAATTCAGGATGTAAAAATCAAGTCCAAAGCCACCCAAAGAGGCATAAAAGAGGTCTAAAAGGGCTGTGAAACCTGCAATACTAGCCACCGCACTCGAAAAGACCAGCAGACGTATAAAGGTCTGACCTTAGAGCCGCTCAAATGCCCCCCTACCATTTAATCCCCAAAAATCCTAGCTTGTAACAAGTGCCCAACTGGGATTTTTCTAGAATGTGAGCGGCGGAGCCTCTGGAATGTAAAATGTGAAATGCGAGCACAGGCTAGGGCGGCTCGTAAACAAGCAAAGCTCATGCAGCTAAGCATCCTCAGACGACCAATGGTTGTCATCGTTGCGCGATGCCATCCTCGATCTTGGGCATATGCTCCTTTAAGAGAGCGAGTGATTCACACCATTCACGCGCGCAGAGAGCTAGATTTTCGTCTCAAGAGTTACCAGCTTAGGCACCCCCAAGACTGTCACGCAATCTTGACGCACGACCCCAATTTTGTGAGCGATCAAGAGGTCCACAAGCTCATCGCCATCGATGAGAGCGACAGGAGTCGCCCCAAGGGCCGACGCATCATCACGAGCACCTTGGCAAATCGAGCCCGTCGAGATGATAAAGGCTCTTTCATCAGCGCCCACCACGCCACGGATTTCTCGGAGGCGAGCCACAGAGACCGGCTGCTTCCATCGCTTAACCCAGAGCGTCACCCGAGAGCATACGACCGTGCCGACGTGAAATCGACCAGCGATTGACAAGGTGCCATGCTCACGCATCGTCACCGCCTCGGGGTCGATGCCCATTGCGACAACAAGCCGCGTGATGGTCGCGATGAATTCGCCCTCATCGGCCAAGTGTAACCACTCTTTAAGAGCCACCCGGACCCGTTGATTATGGTCAGCGACCTGGTCAAAGATTTCCTGCTGCACATCAACCAAGGCAAAGATCCCCGGAGAGAGTCGCTCAAACCTCGCCAGCTCTCCCAAAGTCTCCGCGCGCGAAACCGCCCGCTCGAGCATCGATCCCATCAGCACATCAGCAGGTAAGACTGTTTGCTGGAGCAAACCAGAGGCCAAGGCCCGATCAGAGATTTCGCGGCAATGCATTGGCCGACCCGTTTCTCGCAAAATTTGCCCAGCGGCGGCGAGCCAGTCCTCCCCAAAGCGATCCCGCACGCCCCCCGTAGAGCCCATGCAGGGTGGTGTGCCAGGGAGACTCACATCAGCCTCGCCATCCCCTTTGAGCAATGCGATAACCGCAGCTCGATCCTTAGCGAGACAATAGCGGATCAAGACCTCACCAAGATCAATTTGACAGGCGACCAAAGCCTCACGCATACGCGCAACCAAATCATCAGCCCCATAACAGGTCTCCACATAGAGATCATCAGCGATCCGCTTTGGATTAATCATCTTAACCGTGTCATGGCCTCGCACCACGCGAATGCTCCCACGCTTTTTACGCATCGCCTCGACCACATCGGGGTAGCGCTTATAGAGCTCACGCATGATACCCAAGCAAAGCGAGGCCCAATTCTTGACCTCCACATAGACATCCCTAAAAGCCAAGCTTACGGGAGTCATCTGCGTATAGATACCCATTTGGTTAAAATCAACCAGCTTGACCAATTCATCCAATTGCTTTGATTCTGTCATCACGCCCCCCAATCTTCGTTAGGTTTTTAAGTAATAAGAAGTCCATTTGATCGCCGATCAAAACGAGACCCCCTCAAAAAAGTGAAACAATCATACCACCCCAGACGACCAAAAGCAAGGATAAAGCCCCTAAAACTGCAAATAAAAGACTCCTGTACGATCAGAAAGGGTAAAAAGAGGTCTTGGTCTCGCGCCAACGTCTTGGATAAAGACGCGAGACAAGGTCCCAGCCCCTCGGTTTGAGAGTCATCCCCCCCACGTGGCCCCACAGAGCCCCC
>CAYZIC010000039.1:0-19467 GCA_964478335.1 uncultured Lentisphaeraceae bacterium | reverse complement strand
CGGCTCTCCTTGGTGGCCTGCGGCCACAGGACTGCGTGGGGTGGCCTGCGGCCACAGGACGCTGAGCGGGTAGGCCTGCTAGGCTCTCGCCTCTGCCTTGAGCGCTCGCAAGCTTGCGATGCGGATCGTGCAAGCCATGCAGCTAGGAGCAAACTGACCCAGTAACGCAGTTGCCCCGCTTTTATCCCCGCAGTCGTGGCCGTGGGGCATGGCCTCCGTCTCTAAATCCCCCACTGAGTAAACTCAGCACAGAACTCCCCTCGCTGCGCTCGGCTCTCCTTGGTGGCCTGCGGCCATAGTCAGCGTAGCGAGCCTCTGTGTAGCGACGCAGTCGCGCTCTGTGTCTCTGTGATACCTACACTGCGTAGGCCTGCGGTGGGTCTGTTGCAGGCGAGCTTGCGAGCCTTGTCCCAAATGCTAGACTCCAAAGTCCAATCTATAGTATAGCGTGGGGGGGCTAAAAATCTGCAATTATTTTGTGGGGTGATTGGGTGGGGGCTTATTTGGGGGCGGTTTGTAATAAGTGGGGGTGTGGGGATAGGGTGAAAATATTTGTCAATGATTTGTTTGGTCGTTTGCGCTATATATAGGGGGATGTGTTTTTTGAATGGGCATGTCGCTTGGTTGATCTTTGACAATTGAACTTGCGGGGGATGTGTAGTGTGCTCATCGTCCTCCGCAGAGCTTTGCTCTTTTGTAATAGTTGGTGGAAGGTTGGCATGGATGTTGCTTTTAAGAGGGTGGTTAGGCTCGATGAGTCTTTGTGTGTACAGATTAAGTATGGAGTGTTTATGATGCGTGAATTGTGTGTGGCTGTGGTGTTGCTGTGTATGGGTGTGGCTTGGTCTGCGCCTGTAGCTGATGATGTGGTGGAACGGATGGCGAGGTCTTTTGCTGGGCAGTGTGCTGTCTTGCGGGAGCGGTCTTTGGTGTCGATTGAGCGGCTGGGTGAGGATCGGTTGGTGCGCTTCGCTCCAAGTGGTGCGATGATTTGTTCGGCGGATGATGAGTTTGCTCCGGTGAGGTTCTTTACTGGTGGTTCGCTTGATGTGGACAATTTGGGTGAGGGGCTGTCTAGTCTTTTGGCGCGTGATCGTGTGGCTGATGTGGCGCATCGGGCGCGGTGGGGGGCGTTGTTGAATCCTGCTCCTGTGTTGATGGGGGTGGGTGCTGGGTCTGTGCAGGTGGGGCCTTTGGTGCCGGTGCATTGGAGTCAGGAGAATCACTATAATCGTATGGCGCCTTTGCGTGATGATGGTGGTGCTGGGAATGATGGTCGTAAGGTGACTGGGTGTGTGGCTACGGCGATGGCGCAGTTGCTGGCTTATTATGAATGGCCGCCGCGTGGTCGTGACAAGATGATACAGGATCAGTGGTCGCAGTATACGGACTTTGATGCGGACTATGATTGGGATCACATGCTGCAGAACTATTTGCACTATGTCTCTGGACGTGAGTCGCTGGCTGTGGCGCAGGTGATGGCTGACTGTGGGGCGGTGCTGAATATGAACTTTGGGGACGCTTCGTCGGGTGCGGATACGTCGGATATCTATGTGCATTTGCATAAGCATTTTTATTATCGTGGTGGGCGGTCGCAGTTGTCGAGTCGCTATGAGGATTTGGGGAAGGCGGTGTCTGATTCTTTGGATCGTGGTGCGCCTGTGGTGCTGGCGGGGAGTGCGACGATGCCTGGGCGTGATGCGCGGCATGCTTATCTCTTGGATGGCTACATGGATGTGGCTGGTGAACGGCAGTACCACTTGAACTTTGGTTGGGGTGGGGCTGGTGATGTGTGGGGGCCGCTTGCTGAGGCGGGTGGCTACAAACAGGATCACTGCACGGTTGATGTGACGCCAGAACCGATTCCGCTCTTTAAGCGTATGCCGGCAGTGGCTGGGCTGGGGGATTTTACGCTGGCGTGGGACTTTCCGAAGTATTATGCCGATGCGGTGAAGCATTTCACGGTCGAGGTGGCGAGGGCTGAGAAGCGTGCTCAGGTGATTCCTCTGGATGTGTCTACGATGGCTGGCGTGGGGAAATTTGGGGTGTCGATTGTCGATGGGGTGCCGACGTATCAAACAACGAAGCCGATGTGGGGTGGGGGTGCAGACTATCCTATGGCGACTGCTTATTTCACGGAGCCGATCAGTGTGCGGGCTGGCAATCAGTTGGTGGTGAAATATGAGATGGTGGATTTGAAGAATGGCACGAAGGCCTTTGTGGTGCCGGTGGATGCGAATGGTGAGTATGGGTGGGATGACAACTGGAATCCTATCTCGCTCACGGTATTGCCGAATGGTACTGGTGAGTCGCTTGAGGCGAAGACGTATGTGTATGACTTTAAGCAGTCGATACCTGAGCTGCGGTTTGGATTTTATGTCTACAATAGCAATGGTGATCAAGCGCCGTATGCAGTAGGGAAGACGTTGCTGCGCATTAAGGAGGTTTCGGTCAATGGCCAGATGGTCGAGTGGCAACCTGTTCAGACGCAAGAGGTCGGGGCTACAACTCGTGAAGCTGTGATGGCTGGTGTGGCTGCTGGTGAGTATCGGTATGCTGTGACGGCGCATTTGTCGCGTGCTCCTGAGGCCGGTGATGAATTGAGTCAAGTGGCGACGCATTATGTGGAGCATTTGGCTAATCCAGCGGCGGTAATGCCAACGATTGGTGAACCGGTCATGACGGCGTCTGGGGTGACTCTGCCGGTGACGGCGGGGCATGCGTGGACGTATGCGTGGCGTGGGCAGAATGATGCTGTGCGCCAGGCGACAAAAGCTAAGCGCAATAATCAGGTGGTGATTACCTTTAAGAATCCTACTCTGGTGGGAACCTATTGGGGTGCGCTGGATGTGGCGGATTCGGTGACGGGGCATACGGCGACGCGCTATGTGGTCTTTAATCCGCCAATGGGAACGCAGCCGATGCCAACGCATGTGGCGCATTCTTATGAAGAGGCGGTGGCGATGTCTCGTGAAACGGGTAAGCCGATCTTGGGGGTGACGATTCAGCGGTTGAATAACAGCGTGCCGTACTCGCAGTTTCTCTCTGTTGTGGCGGATGGGTCTGTGCAGAAAGCGATGGACAGGTATGTCGTGTGGGAGATCTATACGGGCTCTGATGCGGGCTACGCTTGGCTGGAGAAGTATTGGCAGCCGACTCGCTTTGGGGAATTCATGAATGGGATGCAGGTGCACTTTTTCTTGATCGACACGCTCAATCCCGAGGTGGCGGCTGCGCAGTATCACAATCCGACGACCTATAGTGAGAATTGGCAGGCACCGATTACGACTTTGCTCAATGGACCCTTGCCTGCTGTTTATCCGAGCTGGGTGGCGGCTGCTGGGCAAACTGAGGCGTATTATGGCAAGCTCAAGGCGTGGGAACGGACCTATCCCCAGGTGGATCTGTCGCAAGACTATGCGCTGCATTTCTTGATGGGCGTGGCACCGTCTCAGACCCCGCCGACATTGACGATCAGAGATTTGACGCACAAGGCAGATGGGAGCGTGGTGCCAGTCATTGCCAATGGAGAGACGATCAATGGCCGGGTGTCGCTGTGGCAGTCGTATGACCTCAAACGCTGGGAACGCATCGATGGAGGTCAGGCCAAGGCGCGCTTCATTAAGGCGACGGTCGGCTGGTAGGCGAGGGGGGAGTGGGGGCGTTTTGGGGGCAATTGGAGCCTTTTTTGATGCTTTTTATCGTCTTTTCGTAACTTTGCCCTTGCGTTTTGCATGAGAAAAGGGTATATTAGTCAGACCTTTATCGAACAACTAGAGACATTTTTGGAGGATATTATGGGTACAGGACGTACACTCAATAAGAAACCCGCAACACGCCCCGTCAAGTGCGCAGGCGAACGCCGCCGCCGTGACGCTTTGCAGCGTAAGCGTTTGGTCGCAATGGGTATGGATGAAGCAGTTGCTGCAAAGCTCAACGCTGTTGAAATCCGCGATCTTCTTCGCACCCCCGTGAAGACCAAGGCTGCCCTTGCTAAGTAAGGCACCGATTGGTACTTTGAATGAGAGAGACAACCTATTGATGGTTTGTCTCTCTTGTTTTTTAATGCTTTGCTTTTCGGACCATCTATTTAAGGTACTATGATCGATCTACTCGCACAAAAAGAACGCTTCACCACATTGAGCCACTGCAAAGAAGAGATGGCTCACTATTTAGCTATTGATGCTCGCCGTGAGCGCTTGGCCGCATCCGATGATGCAGCCTTGTCACCGACCTTTTGGGATAAACCCGATGAGGCTCGTGCGATCATTGCGCAGGGGAATGCCGAGAAGGCCTTTATTAAGCCCTATGATGATTTGGTTTCTGCTGTCGAAGAGCTTGAAATGGCCTTTGAGATGATTGCAGATGCAGCAGATGAAGAGGAAGAGGCGCTTTTTGTCGATGAGATCAATGCGACGCTTGACCGCGGCGAAAAGATTGCTGACAAGTTGCGTTTGCAGTCATTGCTGTGCGGTAAGCTCGATGCAGCTGGGGCAATCTTGACGCTTCACTCTGGCGCCGGTGGCACGGAATCATGCGACTGGGCTGATATGCTCTTTAGAATGTATCAGATGTATGCTCAGGATGCGGGATTTGAAATCGAAGTTTTAGATTTCCAGCCGGGCGATGAGGCTGGGATCAAGTCGGTCATGTTTGCCGTTAAGGGTGCCTATGCTTATGGCTACCTCAAGGCCGAACGTGGCGTGCACCGGTTGGTGCGTATCTCGCCATTTGACTCGGCTAAGCGCAGACATACGTCATTTTGTTCGCTTGATGTCATTGCCGAAATCAATGACGACGTCGAGATCGAGATCAAAGAAGAAGATTTACGCGTGGATACCTACCGCGCGGGTGGCGCAGGCGGCCAAAAGGTCAATAAGACCGACTCGGCCGTGCGCTTGACGCACATCCCCTCTGGGATTGTGGTTTCCTGCCAAGTAGAACGCAGCCAACACCAAAACAAAGCCCGTGCGATGCAGGTCTTGAAGGCCAAGCTCTATGAGTGCGAGATGGACAAGAAGCGCCAGGAGATGGAGCGCTTTTATGGCGACAAGGGCGAAATCGCCTGGGGTAGCCAGATCCGTAGCTATGTCTTTCAGCCCTACACGCTGGCCAAAGACCATCGCACTGGCTTTGAAACCTCTAATATCGTCGGCATGATGGATGGCAACTATATTCAAGAATTTGTTGAGGCTTACCTCAAACAACAAGCTAAGAAAAACCTCTGATAACCTGATAGAAGGAATATAATGATGAGATACGAAGACGCAAAGACCGCATTAACCGCAGCTGGCCAAGAGCATGTTTTGGCCTTTTGGCATCAATTGTCCGAAGCAGAACAGTCTGCGCTATTGGCTCAGATCGCAACACTCGACTTTGCCGAAATTAACCGTATGCAGGGTATCTTGGCTTCTGCTGCTACCGCTGATAGCGCTGCTGCTGACTTTGAGCCGGCTGCTGTCGAAGTGCTTGAGGGTGATGAACGCACCAGCTATTTTGGCCAGGGCGAGGCGGAATTGCGCGCTGGGCACGTGGCGGCTTTGCTCGTGGCTGGTGGTCAGGGCTCTCGTCTTGGCTTTGATGGCCCTAAGGGCTCTTATCCCATTGGGCCGATCACGGATCAGTCGCTCTTCTATTTCCACGCTCGCAAGATCTTGGCTATGGATCGCATCTATCAGACGCGTATTCCCTTTTACATCATGACCAGCGAAACAAATGATGCGGCAACGCGTGCGCATTTCGCAGAAAATGGCTACTTCGGTTTGCCCCAAGAGGATGTCTTTTTCTTCGTGCAAGGGATGTGGCCTGCTTTGACGCCTGATGGCAAGATTATCTTGGACACTCCTGGTCACATCTTTATGAGCCCTGATGGTCACGGCGGTACGATTGCAGCTTTGCAGGCGTCGGGGGCATTGGCTGACATGGCTAAGCGTGGCATCACGTCGGTGTTTTTCTTCCAGGTTGACAATCCGATGGTGAATATCGCAGCCCCGGCTTTCATTGGTTTGCACACGGCTAAGGGAGCAGATATGTCGCTCAAGGTTTGCCCGAAGCGTGACCCTCGCGAAGGTATGGGCATCGTGGTCAAGCGCGCTGGCCAATTCGCGATGGTCGAATACAGCGAATTGACTCCTGAGCAGATGGATCGCCGTTTGCCTGATGGTAAGCTCTGGTTGAACTACGGTTCGCCTGCGATTCACCTTTTCTCCTATGACTTTCTCAAGCGTGAGGCTGCGATTGATATGCCGCTGCACTTGGCTCACAAGAAGATCGCCACGGTGGCTCCTGATGGCTCGATTGTCAAGGCTGATGCGCCTAATGGCTACAAGTTCGAGAAATTCATCTTTGACGTGCTGCCAGATGCCAAGACGTTGATCAACCAAGAGTTTGACCGTTTTGATGAATTCTCCCCTGTGAAGAATGCCGAGGGGAGCGATTCTCCTGCGACGACCAAGGCTGATTTGCAGCGCAAGTGGGCGAAGTGGTTCGCAGCCGCTGGTCAGCCCTTGCCTTGCGATGAAACAGGTAAGCCGACGATCGCAGTGGAAATTGATCCTTGCTACGCTTGGAATGCCGAGACCTTTATTGCTCGCGGCCCAGTGGAAACTGCTGGTCTGACGCAGATCCTCTTGCAGGATCAATAATCAATACCCGATAACAGTTAACGACTGCCACTCTCGTGGCAGTCGTTTCCATTACAAGATAGATAAAATGCCTAGACTCCGCACATTCTGAAGCCTAGACGAGAGAGGCCTTAATGAAAGATATGTCCCAAGAAACCGCTACTAATACTCCCCCCCCCGAATCCTGCCCGTCTCAGAGTCCGCTCCGCCGCCTCGGCCGCGCGCTTAGGGCCTTTGCGCCCGTCGTGAAAGAGCGCTTCAACCCTGCGATCGTGACGAGCTTTGTCGAGGGGTATACGCTGAGCAAGCTGACGGCCGATGTGATTGCGGGTATTATTGTGGCGGTTGTGGCGTTGCCATTGGCGATTGCGTTTGCGATTGCGTCGGGGGTTTCTCCACAGGCGGGTTTGGTGACGGCGGTCGTGGCGGGTGTCTTGATCTCGGTTTGCGGTGGATGTCGTGTGCAGATCGGTGGTCCGACGGGTGCCTTTATTGTCATTATCTATGGCGTGGTGCAGCAATTTGGTGTCGAAGGTCTGATTGTTGCTACGTTGATTGCTGGTGTGATACTGGTGGTCATGGGGCTCTGCGGTTTGGGGTCGATCATTAAGTATATCCCGTATCCTGTGACGGTTGGCTTTACTGCGGGTATTGCGCTGATTATCTTTGCGGGGCAGATTCCGGCGTTGCTTGGGTTGACCTTTGCTGATGGGGTCAAGCTGCCAGGGGACTTTGTGGGCAAGGTTTCGGCCTATTGCCATGCGACTGACTTAAATGTATGGGCTGTGGCGATTAGCTTGGCGACGATCTTGATCTCGGTCTTTTGGCGCAAGGTGACGCAACGTGTCCCTGGGTCGATTGTGGCGATTGTTTCGACGACGCTCTTTGTCAAATTTGCAGGCGTGGATGTGGCGACGATTGGTTCACTCTATCCCAATGTGGCTGGTGGTATGAGCTTGCCGATGCCGCACTTGCCGATTGTGAGTCTTGATGTGATTCGTGAGCTCTTCCCGACGGCGATGACGATTGCACTTTTGGCGGGTATTGAGTCGCTGCTCTCAGCGGTGGTGGCCGATGGTATGACCGGTAAACGCCACAACTCCAACACCGAATTGATCGGCCAGGGTATTGCCAATATCGTGACCCCGCTCTTTGGTGGTATCCCTGCGACAGGTGCAATCGCCCGAACGGCAACCAATATCAAGAATGGAGGCGTTTCACCGATTGCGGGCGTGGTGCATGCTGCGGTGCTGTTGCTGATCATGCTGTGCTTAGGGCAGTATGCCGCGATGATCCCGATGGCCACGCTCGCTGGTGTGGTGGCGATTGTTGCCTACAATATGTCCGAGTGGCGCTTGGTTAAGCAGATGTTTCGTAGCACGCGCAGTGATGTCTTTGTGATGGTGACGACCTTTACGCTGACGGTTTTAATTGACTTGACGGTGGCGATTCAAGCGGGCATTATCTTGGCGGCCTTTCTCTTTATCCGTCGTATGAGCCAATCGACACATGCGATGAATGTGACGCGCTCGCTGATTGATGCCAGCTCCATGATGGATCATCCCGATGACTTTGACCACGTCAAGCACCAAATCCCCGCTGGTGTGACGGTCTTTGAAATCTACGGTACGCTTTTCTTTGGCGCTGCTGACAAGTTTAAAGACACCATTCTTGCGCTTGATGGTGTCAAGCCTAAGATCCTGATTTTGCGTATGCGTCATGTCGTATCACTTGATGCGACGGCCTTGCAATCGCTGATAGAGGTCCACTCCCACACGCAAAAGCTCGGCGTGCAGGTCTTGCTCTCGGGCGTTTGTGCTCAGCCGATGCTCGTGATGGAACGCAGCGGATTCTTGGACAAGATCGGCCACGACCATGTCTTTGGACATATCGATGATGCGATCGCTTGCGCACATCAACTTGTCCCCACTGTTCCCTCAACTCCAGAAACTCAGGCTTAATGATGGACGAAAACCTACTTGATCTCGGTGATTTACAACACTGTCGGCTTTGCCCACATCTGTGCAATGTGGATCGACTTGCCGGTGAAAAGGGCTTTTGCCGCAGTGGTGCTACGCCCAGAATCTTTCGCTATGGACCGCATTTTGGCGAAGAACCCCCGATTACAGGCGAGCATGGCTCCGGGACGGTGTTTTTCTCTCACTGCACGATGGCCTGCATCTATTGTCAGAATCATAAATGGTCTTCCGGAGCCGCTGGAGATGACTACTCCATCGAGGAGCTTACGGATATCTTTAAAACACTTTATGATCAAAAATGTCACAATTGGAACCTCGTTTCACCGACTCCATGGCTCCCACAGGTAAAAAAAGCACTAAAACCACTAATTAGTGCTGGCATTTATTTGCCAATTGTGTATAATACGTCTGGTTTTGAGCATATTAGGACTTTGACCGATTATTCAGACTTGATGGATGTCGCGTTGATCGACTTACGCTATGCTAAAGCACAGACTGCTTGGCAAGGTTCGAGGGTTAATGGCTACATTGAATCGGCTCGCGAATCGATCGTATATCTGTGGAATCGGTTAGGTTCGTTGCAGTGTGACGACGATGGTATTGCTCAACGCGGAATCATTTGCCGTATGCTCGCACTGCCAGGTAAAGAAGAGGAAGTCGTTGACAACCTCAAATGGCTCAAGCAGACCATTGGCACCGACATAGCCATCAGTGTAATGGCGCAGTATATGCCTGTGCATCAGGCACTTGAAACCCCAGGATGGGATCGTACCATCCGACCTGATGATTACCAAATCATCACAGACGCAATCGAATCACTCGGCTTTGAAAATGGCTGGGTGCAAGCTTGCGAACCCGACACCGCCAGCAATATGCTGGGAGAAGACATGACAGAAGGCCTCGGCACTGTCAGATAGTATTTTAAACCGTTAAGACACGACCCCTAAGAAAGGATACCTCAAGATGAGTGGACATAGTAAATGGGCTACGATTAAGCACGCTAAAGGCGCAGCAGATGCTAAGCGCGGTAAAATGTTTAGCCGTTTGGCCAAGGAAATCATGATCGTTGCCAAGAGCAGCGGTGACCCCAATCAAAACCCTGGCTTGCGTAACTTGATCGCTAAGGCTAAGAGCATCAATATGCCTAAGGACAACATCGAGCGCGCTATCAAAAAGGGTACTGGTGAGCTCCAAGCAGAAGTCCTCGAAGAAATCACTTACGAAGGCTACGGCGCTGGCGCTGTCGGTATCGTTGTCCAAGTTTTGACTGACAACAAGAATCGCGCAGCCGCAGAAATCCGCAACATCTTCAAGAAGAACGGCTCAGAATTGGCACAACCTGGCTCCGTGTCTCGTAACTTTGAGCGTAAGGGGCAAATCTTGATCGCCAAGGGCGAGCTCGAAGAAGACGATGTCATGATGACCGCTCTCGATGCTGGCGCTGACGATGTGTTGGCAGATGAAGACGGCTTCGAAGTCCTTACCTCTACTGGCGCATACAACGAAGTGGTCGATGCTTTGACCGCTGCAGGTATCGCTTTTGACGAAGAAAATTCTGGCGTGAAGTTGCTCCCTATGGCAACTACTCCTGTCTCAGAAGTCAACGTCGCCAAGTCCGTCATGAAATTCGTTGACGCTCTCGAAGACAACGAAGACGTACAAAACGTCTACACCACCATGGATATGTCCGACGATGTCGAAGCAGCCCTCGCTGCAGAAGACGAATAAGGCAGACTGCCAGGTTGCAATAAAAAAGCTCCGCTTAACTGCGGAGCTTTTTTTATTGCTCACTTTAGGGCTTGCAAGCTCGCCCGCCTGCGGCTCGGTCGCTCAAGTGCTGCGCACTTGACTAAGTCTCAATCTCGCCACTACAGTCGCTACGCTCCTTTGCTCGCTCGTTTCGCTCCCACCGCTCCCCGTAGCCCCTTAAGCTGGCCTAGCACGGTGTCGACCTGTCATAGGGGGACCCCCGATAGCGCACATAATGTGCGCAAAAATTGGTTAGGGGAGGTGGTTCTGCTCCGAGGAGGGCTGGGGGGACAAAAGCTCGTCGCAATCCTGCCTGGAGGTGGTGTCAATTAAGACTGTCTCTTGTACTATTTTAGTGGGGGGGGTCTGGTTTGAGGGATTACCTAAGGGGCGGGTCAAAGGTCAGCTGGCTCTCAAATCGAGGTCAGGTAAGGTTTGTTTAGTGTGTTCTCTCTCTATTACGGGTCATTTAAGTGACGCAACACGGACGCAATACGATTTTTGGCTAATTAGAGGGGTTTGTCTTGACTTTTTGCCGCTTTTTTGATAGATTACTCTCAACAAATCAGGAAGTGGCATCGCATAGTGATGCTTGCTTGCTGAATCAACTGATTATTCACACTATAAAAAGGAATCTAGCAATGTTTGAGAAATATGTCGATATCAACAAGGTGCAGGAATTGCGTTTGCGTTCGCTGGTTTACTTTGGTTGCGGTGCGATCCAAAAGATGACCGACATCGCTACTGAGATGAAAGGCCGTGGCATTGACAAGGTGATCGTGATCACGACTGGTGGTGCTTACAAGGCTTCAGGTGCTTGGGAACCGACCGTGGCTGGTTTGAAGGCTGGTGGTGTTGATTTTGTGCATTATGACAAGGTTACCCCTAATCCGACGACCGATGGCATCGATGAAGCGACCAAGATGGCTAAGGACTTTGGTGCAAAGGCTGTCATTGGTATGGGTGGTGGTAGCCCAATCGATACCGCTAAGAGCGTAGCAATCATGATGGAATACCCCGAGTATACCGCAGAGCAGCTCTATCGTTATGAATTCACCCCAGCTAAGGCAGCACCGATCGTGGCAATCAACTTGACTCACGGTACGGGTACTGAAGCAAACCGCGTGGCCGTGGCAACGATCTTGAGCCAAAACTTTAAGCCCGCAATTGCTTACGAATGCATCTACCCGACGTGGTCGATCGATGATCCTCAATTGATGCAGACCTTGCCTCCTAAGCACATCCTCTACACCTCGATTGACGCAGTCAACCACGTGGTAGAAGCTGCCACCACGACGATTACCAACCCCTTGGCAATCACGATGGCTCGCGAAGTGATCGTCTTGGTTGCGAAGTATTTGCCTTTGGCATTGCTCGATCCTCAAAACCTCGAGGCGCGCTACAACTTGGCTTATGCTGCATTGTTGGGAGGCTCTTCCTTTGACAACGGTTTCTTGCACTTGACTCACGCCCTCGAGCATCCTTTGAGCGCGGTGGTGCCTAATTTGACCCATGGCTTGGGCTTGGCAATGCTTTTGCCCGCTGTGATCAAGGCGATCTACCCAGCATCAAGTGCTGTCTTGGCTGACATTTTGGCACCTATCGTGCCTGGCTTGACTGGTTGCGAATGCGAAGCAGACAAGGTTGCAAAGGCTGTCGAGCAGTGGCTCTTTGATATGGGTGCAGACCGCAAGCTCTTGGACGAAGGCTACACGGCTGATCAGATCGATATGTTGACTGATTTGACCTTTACCACGCCCTCTTTGCCCGTCTTGCTCTCCGTGTCGCCTGTTGAGGCAACACGCGAGCTCGTGGCGAAGATTTACACCGAGTCTTTGGAGCGTTTGGCTTAAGACTCACCTAGCAGCGCGCAGCGATGCGCGCTGCCCACTTTACACAAGGAGTCGTGATGGATATTCCCTCAACCCCCTATGCGCTCTATATCCCTCGTGCACGCCTGATTGATCCGTCGACAGGCCGCGATGAAATTGGCGCAATCTATGTCGATGAAAAAGGTCAATTGGCCCCCGTACCAGCAAAGCTGCCCCCCAAGAAGCGCTTAGTCGTGATTGATGAACCCGATTTGACGATTACGCCAGGGCTTTGCGATGTGCATGTGCATTATCGTGAGCCTGGGATGACTGAGGCTGAGGATTTGAGCAGTGGTGCGAGCTCGTCGGCCAATGGTGGTTTTACGCGCGTCGTGACGATGCCCAATACGAATCCTGCGACCGACTCTCCCGTTATTTTGCGTCCGCAAGTGCAAGGCCACTATGCGGTTTCTATTTATCCATCAGCGTGTGCGACGATTGGTCGCGCTGGTCGCTTTGTGGCAGATTTGGAATTGCTTGCCGCATCTGGTGCGAGTGCCTTTACTGATGATGGTGCCATGATCAGTGAATCGCCCGTGATGGAGGAGGTCATGACGCGCGCTAAAGCACTCGACCGCTGTGTCATGGACCATGCAGTGGTACCAGGTTTGGCCAAAGGGGGTATCGTTCGTGATTGCGAATGGGCTCGCAATAAGGGCTTGGCGATCTTTCCTCCAGAAGCCGAAATCGAGGCCGTGCGTGCGGACATTGCTCTCTGCCGCAAGACTGGCTGTGCGCTGCACATTCAGCATATTTCGTGTGCCGGTACCGTGGCACTCATTCGCGAAGCGCAGGCCGAAGGTCTCCCCGTGACTGGCGAAGCCACCCCACACCATTTGGCGCTCTCTGTCGAGGATATTCCCGAGGACGACGGCAACTATCGCATGAATCCCCCGCTTGGCAGCCACGAGGACGTGGCGGCTTTGCGTCAGGGAGTCTTAGACGGCACGCTTTCGATCTTTGCCACCGACCATGCGCCCCATTTGCGCGAAGCCAAGGCACGCGGCTTTAAGCTGGCACCATTTGGCGTGATCGGCTCCGAAACCGCCGCTGGCGTGACTTGGACGGTCATGGTGCGCGAATGCGGCATGAGCCCGTTGCAATGGGCCGCCCATTGGGTCATTCACCCCAATCGCTTGATCCACAAGCCGATCCCCACTTTAGAACCCGGCACCCGCGCCGAATTTACCATCTTTGACTTTGAGACCCCATGGACCGTTGATCCAGCACAGTTGGTTTCCAAGTCGATCAATACCCCATTTGCTGGGATGGAGCTCTATGGCAAGGCTAAATACACCTATCGCCATGCACGTATCCGCCCAGCTCAAGTTCGTTAATTACGATCGTTATACACACAATTAAGGGAATCATTATTATGGCCTCTAGTTATCTCGTATCCGTTATCACGCCAGATCGCGTTGGTCTGACGCGTGACATTGCCCAGACTGTTTTTGACTTGCAGGGCAACATCACCCAAATGCGCCAAACCATCGTGTCTGGATTCTTTAACCTCGTCTTTGTGACCGAACACGCCACCTCCGTCGAGGCACCTCTGCACGAGGGTCTCCTCAAAGTCTTGCCCGAAGGTGCCGTGATCTCGATTATGGTCGACCCCGACAAGATCAAAAACGCCACTTGTACTAACGCTCACCGCTATGTTGCGATTGCTAGCGGCGAAGACCGCCCTGGCATGATGCTTGCAATCAGCGCCTTTATGGCTGATAATGAGATCAATATCGAGGACTGGTCTACGATGTTTGAGGGCCCGAAAGTCATTCACTTGGCTTACATCACCTTTAAGAACCCTGCCCATGACCTCAAGGCCGTGCAAGAAGGATTCCGTGATGTCATGGCCAAGGTCGGCTTTACTAGCCAGATTTGCCACGAAAACATCTTCCGTGCGACCAGCGAAGTCGCCCCCATCAACTCTATCTTAGTCTAAGGAGACATTATGTTGACGAATCAATCGGTCCTTTCTACCTTAAGAATGATCCACGAGGAAAACCTCGACGTGCGTACGTGCACCCTGGGCATCAACCTCTTTAGCTGCGCTAATCCCGACCCTGTCAAGATGGTTCAAGCTGTCTATGATCGCATCCTCGACAAGGCTGGCAAGCTCGTCGAAATCTGCAACAACGCCAGCACCCTCTACGGCGTGCCAATTGTCAATAAGCGTATTGCGATTTCCCCCGCATCCCACCTCCTCGAAGGCCACACAGTTGACACCGCTGTTGAGCTCTGCAAAGCACTTGACCGCGCTGCTGAAGCTGTCAAAATCGACATCCTCGGTGGTTACTCGGCACTCGTCCACAAGGGGATGACTCCTGGCGAACGCGTCTTGATCGAATCCTGGCCTCGCGCCTTGGCCGAGACCAGCCACGTCTGCTCATCGATCAACGTCGGCACTACCCGTGCTGGTATCAACGTCGATGCCGTCAAGCTCGTCGCACAAAAGATGCTCGAAACCGCCGAAGCAACCAAGGATGTCGATGGTTTCGGTTGCGCTAAGATCGTCGTTTTTGCCAATATCCCCGAAGACAACCCCTTCATGGCAGGTGCTTTGCTCGGTGCAGGCGAGCCTGAATGCGTGATCAACGTGGGCGTTTCTGGTCCTGGTGTGGTTAAGCGCGCTGTCGAAAAGCTCGTCGCAGCCAACCCCGCTGTCACCCTCAATGAAATCGCCGAAGAAATCAAGCACACCACCTACCGCGTGACCCGTACAGGTGAATTGATCGGCCGTCACGTCGCTAAGGAATTGGGCGTGCCCTTTGGTGTCTTGGACCTTTCGCTTGCACCTACGCCCAAAGTTGGCGACTCTGTCGGTGAAATCTACCAAGCAATGGGTATTAAAAAGGTCGGCGCTCCTGGTACCACAGCTGCGGTGATGATGCTTAATGACGCTGTCAAAAAGGGCGGTTCATTCGCCTCTAGCTCCGTTGGCGGCCTCTCGGGTGCATTCATCCCTGTGATGGAAGACCACACTCTGGAAATGGCAGTAACCAATGGCACCCTCACCCTCGAAAAGCTCGAAGCGATGACCGCAGTCTGCTCCGTGGGTCTTGATATGATCATGATCCCTGGCGACACTAAGGCCTCCACCATCGCCGGTATTATCTTGGACGAATGCGCCATCGGTGTCAGTGCTCGTAAGACCACTGGCGTGCGCATTATCCCTGTGCCAGGCGCTAAGGTCGGTGATTACTTCGACTACGGCGGTCTTTTTGGTGCGGGCACCATTACCGCACCTCAATGCCCTGATGGTCAAGAGGACTTCATCGCTCATGGCGGTCGCATCCCAGCACCGATCCATAGCTTGATGAACTAAACCCCATCACGAGCAGAGTCGAGCCCACGTGAGAGCCTCCCTGGCAGAGCGATTGATCCGATCGCACCTTTTGCCGATCGCCTGCACAGTGATTGCACTGTGCAGCATGAGTGACACGTGGGCATCGACTTATCTCACGACACACGTGGGCAGTCGTCTCGATGGTGACTCCGCCCCCGTGTTGAGTTTGGGCTACGGGTATGATCTGCCCGATAGCCCGCTTAGCCTCGAGGCCCAGATTTACTGGGTCGACGACGTCAAGACTGATTCCCTTTTAGGGCTTGCCCTTGATAGCCACTGGCACCTGTCTCGGTTTACCGCACATGATTGGTATGGGATTTTAGGCCTCGGTTATCACTACAGCAACCACGATCAAGCCACACAAGAGGGACTTTTTGCGCGCATCGGCTTAGGTTATGCGTGGCACTTCTCAGACAACTGGTCTATCAGGCTAGAGGCCGTGCAACTGTGCGCCATGGACGGAGTCGACGACAGTCCACGTCAAGTGAGCATCGGAGTCATGTATCATTTCCCCGCAGACAAAGAGTCTGACATCGATTTGAATCAATCTCCAGGTATACCGATCGACATGACCTTTAGACCTGGCTTAGCGATCCTCTCCCCCGAGCAATACGATGCGCTCGATGCCCACTACGATGCACTCCTCCACGCGACTGACGCAGGACAAGAGGTGACCTTTGTCGCACATGGGCTAGATGAGACGCTCGCACATGCTCGCGCCATGCGCTTGGTCGAATACTTTATTGACCTCGGACTCCCCGTTGCTCAGCTTCACGCACAAGGCCAAGTTGGTCCAGATGCAATGGTCTATGTGCTCAACCCCTCACCGACAAAGTAGTGAGACGATTATGAAAATCTTATCCCGATACATCCTCAAATCCTACTTGACAGCTTTTGCCCTGACCGGCATGGTTTTGACCTTTGTCCTGTCGGTTGGATTTCTCTTTCGAGTGATCACTTTTTTGACACAAGGTGCCTCCTTTTCTATCATTGGTCAATTTTTGCTCGCCTCTCTACCAGAGGTCATCGGCTTTACCATCCCCCTCTCACTGCTTGTCAGTGCGTTGCTCGTCTTTAACCGTATGTCTGCAGACAATGAGATTTCAGCCATGCGCGCCTGTGGCGTGAGTTTTAGCCGCATCATGCGCTGGCCTCTGATTATCAGTATCCTCTGTACGATTCTTGGTTTTTTTATTCAAAATGAAGTCATGCCCCGAGGCCACTACATTCGCCGCACGATCTCCAACCGCCTCGCCCTCGACCTCGGCGTGCACGCCCTCGAGCCAGGACGATTTGTCAACGAAGTCGATGATTTTTCGGTTTACTGCAGTCGCAAAGATGGCGATGTGCTTTTTGACGTATTGGCCATTGACCGCCGAGACAACGATCTACGCGAAGTCCAAGCCGACAAAGCCGTTGTCGTCGCCGATGGTACCGACCTTATCTTTAATCTCACCAATGCGCGCATTACTCCCCCCGCAAAAGGTGTCAAAGGCACCGCCAGCATGGAGACCTTGTCTTACCGCTACGAAGGAGCCCTCGGCCGCACCAAGAAATACAAGCGCAAGGAAAAAGACTTCTACTTCTTCGAGATTCTTGATCTCATCGACAGCCTCAAAAATCCCACCACCGGACTCTCCGAAAAGGCCCGTCTACGTAACCTCGCCGAAGCACGCTTCATCCTCAATAACCGCATCGTCTGGGCTCTCTCCTCATTTTGCTTTGTCCTCGTCGCCATCCCATTAGGCATCCAAGGCGTGCGCAAGGAGAATAGTCGAGGCATGATGTTTAGCCTCATCTTTGGGGTGTCATTTTTCCTATTCCTTTTGCTTGCAGAGAGTCTCGCAGATGTCCCCGCTGCTCATGCTTATCTCATTGTCTGGATCCCCGTAGCCCTCTGCTTGGGTACGGCCACTTACCTTTTAAATCAAAAACAGTAACATCTCAAACCTGAGAGGAGACCTACTATGTCCAATATTCACCCTACCGCCATCGTTGCAGCAACCGCACAAATCGATGAGACCGCCATCGTAGAGGCCTACGCTCACGTCGGCCCCAATGTCAAAATCGGCGCAGGTACCATTATTCAAGAGCACGCCTATGTCGACGGTCACACCACCATTGGTAAAGACTGCAAGATCTTTCCCTTTGCCTGCGTCGGTATGCAAACCCAAGACCTCAAATATGACGGCGGTATCACCTATCTTGAAATCGGTGACCGCAATACCCTCCGCGAATTCTCAACTTTCCACCTTGGCACCAAAGATGGTGAAAAGACCATCATTGGCAATGACAACCTCATTATGGCCTACTGCCACGTCGCCCACGGCTGCCGCCTAGGCAACCACATTATCATGTCCAATAGCGTGCAGCTTGCAGGGGAAGTCCAAGTCGACGACTACGCCATCATTGGCGGCATGTCAGGCGTGCACCAATTTACCCGCGTCGGCACCCACGCTATGATTGGTGGAGCCTCCTTGATCAAGCAAGACGCACCTCCCTATATGATCACCGAAGGCCGCGACACCATCGCCGTCCGTGGACCCAATGTCGTCGGTCTCCAACGTCGCGGCTTCACCCAAGAAGTCCGATCCGCACTCAAAGAGGCCTACCGCATCCTCTATCGCGACGGCCTCAACCGCACCCAAGCCCTCGAGCGCATCAGCTATGAAGTCGTCGAGCTCCCCGAGGTCGCCACCCTCTGCGAATTTTACCGCACCAGCAAGCGCGGCGTCTGCTAGGGCGAGGTTGCGCCTCGCAGAATGGTCGCAGCGCTTCCTTTTGGAACGGCCTGCGGCCTTTTAGAATGGTCGCAGTGCCTTTTTGGGGGCTGATTGCCTCTATTTACATTTATGAGTTGATTATTATGAAGCAACCCTCATTTTTCAAGCGCAATGCCCTGCGCATGACCCCCGCGATACTGATCTTTGTCTTTATCGTCTACTACACCATTTCGACCGCTAATTGGCCCGCACTCATCGCCATGGTTGGTCTCGTAGCCACACTGCTTGTCATGGCAACAGGTCTCTACCGCAAGACCCAAACCATCGATCAATCCGACTCTCTCGCCGTTGCCCAACTCCTCCTGCTCGGCAAACGTCTCGGTGGCATTTTTTGTAGCCTCGCTCTTATTATCGGTGTAGCCTTTCTCATGCTTGCAGGCTATCCCTTTGTCAGAGTCGCCCTCCCTGCATTGCTCATCGGCAATGCGCTCACCCTGTGGCTTTTGCGAACCCCTGTCAAAAAATAAAGTGTAAAAAGTCTAAAATGCCGCTTGACAGAATGGATCGTTTCCACTATACTGCTCCTCGTTTGATACAAAGTGTATCATGTAGTAATAAAGGAAAATAATTATGAAAAAGATCCTAACCGTTATCGCCCTTGCCTGCACCGTGACTGTTTTCGCAGCAAGCACCTGCCCCCTCACTGGCGGCAAGACTTGCGACAAGGCTAAGACCAGTCAAGTCGCCAAGACCTGCGACAAAGCCAAGTGCGCTTGCCCCAAAAAGGCCGAATGCGCCCAAAAAGCTTGCTGCACCAAGGACAAGACCTGCACCAAGGCCAAGACTTGCACCAAGGCCAAGACTTGCGACAAGGCTAAGACTTGCGACAAGGCTAAGACTTGCGACAAGAAATAGTCTCTCCTAAACGAGTGAATCAACCCCGAGGACCGAGTTTCCCCGGGGTTTTTTTGTGTCCAGACCGCTCACGCCCCACCTCTTTATCAGGCCGTTTCTAGTGAGAATTATACTTGCATTTGTAGCTGGGGTTGTGTTATAGTCATGGCGTATCAACGAGGTGTGTGAGTGGCGCATATGCGTGTGATGCGTTAAAAAGGAGTATGGTAATGATACGTTTAGATTGGATTGATGGCTTAAAGGGCGTTGCTGGTGTGGCGG
>CAYZIC010000038.1:0-19522 GCA_964478335.1 uncultured Lentisphaeraceae bacterium | reverse complement strand
TCAAGTGACTCTCACGCCGATCATAATCGGCGGCATCATGCCACCCGCCATAAACGATACGGGTAGTTTTGCAGAGTGGACTCTGACTTTGAATGAGATCAAAGGTGCTCATTTTGATGGCGTCACCTTTAAGGGTAAAGAAGCCAGCATGATTTGCGCCTTTGTTACCATAGACGGCTCTCTCTGGCGGGAAGTTGCCGAGATGGACTTGTTGATGGCAATTTTGTCCGCAACGCAAACTGGTTAACCCCTGCATGTGTCGATAGAGCATATCGATTGTTACGTCATGACGGATCTCGAAGGGTTCGCTTTGACCAATGCCTGCCACTTGGCAATAATAGATCCCCTCCTTTGCGAGTGAAGAAAAGTCTGCGATTAACGTATCTTCGCCCGTGATGGGGGTGCCTTTATTGTCGCGATGGTCGTTTTCGTGCTGTAAACGTCCTGAATGAACGATTTGATTTGTATGGGCATCATGAATCGTATATGGTCTGCTGTCATACGCCAAGAGGTCGAGGGGGCCGAGAGTCCCTAACCATGCGCCAAGGTAGATGCGTTTTGTTTTTGCTTGGGGGTGGTAGCCGACTTGATCGACTTTAAAGATGGGCGAGATGGTGTTTGCTGGATCGAAAGCAAAGGTGTAGTCGTCTGTGATAGGGGAGGTAAATGTATAGGTGCCCTTTTCAAGGGGTTGATCGAGCTTGATAAAGAGGTGAAAGAGTATGTTGGCTTCTTTAAATAGATAGGTGCCTTGCTCTTGAGGGGAGAAGATACGTTTGCGTCCACGGCAACTTAACCAATAGCCTTGGCGAGAAATTGTCATGGTTTGCTTCCTTCCTTGGGCAGAGGTCTGCGCAAGGGTGCCGGATTCGAGTTGACTCAGCCGAGCACGCAGGGGGAGGGCGATCTCGTTAAATGCTGTCGCAAGCAGCTTCTTGGTCTTCCAATTCTTAGCTGTGGAGACTTCGTCTGTAAGAAGATGATTGAGTAAGAGGCGGTTTTCAAGCGCTCTCGGCGAAACCTGCACCACTAAATGGTGGCGATCAAGGACATGAATGCGTAAGTCGCGCGTGTCGATACGCTCATGCAACGCAATCTCGTCAACCTGACTGCTCCCACATCCATAAAGAAGTAGGGTGAAGAGTAGAGCAAGGTAGCGGTAGAAATATCTCTTGAATAGATCATATGCCATAATGTTAATTCTCCACTGGGCGTACGATTTTGTGTCGTAAGGCTAAGAGACTACTAATAATCGCACAAAAGATCACCAGTTGTGTCAAGTTGATCGATTGCTTTAAGACCCACTCGAGAATGGATTGCAAATAGACCGCAAGCAAACCTCCTAAGAGTCCCCACGGAATAAAGTCATAGGGAGTCTTCCAATAAGCCCACAGACATCGTATATTAATGATTAAAAATGTGCCTAAGAATAAAAGATATGCGCCTAATCCTACATACCCGCATTCGGCCATAACAAGGAGATAAGAGGTCTCAACAACGGCTGTGTATCGTTGATCGCCAGTTGTTCTAATGTCTGCATAATTGTCATTAGACACATTTAATCCCCAATTATTAATCCCCACGCCAAAAGGATGCTCTTGGGTCATCATCAAAGCGATGTTGGCCAACTTCACACGCGTGTCGCCAGATGCTTTAGACGCTTTTTCAAAACGCCGCTGAATTCTAGGAGCGGCTAAGAAAAGCGCCACAACAGCCAAAATTAAGAGAAAAGTGGTGATGATATATTTTCTTAAAGACCATTTGGTAAAGATAATTGCCGGAGCAGTAAAGGCACATCCAAGAGGTAAGCATGCCAACGCTCCGCGACTCAGTGAGAAAAAGACACAGAGGCTCGCACATAAAAAGCCTCCTCCAGAAAACCAAGAGAACCATTGATCTTTACCATTAAGCCATCCTAAAAAGAGTAGTGGTGCAATAAACGTCATGAACATAGCAAAGCTGTTTTGGTGAGAAAAGATCGATTCGACTTGGTGTACGCCACAAATATAGCGATCATAGATTGCTACAAATGCCGCAATGTAAATAAGGGTTATAAATCCAAGTAAGATGGGGTAGACATCGCCATCATCCATGATTTCAGATGCGACTACAATAAATGTCATGCCGATTAAGATCATTTTCCAGACTTCAAACCAGCCGATGAGTGGGTTGGTCGCCCATAGCAAGGTTGTCGCTGAGATAATAAAGTAAATGACATAGCTCCACCAACCCGGCATCATCCATCTAAAGGACTTTTTTCGAATGATTCGACTGATGAGAATAGTGAAAATAATCAAAAACGTTAATGATATCTCCATGCCTCTTGCTGAGCCACGGTATTTTTCATGCGAAAAGAAGTTGATGGCGGACTCATTCCAAGCAGACATGCTCACAGGAATTAAAAAGAGCGCCATTTTTCTGAGCCGATCACTGATGGATAAAATGTATCCTCCAGGGATCGTGCCAATTAAGCACATGAAAAAGATGAGATACTTCATTTTAACTGATTATTAGTTGCTTTCTAACGCATTACGTGTCGTGATTGGGCTGACCGACATATTGTACAAAGCTCCTGTTGGGAGTAGCTTGCGGATAAAGGCATTGTAATAGGAGATACCATCCATCGGAATGTACACCATGTCGCCCGTTTTAAGTAAGGGGTTTTGCTTGATGCCAGCAAGAACCTCGTCAATATTGACTCGATAGTAGACGGGATTAGCGATGCCTCCACGAATGATAATCCCGTAGCGCCAATACTCGGGTGCCAATCCACCCGAGTTGGCAAGCGCATCAAGGAAGCGCATCTTGGGATTCCACGTCAAATAACGAGGGCTCCCCACAGCACCAAAGACGGAGACCATGGCATCGGTGCGCGAGGGGATATAGACGTAGTCGCCTTTGTAGATGGGGATATTGTGTAGCTTGTCGCCACGTACAAGGGCGGCTTCAAAGTCGATGGGCAAGGCTTTGCCATCGCGTAAAAAGACAGCGTTTTGCAGGTCTGCCATGTCCACCTCTTGCCCATTAAAGAGTTGTGTGCGACCGCTACCTGCCATTGAAAAGAGATCCCCCAAGCGAATATTCGAGCGTGCCTCGTAGCGTCCAGGGTGTGTGACACAACCACCGATTGTCGCCAACTGAGAGGGGGTTGCCACAGGGGCCAATCCAACGACAAAGTTTTTGAGATAGGGTGTTAAGCCATTGGTAATCACCTCAACAGCTTGTGGCAGCGTTTTTCCCTGAATCTTAATTTGCCCCACAAAGGGAATCCCTACATAGCCATCTGGTGTCACAAGGATTTCCGCATTGAGATCCTCATGGTTATAGACGACTAAGCGCAAGAGGTCGCCAGAGTCAATGCGATAGGGGGGGTAGTCTGCATTTTGCACTTTGCGCAGCTCATCATCGCGCGCTTTGATCTCCTCGGGTGTCATGGACGACACCACGATGCCTTCTGCATCAAGATCTTCAACTTCTGGGTATTTCTCAAGCTCACTATTATAATTGTGTAAAGAATGACACCCAGTCAAAGTCATGAGCATGCAGATACTAAAGATGTGAATAAAATACTTCATTTGTGTGCCCCCATAGGCTTTTTTAATGATTTCATATATTCCTTTGAGTAGGCTTGTTCAAAGTCCGCCTGTGGGACACCATCGATCACAGAATAAACGGGGGTCTCTTGATTAAAGGGATAAGTGAACCTTAGGTGCCGTAGCGCGCTAAATGGTGTCTTAGACCATCTGCAGATAGTAAAGATCGTGGTTACATAGTGCTTAAGTTGCGATAAGAAAGGCTCCTTACCATAAACGGGATGTGAGACGTACAAGATCACCATGTCATAAGTTTCGTGTAACTTTTTGATGTCTCGCACCAGTTGCTCCAAACGGCTCGGGAGGATGAAATCTTTACGCATGATATCAAAAGTCGCATGGCTTTGTGAGTCGAGACGCAGTGCGTTAAATCCTTGCGTAGGCGGTAACCAAGTTGGCGATTTTGAGTGGCGATCGAGTCTAATAAACACAAATGATCGCTTGGCTAAGTTTAACATACTCGCATAAGGATGTGGGGTGAAGATGCCATAGCGCGCCATGGGAAGAAAGAGTGAAATGGACTTTTTGGGTAAGGACTCCTCTAGACGCAAGTTGACTAAGATACTGGTATTTGTCAAAATCTCTGAATTAGCACTGAGGTTTGGAATACGAATGAATCCTGGGATTCCAGTTAGCAAATGAATCTCGCGACGAGAACGCACCCGTCCAAAGAAGGCATAGCAAAGCAAGATAAAGACACACACACCACTTGTTGCCACAAGAGTTGCGACGCTGATCAGGGCAATCCCCTTACCGCCCAGTAACTTGTCTACCTCAACCCGGCTAGATGGAGAGAGAACTTGTAAGGCGTGCTGACAAGAGACACGCGCAGAGTGCATGTCTTGTAAGTGTTGATCAAGATCTCTAAGCTGAGCCATGAGTCTCTCTCGATTTTTCATATACTCGCTGTATTGTTCGTCAAGATGCGAAAGACGATTGATTTCCTTTTGCTGCTTTTGTATAATCGCCTCGTGAGCTTCAAGGTCGAGTTCCTTTTCACGAATAGTCACATCAAGGGCACCTTTTTCGACGACAGCCTGTGCCAGTCGATCGGGTAAGGATGGGTCGATTTTATCGAGATTGAGCATCTTCTTAAAGGAATCAAGCTCTTTGTTGATGCTCTCTCGACGCTCTAATGACATCTTGAGTTTAGGATTTTTGGGAGTATACTTTTGTTCATAGACCCGGATCTCTTCATCGGCCTCATCTAAGGATGCTTGCAGCAGTTGGAGACGCTTGATGTGGTCTACCGATTTAAATTCTGGACGAGCTAAGATTGCATCAAGTTGGGCAAGGCGAATCTTTTCCTTGCTCAATGTGGTGCGCAGGAGGTCGGCTTGTTCATCATGTTTGGCAATTTGTTGCTGGATTTGGGTGATGCGGTCGGTAGGTGTCACAAAGAAGGTTTGGCGCATGAGTGCTGAGATCTTTTCGTTTTCAACGTCGAGCTCTTTCATAACCTTAGGCCTTTGGTCGGCGTAAATGGCCTCCCAAGAGGAGATTTGTTTTTCCCAATACTCGGTAAATATTTCGATTGCCATGTAGGTATACGCAGTGGCGATATCATAAATATAAGCATCGTATTTAGAGTTGATCGTAATCGTGATAATGTCAGGTCGCCCACGCACTTGCTTGACATCAACCTTGGTGAAGTAGGGCTTCATATCAGGGTCAATGTCATGGGTAATCGTATTGAGAGGAATACTTTTGATTAGGGAAATAACAGCAGAGTTCGATAAGGGTGCCGAGCGAATGTATTCATGTGAAGGAGCGTAGAGGAGGCTCGATTGAGTTGAGTAGATGGGCTTATTACGAGTTGCCCAGGTATAGCCTTTGACAGCGACAATAGCCGCAATAATAAGCGTGATTGCAATCAGAATACGAAAGCGTTTGAGCGTTCCCAAGGTGAGCTTGAAAGAGAGCTCAAGGAGCTTCTCTGAAGACAAAGCTCGAGCATTGGCTTCTTGTGGTGAGCTTTTGCTTGCAGAGACGGGGTTTGCGAGTGGTGCAGTTTGATTGTTGTTAAAGGGGGTTTCCATAAAGGCTCTCTTAGTTGAATCGTTGCCACCAGGCGATGTACTTTGTAACGCATGACGATTGATTGGTTAGGGGGGCTTTTGCTTGTAGTAGAATCTGGAGGGCCTCTAAGGCAATTTTCAGAGGCGAGCGACCTGACAGACTGAGGGTTTTATTGTGAATAACAATTCGTAGCACGTTATAGATTGATCGCTTAAAGTAGGGCTCGGGTTGACTCGTTTGGCGAGGCATCTGAAGCATGAGTCGTAGCATGCTCGACCAAAGGTTTTTGAGCTGGTCTAGGCGCTCAATCGTGGCCATGCTGGGGTCGATGACTGGGGTTGCCTTTTGGGTGAGGGCAACTGTGTACAGTTTTTGCAAGTCTTTTGAGAATGGTCCAGGAAATAAAGTCGCTTGTCGTGCTTGAATCGTCCAATGATACTGGCGGACAGCAATTAGCCACGCATCAGCCATGCCGAGAATGGCCTTATTAAGATTGCGCACGATAAACTCTACATCGGGTGTTTCGCTGCGCAACTGGCATTCTGCAAGCAGAAGCCCAGTGCCGCGGTTAAGCATGAGGCGGAGTGCTTCAGATAGGGGGATTTGCTCTTCTGCGAGAGGGTGGATTGGCAGGTCGGAGTCTCCCCAAACAACGATGTGTCCATGGAGGAGCTCTTGAAACATGAGCGTGGTGCGGTTACGTTTGAGCGTGGCGAGCGTCTGAGGTGGATTAAAATCGACGCTAATGCTCAGCTTGTCAGACCATTCATGGGCAATTGCGGCAAGGCGTGTGATGATATCGAGCTTGATTGGTTGCGTTAGCTGATGCGAAAAAACAAAGAAGTCAAGGTCGTTATAAAACGCAGGATCGCCATTGTCGAGGAGCAAGCAGCCCCCTTCTCCTCTGCCATAGCCTCCGCCTAACCAAATGCAAACCAGCTGACTTTTGAGGGGCTCAGGCCAGCTGGCGATGGCTTCGCGAATCGCAAGGAGAACCTCGTCGAGTTTGCGATCGAGAGTGCGATTATTGCTGAGCGTTGCTATTTGATGGGTTCGTATGAATGGTTGCATAATTTTAAAGGGAATGTGAGATCCACGTTGGCACGTCTTTATAGCTGCCAGTCTCGGGGTTGATAATACGAGAGCCTGCAATAATACGGCGAGCAATGCGAATGCCTGGCGCAATGACGGTATTATCCAAAACAATGCATTGCGTTAAATTGCAGCCTCTACCAATGGCGCAATGGTTGCCAATGACGCAGTTACGAATAGTGACATATTTGTCCACCATGGTGAAGTCGCCAATTGCGGTTGGTGCTTCAAGGTGTAGGATATTGGGGTCAAACGATTGGGCGGGGGATTTCGGTCTTGATGCGGTGGGGCTGCGGTGGTCGTCTTCTGCAGTGGTGTCCACGGATAACGACTCTGCTGAAGGCGGTGGTTGCATGCCATGGGATTTGTTGCGAATCATCACATCTCGATAATGCTCAAGCTGATTGAGCGCATAATTAAAAAGCGAACGGCCTTTAATATAGGCCTTGTGGGGTAGGTGAACACTGGCACCAAGTAAAATCCCATCAACAGTACGATAGCTTGGCAGCACGTGAGATCTTTGGGAGAAAAGGAGTCGGTCGTTGAGCTGAACAAAGTTAAATGGAGAGTCGATGACATAGGGGTGAAACTCCTCTAGTCGAATAATGTCGGATTGAATAAACTTTTTATTAAACGCATTGATCGTTCGTAAGCCAACACGCAACCGAGGAAAGATGGGAGACATTGCAATCGAGATAGGGTAGTCTAGGCACGCACCTGGCCCCACTGGCATACCCACATATTGTTTAATTAGCTGATCGATGTCTGGTTCGTAACTCGTGATGATGACTTGCACGTCAATGCCAACTTGATTTGCCAAATACGCACGAAGCATCATATCCTCGCGAGGTAAAAGAATCAAGATCTTGACGATATTGACTGATCGCAAAGTATCTAAGACATATCCGATAACAGGCTTATTCACAATTGGCAACATGAAAAAGCTTCTATATTGGGGCGGGAAAGAGAGAACCCCCCTGTCAAACTCAGGAGATTGCATTTGTAAAATGGCTGAGTATTTGCGCATTAGTAGGCCCCCTTCCCAAGGAGTACTGCTGGGATCGTCTTCAAAATGATTCGTAAATTCACCCACACGCCACGTTGCTGCACATAGTAACGGTCAAGAATAACCTGTTGCTTAAAGGGGATGAGACTACGGCCTGATATTTGCCAAAAACAGGTCAAACCAGGGCGCACATTCAAGCGTTTGCGTTCGCTAGGTGAGTAAAGTTCGTATTCGCTACGCAAAGGTGGACGAGGACCGACGATCGCCATTTCACTTTTTAAGATGTTGATCAATTGAGGCAACTCATCAAGAGAGAATTTACGCAGATACTTTCCGATCCATGTGATGCGGGGGTCGTCTTTCATCTTAAAAATCACCCCATCGGCTGATTCATTTTTTGCCATCATCTGCGTATGTAGCTGATCGGCATTCACAATCATGGTCCTAAACTTGTAGCATGGAAAAGGCTTCCCAAATTGCCCCATACGCTCTTGCTTAAAAAAGACGGGGCCTTTTGAGGTCAGCTTAATCAATAGCACTACGCTCAATAGGATAGGCGAGGCCACCAGTAACGCGAGCAAGACTAAGATTTTATCTAGCGAACAAATCACCCAATCATGAGAGCAGACCCACACGCGCCAGAGTAAGAGCTTGACGTAAAAGAGGTAGTCATGCCTAACCTGTTTTAATTCAAGTGGCCCATAGGTATACACCGTATCATTAGCCAAGGTGAGCTCTTGCTCCCAGGGTGCCATTTGATCAAATTGAACCTGCCTGAGCGGGTGAAATAGCTTACCTGCGGATGCTTTTGTCGTGTCAGGCTTGACTCGAAATAAGCGCTCCATGTTCAGAATTCGATAAAAACGGCGCTTACTACAGAGCAATACACGCAAAAAGAAACCCAGGGTTGTGATGAGCCCAAAGTGAGAGGAAAACATAAAGGTGCGCGTTTTTAACATCGAAGACTTCGTTTTAAGGGGTTTGACGACGATGATTAAATCGATCAATCGTGTGTTGGTAAAACGCTAAAAGACGATCTGTGATTGATTCCCAGCTATACTTTTGAACCTCTAGGTTAGCTGTTTGAATCAGCTTGTTGCGCAATGCTGGTGAGGTTACAAGCTCTTGATAGGCTGCCACGAGGCTATGTTCATCCTCAGAAGAAACCACAAGTGCAGTCTCGTGGTCTTTGACCAATTGCCTAAGGCCGCCATTTGCCGAGCAGATCACTGGGATACTCGCAGCCCACGCTTCGAGTACGGAAATGCCAAAAGGCTCATGCATCGAGGGGAAAAGAAAGACATCGGCCATTTGATAAAGAGCACGGATCTCTGGCGATTTGTAGCCGAGAGCCCCCGTTAGTGTTAAACGGCTCGACACGCCAAGTTGCTCTGCGCAAACGACTAATTCTTGAAAGTAGTCCTTTTGCGTGATCGGACCTGCTAAAACCAAGCGCAAGTGTGGGTCTTGTTCGTGTAATTTAGCAAAGGCCTTGATGGTCATCAACTGATTTTTTTGACGATCGATACGTGCGACACAAAGCAAAATACGATCTCCTGGGGCAAAATGATATCTTCGAGCTATTTGAGAGCACTCTGACGCATCTACTTTTTTAAAGAATGATAAATCGACACCATTGGGCAAATAGATGATGTTTTGATCGGGATACTGCACTTTTAACGTGTCGTATTCATTGCCTCCAACACAAATCAACCCATCCATCGCAGCAAAAAGATCTTTACGATAGCCACAAATCTCATCGAAAATGCGTCCGTAACTAAAGGTGTGACGCATCGGCTTGATCATTGCATCGATCTCAGCCTTAGGAATATGTACACCTCCTCCATGGAGAGACAAGACGCAGGGGATGCCTTTTTTGTGTGCCGTTTCAAGTGCCATCTGAGCCATGCGAGCCATTGCATGCGAATGGACAATATCAAAGCCTTGAGCCTCTAAGTAGCGGCGTAATTTAGGCGCATAGGGATTCCCTCCCTTGCGATCTAATGCATGTCGACTAATCGCTGCCAAGGGGAAGGATGGGTAAAAATAGGGAAATCGCAAAATCTTAACATCATCCTGCACTTCGTAAGCAATGGGTGCAAGGGCTTGCGTGCCGAGAATTTCGGTCGAGACTTTGGGTGACTGAATCATGTGCCGAGTGGTCTCCCAGACGACGGTCTCCGTGCCCCCCCATTCATCAAAGGCAAATCGCCGAATCACTTGTGCTATTTTCATTAGTCACCGAGCCTTTCCAAGAAAGCATGCCCGCCAGCGGCGGTTGACAAACGCTGCCTTAGTCGATAGAGTAGGGAAGATTTCAAAATGGCCAAGAGTTCACGATGCTTGAGGCCCCAAACCAAATCACGCATGAAATCTAAGCACGCCCCAAGAAAAGCATGTAAGTAGCTCGGAGCTTCCCCAAGCAATTGAGCACTGGCGTAACCATCCCCATAAAAACGTTTCTTCAGCTCTGTGGGATTATATTCATGAGAATGCTCAATGTGCGCCTCTGGCACATAGCAAACCCCCTCACCGCGCATTTGCGCCAATCGCGTCCACGCCACATCCTCTGAGTACTGGTATGCTTGATCAAAGGGATTGGCCTCCCATGAACTACGACGAATCGCCGATCCGACGAGAGAAAAAAATCCAGGTAAGCGAGTTGCGGGCTTGTCGCCAAAGGCAAAATCATAGTCTTTGCGCACCATCACGGATGCATCGGCACGAGGATATTGGCGAGCATATACAGCTGAAACGAGTCGATCTTTAAAGGGCGCAGTCAGTGTTGCAAGATAGTTTTCATCAAGAGGAATGGCATCGCCATTGTTGAAAACGATAATCTCACCATCGGTCTGATTAATCAGCGAATTCAACATCTTGGCGGGATTATAGGCTCCTGTTGGACGGACAATCGACTTGACTTGAGGGAATTGCGCAAGGTACTCCGTTGAACCATCGGTCGAATTGTCATTACAAACAACCAATTCAAAATCAACGCCTTTTTGCGCAAAAAGCATCGGGATCGCTCGCTTTAAGTGCACGAGGTCATTGTGAGTGCGTATGCAAACCGAGAGCTTCCCAGGAATGATCGGTTGCTCACTCATGCTTTCATTCAAATCTGTATGTGACATTAGAGTCCCCTTTACTCATTTGTGCCTGTCGATAATCTTACCTAAAAAACTAATTATATATTATAAGAAAATGCGTATTTTGTCAAACCTTTAATCGGCTTCCCACGTATAAAAAAACACCTTTGGGGGGCATTCTTGGCTCTAATTCTATTTTAGTAGGTAAAATGGCGATCGTGTCGCCGTCAACGAGTTAAGAGCTAGGGCGATGGCTCGGGCCAGTCTGACACATGTGATGGGAGGCGATCTTCGCCGGATGGCCCCATCACAGAGCTAGCGAAGCGATGCCTGCGAGGCTTATTAAGGGAATGCGAGCACCCTTAGCGTCACACACGATCCTCTTCTCTGGCAGCCCCATGGCCATAGGCCACCCTTGCGGCACCAGTCGCAAAAAGACAAGAGAGGCGAGTCGTAGTCTAGTACAGTGCGAGCGCAGTGGAGGGTAGTACGTTCAGGGGAATGCGGTTAAGAATAAACGCATCAACAGTCAAGAAACGCAGCTGTCCTGCCGCAGGAGGCGGCATCAACTGATCCCTGCCACACGATTGGCAGGATTTGGGAGTTGGGTAACGGTCCTAGGGGCTTTAAGGGCCTGAGAGCCTCACGCTACCCGTGCTCGCATTCCACATCTGGCAGTCTCGCGAGCAACGCAAGCGTAATGCTTGGAGCTAGAGGCGGGGGAGGAGGCTACGCCTCCTAGTGTCAGTTCGAGTTTAGAGTTCGAGTACTAGGTGGAGGCTGCCGCCCCACACCCTGCTTATTTAAGCCACTTAATGCCTGATGCTTGTTGCGGCGAGCTGGCGAGCCCCTGCGGGCGGCTGATGTTGATGGGGAGGCGGAGATCACAGGTGTTGAGGTGTAAAACGAGATCCCCAGGACCATCGGGGAGGGGGCCGGGGATGGTGAAGAGGAGGTGGCGGGGCGATGGGGTTTGAATGGCGGTGGCTTGAATGGGGCTGCTGCCGGCTGGTTCTACGACGACGGAGGTGTCGGGGTGCTCTTCGGATAGGGTGAGGTTGCGCCCCTGGACGAGGATCTCGGCATCGGGCTCAATGGTATTGGGAGCGTCTGCGTGGGTGGGGGTAATACGGGTGACGAGGGGATCTTGGCGGGCTTCAACTGGCGTGTTAGCATTGGTGATATTGTGCGCACTGCCAGTGATTTGTCTATTTTTTGCACGGGTTTGCTGTGCATCGATTACGATACGGTGGCGTTTGGGGTCAAATTGGTCTTCGCTATTGACGAAGCGGCCTTTGATGACAGGATAAAGCTGAATGAGACCATCGAGATTAATGCGGTGACCTTGGGAGATGAGCTTTTGCATGAGGTTGATTAAGTCGGCGAGCATCAGCCGATAGAGAGAGGCATTGATGTGACCTTCGTCGGCGAGGCGCTGGGCAAGGGCCTCAACGTTGTAGGTGGTGCTGGTCTTGACGCTGGCAACATAGGGGGCACTTGTCCCTGCAAGTAGCGGGGGTTGATGTAGGGTAAAAGTCAAGTCTGCTGATGGGGTTATTGTTGCTCTCATGGTGTTTCCTCCGTGTAATTAATGATGTCAATGGCTCTAGTTTGATCTCACTGTCTACTAAGGTAGCATAAAATGGATTGCAATGCAAGTGAAAAATGGGTTGTAACCTAATCTATTTTTACATTGCAACTCATTTGCCTTTTAGATTGCAAGGCAAATGAGTAATGGGTTACAATCTAAATGAGCAATCAGTTGAAGCCGATTAGTCAATTGCATTGCAATGGATCATGGTACGGCTTAGCGATGGTCTCGGTCTAAGACATCAGGCTAGAATTGGTGCGTGGAGCGTATGAGCCTGCTCTTAGCTTTTCCTATTACTCTTGATAATCGAACGCATATCTAAACGGCTCTTGTGCATTTTACAAGGTCGGAACGTACAAAAAAGCGGACACAATGCACTCGATCGCACGGTGTCCGCTTTTTGACTGTTGATACGTTTATGCTTAAACGCATGCCCCCGAGCTTGCTCACTCAAAGCTCCCACACCCATCTAATCCATGATCCCACTATCGGCGAGCCGCCACAACGTGATCGCACTACGTGACAAAGCGTCAACGACAACGCTGTCTCTATTTTTACCATCTATCATTCAACAAGAACCATATGAGCCCAAAACAGTCGCTATTGGTATTTTGTAAAGCGATACTCAACGATTGAGCGATAGCGTGATAGTGGAAAATACTTTTAGACCAAATGATCAAAAGCAAATTAACCACAAGAATAAAACAGCAAGTAAGCCCCCAAAAAACAGCAGGATAAAACTCACGCCTAAGCGCAACAGTTAAGCGTGATACATAGAGGGATATGCAAACAAGGTATGCAATCATCAAGCATGAGTAAAATATAGTATGCTTACTCATTAAAAAGTAACAAGTGCCAATAAAAAGGCTCTAGTACGATTAGAGGGTCGTCTAGAGCACTCCAAAAACATCGTAATAGCCATTATGCGACAAAGTGTCAATAGGAACGAGAGGTGTTCCCTACAGGGTGAACAGGCTCTCGTTTAGCCTAAGTCTGCTGCGATTCAGCATTGGCGTTTGCAACTCCACCGCTATTGGGCAATTCATAAGCGCACTGCTTTGGACGTTCGTAAGCTCGTTGTGGTGGGGCCTGCAAGTGCGTAGCATGATTGTCGCGAGCACTCCGCACGTATGGCAAGTACCTATCACCCCCTTGTCCGCTCCGCCCTGAGGAGGTCGCTTAGAAGGACGCATCACAACCGATTTCACATCTATAAGACTATTCTTCAAGACACAATAAGGCCTCCTAGGGCGGGATTGCACATTTATTTGTTAGAATAGAGGAGTTTTGGCTTGATTTATTGTTCCAAAAAGGCTACACTGGCATCACTATTTTTTAAGGGTAGTTGTCACTATTCATAGTTAATCAAAAAAGGATTCCTTATGTCAGTCGTATTATTGCCAGGTCGTACCGCACTTTCTCAATTTCGTATTGATGCCTACTTATCACAGCTCGCTGCAGCTGACTTTGCAAACGCCAACCTAGAAACGCAATGGGTTTATGCGTTGCACACGGCAACAGAATCCCTACCCGAAGGCGTCGTTACCAAGGCTTGCCAATTGCTTGATGCGACTGCCGATGCTTGCCCTCAAAATGGCTTCTTTGTGGCACCTCGTATGGGTACGATCTCGCCTTGGTCATCAAAGGCGAGCGATATCTTTAACTACTGCTCGGTGCAGGGTGTTTCACGCGTTGAGCGTCTCATGCGCGTTGTTTTCACCATAAATGGTCAAGAAGTGGCTCCTGCTGGTCTTGGCGCAGCAATCAATATCTTGCACGATCGCATGATCGAGGGCGTCTATGCCTACGGCGACTTGGCTCGTTTCTTTGACGAAGCACAACCTGCTCCTGGTAAGGTCTTTAATGTGCTCGAAGAGGGCGTTGCAGCACTCGACAAGGCCAATAAGGAATTGGGCCTTGCCATGAGTGGCGAGGAAATCGACTACTTGCTCAAGGCTTACACCGAGGCAAAACGCAACCCGACCGATACGGAATTGGTCATGTTCGGACAAGTCAATTCCGAGCACTGCCGTCACAAGATCTTTAATGCTGAATGGATCATCGATGGCAAGAAGCGTGACATTTCTCTCTTTGGTATGATTCGCAACACCCACAAGTTGCACCCCGAAGGCACCCAAGTGGCCTACAAGGATAACTCGGGCGTGATCGACGGCTTTAAGATCTCCGCATTCCAGTCCGATCCAATGGACAACACCTACAAGTTTGAAGAAGACCAAATGGAAATGCTGATGAAGGTGGAAACCCACAACCACCCGACCGCAATCTCCCCATACCCTGGCGCTGCAACGGGCGTTGGCGGTGAAATCCGTGACGAATCGGCTACGGGTATCGGCTCGCGTACCAAGGCGGGTATCTGCGGTTTCTGCGTCAGCGATTTGCATATCCCAGGCTTTAAGCAACCTTGGGAAAAGGACTATGCCGAACGCCCCGAACGCCTCGCATCGGCTTTGTCGATCATGATCGAAGGCCCCCTTGGCGGTGCTGCTTTTGGTAATGAATTCGGTCGCCCGCAGCTGTGCGGATTCTTCCGTACGCTCGAAGAACAAGTCGGCAGCCGTTACTGGGGCTACCACAAGCCGATCATGCTCGCTGGCGGTATGGGCAATATCCGTGCCTCACAAGTGTACAAGCTCGACGTGCCCTCCAAAGTCCTCGTGGTTCAAATCGGTGGCCCGGCAATGAAAATTGGTCTCGGCGGCGGTGCTGCTTCATCGATGTCCTCGGGTAGCAACGAAGCTCAACTCGACTTCAACTCCGTCCAACGTGGCAACGCCGAAATGCAACGCCGCGCACAAGGCGTCATCGATGCTTGCGTCGCATTGGGTAAGAATAACCCTATCCTCTCTCTCCACGATATCGGCGCTGGTGGTCTCTCCAATGGTTGCCCTGAATTGGTCGAAGCGACCGGTGCGGACTTTGAATTGCGCAAGATCAACAACGAAGACCTCTCCATGAACCCCATGGAAATCTGGTGCTGCGAAGCTCAAGAACGTTACGTCTTGGCAATCAAGGCCGAAGACCGCGTCTTGTTTGAGGCATTTTGTACTCGCGAACGCTGCCCCGTGGCTTTCATTGGTGAAACCCGTGACGACGGCCGCATGATCTTGGCTGACGAAATCTTTAAGGATCACCCCATCGATATGGATATCTCCACATTGTTGGGTAAGCCTCCCCGTATGCTGCGTGATGTGACCCACACTACTCAAGAAACCCAAACGCTCGACTTCGGCACCATCACTGCTGGCGAAGCCCTCGACCGCGTGATGCGTTTCCCGGCTGTGGCAAACAAGACCTTCTTGATCACCATCACTGACCGCACCGTGACAGGTATGGTGCACCGCGACCAAATGGTCGGCAAGTACCAATTGCCAATCGCTGACCACGCCATGACCATCACCGGTTACCAATGCACCACCGGCGAATGTATGGCCACTGCAGAGCGTACCCCGATTGCAATCATCGATGGTCCTGCCTCTGGCCGCATGGCTGTGGGCGAAGCAATCTTGAATATGGCCTCTGCTCCTTTGGGCAAGATTGGTAACATCAAGCTCTCTGCGAACTGGATGGCTGCTTGTGGTCAACCCGGCGAAGACGCCAAGCTCTTTGACACCGTCGAAGCCATCGGCATGGACGTTTGCCCCAAGCTCGGCATCTGCATCCCTGTGGGTAAGGACTCCCTCTCCATGAGCACCACCTGGACTGATAGCCAAGGTCAAGCTCACAAACAGCTCGGCCCCTTGAGCTGCATCATCAGTGCATTCTCCACCGTCACCGACGTGCGTAAGGATGTCACCCCTGATCTTAAGGATGGCGATTCACAATTGCTCTTGCTCGATTTGGCCAAGGGCAAACAGCGCCTCGGCGCCTCCTGCTTGGCTCAGGTCTACAACCAAATGGGCGAATCTGTACCCGATATGGAATCCCCCGAAATGGTTCGTGCGGCATTTGAAGCCATGCAAGAATTGGTCGAAGCTGGCCTCGTCTTGGCTTACCATGACCGCTCCGATGGTGGCTTGGCTGTCACCCTTTGCGAAATGGCCATGGCAGGCGGCCGCGGTATTGCGGCAAACGTCCCGGGCACCGATGCACTCGCAGCGCTCTACAATGAAGAGCTCGGCGCAGTCTTGCAAATCGCCGCTGACAAGGCCGCCGCTGTCGAAGCAATCTTTGCAAAGCACGGTTTGTCCCAGGCTATCGCATGGATCGGTATTCCCACCGATGACTACGCCATCCAAATCACCGTCGACCACGAGCCCGCCATCGACACCACCATTGGTGCCGTCAGAAAGGCATGGTCCGAAACCACCTTTAAGATGCAAGAATTGCGCGACCACCCCGTTTGCGCACAACAAGAATTCAGCCACGCTGACGATCCCTCTGATGCGGGTATGAATTTCGCCACCACCTACCCGCTCGACGTGACCAAACCCGCCCCCACCAACCGTCCCAAGATTGCAATCTTGCGCGAAGAGGGTGTCAATGGCCACATCGAAATGGCTGCGGCATTCACACTCGCTGGCTTTGAAGCCATCGACGTGCACATGACCGACCTGCTCAGCGGCAAGGTTACCTTAGATCAATTCAAGGGCTTGGTCGCTTGCGGTGGCTTCTCCTATGGTGACGTCTTGGGCGCTGGCTCGGGCTGGGCATCAACCATCCTCTTTAATGAAGATATGAAGGCGATGTTCAAGGCATTCTTCGAGCGCCCAGACACCTTCACTCTCGGCGTTTGCAACGGCTGCCAAATGATCTCCCAGCTCAAGGGCATCATCCCGGGTGCACAGCACTGGCCGAAGTTCGTTCGCAACATGTCCGAACAATTCGAAGGCCGCTACTGCACCCTCGAAGTCCTCGAAAACCCCTCCGTCTTGCTCAAGGGCATGGCTGGCTCACGCCTCCCAATTGCCGTGGCTCACGGCGAAGGCCGCGTCCTCTTCGATTCGGACGCTGATGCCGCTCAAGCAACTGCAGCCTTGCGCTTCGTGGACAACGCCGGTCAAGCAACCGAAGTTTATCCTTGGAACCCCAACGGCTCTAAGGGTGGCTTGACGAGCTTCACCAGCACCGATGGTCGTGCGACAATCCTCATGCCTCACCCTGAGCGTAGCTTCCGTGCGACCCAGCTCTCCTACCGCCCTGCAGATTTCTGCACCGGTGAAGAAGGCCCCTGGATGCAGCTCTTCCACAATGCTTACCGTTTCGCAACGGGTAAATAAGTCCAAGTATCAGCTACTCATTAAGCAGGTAATCATCTGATTGCCTGCTTAATCATTCCTACAAGGCTCTCCATGAAACCGATCGTTCCTCCCGTTTACACCCGCAACGAAATCATCGCCATCAGCCAGTCGCTCTCCGATCAGGAGCTCTTCGACGAAGCGGCCACCCTCACCAAAGAATTCGCCTCCAAAACATTTGACATGTGCTCGATCGTGAATGCCAAATCGGGGCGCTGTTCTGAAAACTGCAAATGGTGCGCGCAGTCTGCCCACTTTGCCACGGCCTGCGAAACCTATGATGCGGTTGATGTCGAGACGATCCTCAAGCATGCTTACGAGAATGAATCCCAAGGGATCAAGCGGCTCTCCATTGTCATGAGCGGGCGCACCGCCAGCGATACGACCATCGCCCACGTCTGCGAATGCGTGCGCGCAATTCGCGCCAAAACCTCCCTCCAAGTTTGCGCCTCCATGGGCTTGCTCAACCAAGCGCAACTGCAGCGCCTATTTGAAGCGGGCGTGTCGCGTTACCACTGCAACCTCGAATCTTCCCCAGATTACTTCCCTACCCTCTGCTCCACCCATACGCAGGCAGAAAAGCTCGCCACCCTCCAGGCTGCCCTCAACGTCGGCATGTCGATCTGCAGCGGGGGCATCATTGGCATGGGCGAATCGGAAATCCAACGCATCGACTTGGCATTCGCACTGCAGCAATTGCCCATTCAGTCGATCCCTATCAATATCCTCTCTCCCATCCCCGGCACCCCACTAGCCGACACCCCACTTCTAAGCGAACGCGACATCGCCCGCGCCGTCGCCCTCTTTAGATTGGTTCACCCGACGGCCTTCTTGCGTTTGGCTGGTGGCCGGGCGCGGCTGAGCGATGCAACACTAGACCTACTCCTTAAAATTGGCATCAATTCAGCCATCGAGGGCAACCTCCTGACCACCCTGGGCCATACCGTTGCCGAAGACCTCGTGCACATCCACGGAGCAGGCTATGTCCTCTAATCCCAACGTCGACACCTTTGACCGCGAACACCTCTGGCACCCCTATACCTCGTTGACCCATCCAATGCCCTGTTATAAGGTTGCCCGCGCACACGACTACAGGATTGAATTAGCCGATGGCACTTCCCTTATTGAGGGCATGAGCTCCTGGTGGTGTACCGTTCATGGCTACAACCATCCCGCGCTCAATCAAGCGGCAACGGATCAGCTCCAAGCCATGTCGCACGTGATGTTTGGAGGCTTAACCCATCAGCCCGCCATTGACTTAGGCAAACGCCTCGTCGAAATGACCCCAGCGCCGTTGATCAAGATCTTCTACGCGGATAGCGGTTCGGTAGCTGTCGAAGTCGCCATGAAAATGGCTATCCAGTACAATCCTGCCAAAACGGATTTCGTGACCATTCGCAATGGCTACCACGGCGACACGTGGAATGCAATGAGCGTCTGCGACCCAGTCAATGGCATGCACTCGCTCTTTGGCTCTTCCCTACCCGTGCGTTACTTCGTGCCTGCGCCAGATGCGCCCTTTGATCAGCCCTGGGATCCGCAAGCCATTCAGCCACTCGCAGAGCTCATCGCCCGCGAACACACCCACCTCGCAGCCTTGATTCTCGAGCCCATTGTGCAAGGTGCAGGCGGCATGCGCATCTACCACCCCCAATACCTCGTCGAAGCACGCAACCTCTGCGACCGCTATGGCATCCTTCTGATTGCCGACGAGATCGCCACCGGCTTTGGCCGCACTGGTAAATTATTCGCCTGCGAATATGCGGGCATCTCGCCCGATATCATGTGTTTAGGCAAAGCGTTAACCGGCGGCTACATGACCCTCTCGGCAGTCATGACGACCGACCACGTCGCCCAACAGGTCTGCGATGGCGAGGCTG
>CAYZIC010000037.1:0-19574 GCA_964478335.1 uncultured Lentisphaeraceae bacterium | reverse complement strand
CGAGCTCCGCTCGTTCCCGCACGGCGGCTTGCCGACGTTCCCGCACGCGGCGCAGCCGTGTAACAGCTATTTTGTGTAATTTTCTGCTTTACCTTTTGGGGTATCTGTGATATGATAGCTAGTATATTTCAGTAGAACAAGGATTTTTGCATCATGAATCGTCTTTTTGTCCTTTTTTTGACTCTCTTTTTATGCGGTACGGGTTCGCTTTTTGCGAATGCTAATGCTGCGCTTTCCCATTTGTCTGACACGCTCAAGGCGAATAAGTATGCCTTTACACCTGCGGTGAAAAAGGCTTACTTGGCGTATGGTTTTGCGAAGGCTAAGGAGGATGCTGGGGCGCAGATTAATCAGGCGACGTGGGGGTGGTTTTATAAGAATCCAGATGTGATGTCGGCGGCTTTGGCTGCGGATTACCCATTTAATCCTAAGATCTTAATCAACTTTCAGCGGTTGGCTTTGCCGTGGTCGAGTCGTCCACACATTGTCTCGAAGTGGAAGCAGTTGATCTTGGCTTTTGCGATTCGTTATCGCAATGATGCGCTTGAGATTGATCGTCTTGAGGACTGGGATCCTGAGGAACTGATGAAGCTGGTGTTGGCTAATGGCAGCTATGCTTGGCAGACGGATGCGATGCTGCCTAAGCTGACGGATGAGGAGACGACCTTTACGAAGTGGTTGATGGGTCCGCAAAACTTGACGGACAAGCGGCCGCGTCGGCGGATCTTTGATTTGATGGAGATTACGGTCAATGAGATCAATATCATGGGCGAGGGGAGATTTCGCATTACGAAATTCCCTCGCTGGGATACGGTCGCAGTCGCGGGTAAGCTCTTCCCGCTCTATGTCAATGGTACGCCGACGCATCAGCGGGCTTTGGCTTTGCAGATGTGGCGCTGGGAAAAGAATCCTTTGCGTAGTGGGGCTGCGGTTAATTTGGAAAAGGCCGAATGGCCGATCTTGCTCTATTTGACGGCGCTGGACCCAATCGATGAGGGGCAGTTCTTGTTTGGGATGTTCTTAAAGAAAAAGGTTTTGCCGGCTTTGGGTCTGGGGCAAGTGTTGGTGCAGGGTGGGCGTCCTGCGGAGATTGCCAAGCGTACGCCTGAGAATCGACCGGTCTATTATGCTAAGAGCAAGTGGAATCCCAAGAAGGATATCCGCTTGTACAATACGGCTAAAAAGGACCAGGGCGGCAAGATGCAGGCTTTTGGTTGGCGGACGATTGGTCAGCCGGCTTCGGCTGTTGGGGCACCTCCGGGGGGTAAGTTTTACTACACGGGTAAGTCTCGGCAGTATGGGACCTTTTTTGAGAGTGCGATCGAGGAAGATGGCGCGACGGTGGATAACTTTTTGCGAATCGAGACGGCTGATCCGTCGTATCCGATCAAGGGTAATACGCAGGTTGCCAATATGATAGGCTTGGCGGTGACGGTTTCTCAGGGCTTGGATAGCTTTGAGGATGGTCGCATGGCGATCAATTTGGCGTCGTTGGTGCCGGGATTGACGCGCGAACAGCAACAGATGGTTTTGGAGTCGGCGTTTGTGAATTCGCCGCTCGATGGCAATGTCTTGTACCGTTTGGCGGATTTCTATTATAAGTCCAATGACCACGATGCGACGGTGCGTATGCTGTGGGCTGCGCGTCAGTATTTCGCGACGGTGGTGGGCAAGTCGGTGACTGATGGGCTGCGCAGGAGTGCGCAGGCTAAGGTGGCGAAAATTATGAAAGACAAGCCGATGCTCTCTGCAGCAAATGCGCCGGTGATTCCTTTGGGGACGTTGACCAAGCTCTATACCGATCGCATGGGGTGGTTTCACTATGTCTGCTCGGAGATCGTGCGTCGAAACTTTGAAAAGCGCCCTGGCAATAAGACTGCGATTCGCCATAGTGCCGAATTGCTCAAGGCTGAGCATCAGTATCAGCTCAAGTGCTGTGGCAAGGGCGGACCGGCGTCACCGATCGAGCGCCGGACTAAGATGATGCAAAAACTTGTCAATGAGTATAATCAGGACAGCAAGTAGATTGAGGATCTAGATGATGAAGATGAGAGATTTTAAGAAATGGGCAGTGCTTGTGGCGCTGTTGGTTGTGGGGCTCCCACGATTGGCGTTGGCGCAAATGGGCTCCTATGGGTGCCGTGAGTTTATTGAGCCTCCAGCTGATCCGGAGTTGCGTTGGTTGACTGCTGCTCTGCAGCGGTCTGGCTTTCAGTGGAGCGAAGAGGTGCACAAGGAGTATGTGGACTACTGCTTGCGCTTGGTGGCTCCTGACTTGAATTTTTCTGAGACGACGTGGAATTGGCTCGAGAACCATCCAGAAGTCTTTAATGCGGCTTTTTCGGTGGAGTTCCCGCCAAAGCCACAAATCATTCACAACTTTGTGCAGATGGCTTTGGCCTTGGCTGACAAAGAGAATAAGGATGATGAAAACTATGACTCGGGTACTTCTCGCTATGGCGACACACAGGGCGCAGAGGACCACTTTGCTATTGTCAGTATTGATAAGGTTGAGAAGTATAAGCAATTTCTCTTGGCCTATGCCGTGCGCTACCGCAATCAGTGGTTGCCGACTACGCGCTTGACGATGTATCGCCAAAAGGGCTCTCCCTACACCAAGGCCGCCATCGAGCGTGGCGCAGCGGCTGAGGGGGGCTGGTATTTGGGCAAGCGCCCCAATGGGGATTTTTCGATCAAGCCGACGGATAAGGGCTCCCACGGGCAGCTGATCTCGGACTTTGCCTTGATCAAGCAGGAAAAGGGCAACATCTTGCGCAAGTACACTGGCGCGGGGGATTTAGAGCAAAAGGTCACCGATTTCTTAAAGAAAAATCGCCGCATGGAGATCTTTACCCTGACCAAGAGCCCCAATGAGTTTCGCAACAAGACTGGCATCCAGGCTAAGGATGCTGATATCAAAAAGATCAACTGGGGCCGTGTGGCGCACAATGCGCACCGTTTCCCGCCGCGAGTCTTTGGTAATCTCTTTTACAATATGGCCATCCATGTGGATCGCTACGAAGAGGGCTCCGCGCTGGGCATGAAGCTATTCCCCTTGGACTCGGCACCCTGGCCAATGCTCTTGATGCTCACTGATGCTGATCCCCTCGATGAGAGCTCGATCATCTGGTCGCTCTATCGCCAAAAGCGCAACATCGGTCGCTATGGTTACTCGACCTATACCTTTTCTTACACCAAGCCAGAGGTGTCGCAGCGTGGCTCCAAGTGGCATCCTGATTCGGCGCAGCGCATTCTCGAGGATGGTGGTGTCTGCGGTCGTCAGTCGACGATGGCAGAATTCGCCGATCGCTCGATTGGTACGCCTGCTTGTGGTATGAGCCAACCGGGTCACAGAGCCTTTATGAGCTACTCATACAATCGCTCGACTGGCAAATATGCCGCCCTGCTGCACCACTCGGTCGATACGATTGAGGTCTCTACGCCCTATGGCTGGTACTTGCCACCACCAATCGGCGCAGTCTTTAGTGATAAGACCAAGGCCACAGAATTTGCCCCTGTCAAGGGCGGATCATCAATCAATGCCCGCTGGCACTTTGGCCTCTGCGAAGCGGTCAACCGCGGCCTCTCGAGCTACGAGCAAAGCCGCATGTTGATGCACGTGCTCAAGCTTTACCCCAATGCCAATAGCCGTCAGAGAAAGGCGCTGTTGCGTTCGGGTATGAAGCTCAACATCGCCAACTCAGACATTCTCTTTACCTTGGCCCAGCTCCATTCTGGCGAAGCCATGGAGATCCGCCGCTTGATTACGGCGTTTCGTAATGCGGTGGTCAAGACCGATGCAGGTCTCACCCCCAACCAAAAGCTCAAGGCCGACCAAGACCTTGGCCGCATCCTCACCGACCCCCACGTCAATGTGAAGAATCAAAGCAAACTCACCAATGAATGGGGCCTCTTTATCTCTAATGAGCTCTTTATTGGTGCCTTCTCTACGATCCCTGATGTCACTGGGCCTGAGTATGCCAATGCCTGGGCTGGTGAAAAAATCAAGATCATTGGCGATTATGCTAAGGCTGTCGCAGATGAGCTCGCCTACCAAAAGCGCATTAATAAAACGGGTAAATATACCAAGCTCATCCAGGCGCTCTTTGATAAATATGAGAAAACCCGCCTCTCCATCAATCGTGTCAAAACGACCAATGTTCGCGAGCAGCGCGCCAATAAAGCTGCAGAAGAAAATGCTTGGTAAGCAATTGCCAACTATTGCGAAAGAAATTAAGGAAGATACATGTCCCTTTTTAGTTTAAAACCCAAACTCGTGACCGTCCCCCGTCAAGACCACTGCGTGTCACGAGCGAATATAGATCCAGACGCACTCAAAATCTTATTTCGCCTCACGAGCCTAGGCCACGAAGCCTACCTCGTTGGCGGGAGCGTGCGTGATTTGCTCCTCCATCGTGAGCCCAAAGACTTTGACATCGGCACCGATGCCCGCCCTAATGAAATCCGCAGAGCCTTTAGGAACTGCTTCCTCGTCGGCAAGCGCTTTCGCCTCGCACATATCGTCTATGGCAAAAAGGTCTTCGAGACGGCGACATTTCGCCGCCAACCCGACCCCAGCGAACAGGTCCAAGACGAGCATGGCCTCTACCAATTTGCCGACAATACCTACGGCTCACCTAAGGAAGACGCCTTGCGCCGAGACTTCACCGTCAATGGCCTCTTTTACAATATCAAAGACCGCAGCGTGATCGACTATGTCGGTGGACTCAAGGATCTCGAGAAACGCACCATCCGCACGATCGGCGATCCCTGCATTCGCTTTAGAGAAGATCCCGTGCGCATGATGCGCGCCGTGCGCTTTGCCGCCAAGCTTGACTTCACCATCTGCCGCGCAGACCTGCGCGCCATTAAGAAATTTGCCCACGAGATCTCCAATGCCTCTACCTCGCGCCTGTGCGAGGAGATCATGCGCCTCTTTGTTACTGGTGCAAGCACGGTATCCTTTAACCTCGCTTACGACTACAACCTCCTCAAAGCCCTCTTGCCAAGCCTGAGTGACTTTTTGGATAGCAAGGCTAATCGCCAAGCCACTTGGGATGCTCTCTCAATCCTTGATCAAACCGAGGGTGAGCATACCAACGGTGTGAAATTTGCCATGCTCTACTATCCGCTCTATCGCGCTCAATTGGCCCAAACGCCCCGCAATGACAATCGCCGCGTGATGCACGATGTCGCCACTGCGGTCTTTGCCCCTGTCGTCACCAAGTACAAGCTCCCTCGTACCGTCTGGATGACTGCGGTTGATCTATTTGAATTTTTGCCACGCTTTAAAGAACGCCCCAACCCCAAGACGGCGCGATGCTTCAAGTTTTGCACCTATGGTGCCTTTAATGAAGCACTCGACTTTGCCGAAATGGTGGCCAAGCTCGAGGGCGATACCAGCTATCAGATTGATGCCTGGCGCACCATCGCCAAGGAGGTCCAAGAAAAGGCCTTCACTCGCGTCGATCGCGAAAACCCTGACCAAACGGTCGTGCGATTGCCCCCCAATCCACATTCACGTCAGGCGCGTCGTCGCCCGACTAGGAGGCGTCGTAAGCCGGCAGCAGATGGCGCATCCGCACCAGCAGTAGAGACGCCGCCCTCTGCATAAAATAGGCTACGCCCACCGTGGGCGAGCCTTGACTCAACCGTGCTTGATGCACCGCCACGACCTCACAGGTTTCCTCGTGGCGTAACCCCTGCCCCTACGCACTGTAGGGGAATGAGCCTCCAATCTACGATGCAAGAGCGTCGTAGAGAAGTACCCCTAATGACATACTCCCTCCACTCCACCCTCAATCAAAAGGGTGGTCTGCGTGAAGCCTTTACCATGGCTTGGCCCCTGGCTCTCTCAATGGCATCAATGGCCATTATGCAATTCGTCGACCGCATCTTCTTGGCGCGCTACTCGGATGTCGCCATCCAGGCGGCATTGCCTGCGGCGATGTTCTCATTCCTCATTATCTCATTCTTCCAAAACGCCATCGGCTACAGTGGGACCTTTGTCGCGCAGTATCATGGCGCTGGCAAACCCGCCTCGTGCGCTCGAGCGTTGGGGCAGGGGATCTGGCTCTCGGCAATCGCCTTGCCGCTGATGCTCCTGTCTATTCCTGTGGGCAATTGGATCATGGGTCTCGTTGGCCACGCGCCAGCTATCTACGCCGCAGAAAAGAGCTACTTCTCGATCTTGATGCTCGGTGGCGCTCTGTTGCCTCTGGCGGCCTCATTCTCTGGCTTCTTTACAGGCCGCGGCTTTACGCGGTTGGTGCTCGTGGCCAATATCGTGGGCAATGTCACCAACATCGCCCTGGACTACGCCTTGATCTTTGGCGCATGGGGCTTCCCCGAGCTGGGCATTGCTGGTGCCGCCTGGGCCACCGTGACGGGCCAATTGGTCACCACGCTGATTTTGGGCACAGCAGTCTTTGTTCACCCGCTCTTTAAAGGCGGCTTCCGCAAAAAGGTCGCCCTCACCTTTAAGCCCGACCTCTCGTGGCAAATCGCCCGCTTCGGCACGCCCGCAGGCCTGCACGTCTTTTTGGACGTCTTGACCTTCACCATCTTTGTCATGATCACCGGCAAGACCGATCCCTTGAGCTTTGCAGCCAGCAACGTCTGCTTTAGCATCAACAACCTTGTCTTCGCCCCCCTCATGGGCATCGGCATGGCCGCAGGCGCACTCACCGGTAAATTCCGAGGAGAAGGCGACCTCGCCGCCACCAAACGCGCCGGTTGGTCCGCAGAAATCCTCGGCCTCATCTACATGACCCTCGTCGCGATTGCCATCTTAGCCTTTGAACGCCCCATCCTCATGGCCTTTAGAGCGCCCAGTAGCACCTTTGACCTGGCGACATTTCTTGCGTTGAGCCACTGGATGATCCTGATCTTTATCTGCTGGGGCTTTTTTGACACCTTTAATATCATCCTTGGCGGTGCCCTCAAAGGCACCGGCGATACCCGCTTTGTCCTCTATTTTGTCACCATCAGCAACAGCTGCTTTTGGTTGCCCTTGGTTGTCGCCGCCTACTATATCTACGGCACGATCATCCCCCTATGGCTCACCCTGCCCGTCTGCGTGACCCTCATCGGCATCGGCATGACCTGGCGCTGGCAGAGCAATACCTGGCAAGCCTCCAAGCTAATCTAGCGAGGCTCGCTGCGCTCGCCCGCAACAAGCATCAGGCATTAAGAGGCAGGTTCCCCGCCTCTAGCACCAAGCATTGAGCTCGCTGCGCTCGCAAGACTGCCAGTAGAGGCTTTAGGGGCTTGCCCCTGCCGTATATTTTGTTCGGTCGCCGGACGGCCACGTCTGGCTCAGGGGCATGGGGGCAGACGCCCCCATCACAGAGCTAGCGGAGCGACGCTCTGCCAGGGTTTTGGGGCTGGCGAAGCCCCAATGTCCCTGACTCGATCTATCTCAATCCACCCTCCGTCCTGCCCGCCGCAGGCGCTTGTGCCTCACTCGGTGATCGTGCTCTAGGTGGGGGGTGTTTCTGTGGTTAGAGGGGGAATTTGGCCGCTTTGAGGCATTATTTTGCTGCTTTTATGCTTTTTCTTGTTGCATATCTAAGAGAAATGTGCTATGTTGGTGCGACATTTTGAGAAGTATTAGGTTTATGAACCTGTCTCTAGCGACCTGAGAGCATGCTTTTGGGACTAGAGATCAACCATGGAGAAGTACAATGAGCCAGCATAGAAGCTTAAAAGGTTCCAGCAAGATCACTGCCAAGCGCAATGTGTTGAAGCGTTTTGAACGCATCAACCTTTTGATCAAGCGTGGTCAATGGCAAGACGGCGATCGCGGTCTCGGTCTGCGTAAGACCATGCCAGAAGCCTAATTCAGGCACCTCGTGAGTAGCCGACGATTCCCAGTTTATGACTTGGGGCGTCGGCTTTCTCTTTATATAGATTAAATAACCATTCAATAGAAATAGATTGTCGTAGCATGAAGATTGTTAGCTTGTCCCGTTTCGCCTGTATCATCACATTAATGACCACCTCGCTCTTTGCCGCTGGAGTAGATAAAAAAGGGTTTGACATGGGCGGTGACTTCCGCTGGCGTAACGAATGGTACAAGTTTGTGCCGATGGCTGATGGGGCGCAATGGGACGATCAGAGCTATTACCGCATTCGTACGCGTCTGTGGATGCAGTATGCGGGTGAACACGCGACCTTTTATGTGCGCTTTGGCAATGAATGGCGCCACTACATCGCGCCGGACAATAAGCCGAATCGCACCTTTCCTAGTGAGCTCTTTATTGACAATCTCTATGTGGACTTTAGCGAGATCTGGGGTGGGGATTGGGATTTGCGCATCGGGCGCCAAGACTTTACCTTTGGTTCGCAGTATTTGACGATGGACCCGACTGGGATGGATGGTAGCACGAGTGGCTACTTTAATGGCTTGACCTTGACTCATCGCCTGAGCGAAAAGACCACAGCGCGCTACTTTGCCCTCTATAATGATGCGCGCTGGAATCCCGTGCTCGGCCACGCTAAGGGCACGGATGAACACTTTAATATCTTCTCTCCCTTTGGTGGGGATGATTACTATGATGCGGCGATTGGTGCCTATTTCACCCACGAGCATAGCGAAGAGTTGACCTCTGAGTATTACGTGATTGGTAAGATGCAGGGCGATGATGAGGCTGCTGTGCCCTTTACCCACAGCAAGCGCAATCCTGGCGAAGGACTCAAGATGGTGACTGGCGGCACGCGTGTGCTCGCGCAGCTCACTGATGCGCTGCGTGTGGATTGGGAAATCGCGGCTCAGGCTGGTCGCATCGATGATGGCCGTACGCTCTTGGCGATGATGAATGTCGGCCGCTTTACCTATGCGCTGAGCAAGCAGGGCAGCTGGTCGCCAGAGCTTTTGGCAATGTATGTCTATGCCTCGGGCGGCAATAGCAAGAACCGTTCTTACGATTGGCGCGATAACTTTGCTGGCGCGATGGATGAAAGCGAAGTCATGATCATCACGGCCTCGACGATCTATGGTTGCGGCACCTGGTCGAACACCTTTTTCCCGTCGATCGGTTTTCGTGTAAGCCGCGATGAGGGACCCTCCGTGGAGCTGTCCACTGGTCCACTCTTTGCTGCGACGGCTGACCGTTGCGGGGGTGGCGATGAAACCCACAGCATGGGCTGGCTCGGCCGTGCGATCTTTAATTGCCCGATTGCTAAGGGGATGTTTGAGACCGACAATGGCCCACGGGGCAGCCTCGATTGGCGCATGATGATCGACGTCCTCAACCCGGGCGACTACTTTAAGGAAGACGACCTGGCGCTCTTTGCTCAGACGCAGTTGCTCTTCACCTACTAATAGATTCGATTGGATTAGTTGATGGCACACTATCACGCATGGACAAAGGCAGTTGTTCGACTGGCACTGGGGGTAACCTGCTGCTGGGCGGCATCGTTGTGGGCTACTGACGCGGCGAGCTTTGACATCGGTGGGGACTTTCGCGTGCGCCAAGAGTGGTATAACCATCTCCCGATTGCTGGCGGCAACAATGCTGGCAAGAGCGAATACACCCGCGTCAGGACACGCGTGTGGCTTAAGTATGGCCAAGAGGATCGCTATGTCTATTTGCGCTTGGGCAATGAATGGCGCTCCTACATCCGCCCGACCAATAGCCGAGCCAAGGCGTTCCCTGATGAGCTCTTTGTCGACAATCTCTATGTGCAGCTGGGCAAGCTGCGCATCGGGCGCCAAGACTTTACCTTTGGCTCGCCCATGCTCTTTGTGGATCCCTCGGCGGGGGATGGTTCGCGTAGTGGCTACTTTGATGGTGTGACCTATGAGCAGGCCATTGGCGAGAGGACCACGCTGCACTACTTTGCGCTGTACAATAGTGCGCACACCGATTTGACGGTGGGCCACAGCGAGGGTATCAAGACCGACCACGTGCCGCTCTTTTCGCGCGGCAGAGATGACGATGCTTACGATGCGGCTCTTGGACTCTATGCCGAAATCGCCCAAGGCGACCTCAATCACCCCACTGGTCAGCTCGATCTCTATGCCGTCTATAAACGCCAAGGCGACGATGGTAAATATGCAGGCCTTAACCTGATGACCGTTGGCCTACGTTATGTCAAGAAGCCCACCAAGGATCAGCTCGCCTACGAATTTGAGCTCGCAGGACAATTCGGCGAAACCGATGACGATCGCATCATTCTCTCGATGATGAATCACGCCAAGGTCAGCTTGCCCCTGGCCCAGCGCGGAGCCTGGTCGCCAGCTTGCTTTGCCGCCTATACCTATTTCTCCGGTGGCGAAGGCGAGGGAAATGTCCACGCCTGGAATCCCATCTTTGGGCGCGGGGTCCCTCAGAGCGAAGTCCTCTGCGCATTGGCCGCCCCCATGTATGGTGGTGGCGGCTATTGGACCAATAGCTTTTACCCACACGTGGGCATGACGCTCAAGCACCGAGATGGTCTCGTATTTGAAACTTACACTGGCCCCATCTATCTCGCCAATGCCAACGACTGGGGCCAAGGATCGAGTCAATCGCAGATGGGATGGCTCGGCAGAATCAAGGCAGAATGCCCCATCGTGAAGGATTTAATCGACATGGATGGTAAGAAAAGAGGCTCCATTACCCTGCGCCTCATGTTTGATTACCTTAAAAGTGGCGATTACTTTAAGGAGGACGATCTGGTCCTCTTTGGCCGAACTGAGCTCTTTTTTAGCTACTAGAGCTACTATAATAAAGTACTTTTGATATTTCTAGTTGACATTTGCTACGCATTATTCTATACTAACCAACCATTCAGACACAAAAAGGAGTCCATCGTGAATTCAGAAATGATTGATAAAGCCCGTGCACGTATCTCTAGCATCCCCGTGCTCATTAACTTGGTTTCTCAACGTACCCGCCAGCTCAACCGCGGCGAACGTCCCTTTGTGCGTCCTTTGGGGCCAGGCGAAGACAAGGCCGACATTGCTTTGCGTGAAATTGCAGAGGGTCTGCTCACCGCTGAGGTCGACTTTGATTTGATTGCTCAAAAGGAAGAAGAGCAAACCCGCTGGTCTCGCAGCTAATTGTAGATAGACAGAGTAATGGCTACTAAGCAAAAGCAAAACCGCTCTGGCACCCTTGTTGAAAATAGAAAGGCGCGCCACGACTATACCATCCTCGAGAAATTCGAGGCGGGTATTGAATTGGTTGGGACCGAAGTCAAAGTCCTGCGCAATGGCGAGGGCGGCCTGCTTGGCTCATGGTGCAAAATCACACCAGAAAACCAACTCTATATCATGCAAGTGCGCATTCCTCCTTATGAATTTGGCAATCGCTATAACCATGACGCGCTGCGCACCAGGCGATTGCTCATGCATAAGAAGGAAATCCTCAAATTAAAAGCTCGCGTCGAGCAAAAAGGCCTCTCCCTCATCCCGCTCAAGATCTACCTCAATGCCAAAGGCTTGATCAAGGTCGAGGTGGCGCTCTGTCAGGGTAAAGACCTCTATGATAAACGCGAAGCGATCAAAAGTCGAGATGCCGACCGTGCTGCTAAGCGCGCGATTGCGGCCTATCGATAAGTGTGAAAAGTAAAGGAATCGACCTATGTTAAACCCTATCCTTGCATTTGGTATGCCAAGCGGCCCTGAGCTACTCGTCATCATCATCGTCATCGTCGTCCTATTCGGCGCAAAGAAAATCCCAGAGATTGCGCGTTCTTTAGGACGTAGCTCTGGCGAATTCAAGCGTGGTATCAAAGAAGGTCAAAAGGCTGCCGCTGAAGAAGCCCAAGCTCTGCGCGACGACCTTGATGGCGACGATACCCCCAAGGACGATACCCCCAAGGCTGAATAAGCCCACCGATCGATCTAGTCAATCCTCTAGCCTGCGTCATGCGTGGGCTAAGATTAGCCCCAGCCATGCATAGACAACTCGTTTCCACCCAAGCAATCGCACAAGACCGCTTGACGCTCTCTCCTGATGAGGCGCATCATCTTAAGACGGTTTTACGCGTCAAGGTGGGCGCTGAGATTGGGTGCTTTGATGGGGCGCGCCACACGCGACTCTATGGTGTGGCCGAGATTGTCGGCAAATCGATCGTCTTAGAGGCGAAGCAACCGCTCTATACCCATGCTGAGCAGCGCGCCAAAACCACCCTCTTTGCTTGCATGAGCAAGGGCGACCGCATGACCTGGACCATCGAAAAGGCCACCGAGCTGGGTGTCGATACCATCGTCCCCATCTTGTCCGAACGCACCATCGTGCGGCTCACACAGGCCGATGCGCAAGCCAAGCAGGCGCGTTGGCAGCGCGTGGCAGATGATGCCTCGCGTCAATGTGGTGCGGTCGTGGCCACGCGCATCGCCCTGCCGGTGCCACTGATGCAAGCGGGCGAAGAAATGGGCCGTTGTACGGCGCAATTTGTCGCAGCGCTCACCCCGGAGGCCAAGCCGCTCTTTGACACCCTCACCGCTCTCGACGCGCCTGTTGGTGCGAATTATGGTTGGTGGACGGGTCCGGAGGGAGACTTTACACCAGCGGAAATGGACTTTTTACTGAATCAGGGCGCACTGCCTGTGACCCTAGGCCCACTTATCTTGCGGGCTGAAACTGCGGCCGTTTATGGATTGGCTGTTTTAGGCTGTTATATTAATCGTAGTCAAGGATCACGTGAATGACCAATCAACCCGCCCCCGGCACCTTTGAAATTCTCCATGAAGACCCCCACACTGGCGCTCGTACAGGTCGCCTTTGGACGGCTCATGGTGCCATTGAGACGCCTCATTTTATGCCCGTGGGCACCCAGGCCACGGTCAAAACCCTCGATTCTCAAGATCTCAATGCCCTCCAAGCCCAGATTATCTTGGGCAATACCTACCACTTGATGTTGCGTCCGGGCATGGAGATCATGCAAGCCTGCGGCGGGCTGCACAAGTTTATGGGATGGGATAAGCCCATTTTGACCGATAGTGGCGGCTTCCAGGTCTTTAGCCTGTCGAGCTTACGCAAAATCACCGAGGACGGGGTTTCTTTTCAATCGCATATTGATGGTCGTAGATTCTTTATGGGTCCAAAAGAATCCATGGAAGTGCAGCGAATTCTCGGTTCTGACATTGCAATGTGCTTCGATGAGTGCATTCCTTACCCTTGTACTGAAGATTATGCTTGCAATGCGGTGAGAAAAACGCTATCATGGGCGCGTATTTGTATTGAACAAGAGAGAGCACCCGGACAGTTGGTGTTTGGTATTGTGCAAGGGAGTGAATTTTCCCACCTGCGTAAGCACTGCGCCCTTGAGCTTGCCGCGATGGCCAAAGATGGCATCGATGGCTTTGCGGTCGGCGGTGTGAGCGTAGGCGAACCCGAACCCTTTATCATTAAGGGCATTGCCGATAGTGCGCCTTATTTGCCTAAGGATCGCCCCCATTACGTGATGGGATTGGGCGATTTGTGGCAGATGACCGAGGCCGTCAGCATGGGGATGGATATGTTTGACTGCGTCATCCCCACACGCAATGCCCGCAACGGCTCGGCATTTACCATGCACGGCCCTTACCCCGTTAAGGCCGGTCAGTGGAAAATGGACAACCGCCCAATTGAAGAGGGCTGCACCTGCCCTGCTTGTCAGCATTACAGCCGTGCCTACATCCGCCACTTGCTCAATGTCGGCGAAATCCTCGGCGTGCGATTGCTGACCTTGCACAATATCCACTGCTATTTGCGCTATATGGAGCAAATGCGTGCGGCGATTAACGCCGATGAATTTACAGAATGGAAAAAGATGATCACCATGAACCTGCGCCAAAACGCAACCCGTGGTCACTAAACTTGATTAAGATGAAACACGCCGCATTGCGGCACTAAAAGGAATCCTAAAAACATGGCTACACCCGCACCCGCACCCGCACCCGCACCCGCACCCGCACCCGCCGCTGCACCTGCTTGCACCACGACTGCTTGCACCTCTGAGGCTCCTGTTATGCCTGGACAAGACGCTGTCCCGACTTCTCCGCTGATGCAGTTCTTACCATTCATCCTCTTGATTGCGATCTTTTACTTTATGATGATCCGCCCTCAACGTCGCAAAGAAAAAGAACACGCCGCGATGCTTGATACCTTGCGTGCAGGCAAGCGTGTGACCTTTGCTGGTGGCTTGATAGGTACGATCAAAGAGGTTAAAGAGGCCACCTATATCATTGAAATTTGCAATGGTGCTACCGTAGAAGTTGCTCGTGCAGCTGTCGGTAACGTCATTGATGAACCCGAAACAAAATAAAGCCCCTAGGAGCTAAAACACAATGGATACTAAATCTATCTTTAAATGGTTAACTCTCGCATTCCTTGCGGCATTCTCATTTTATGTAGTCATGCCCCCCAAGGATAAGATCCGTCTCGGCTTGGACTTGCAAGGCGGCACCAGCTTTACCGTGCAAATCGATAAAGAGCGCCTCGCTGCAGATCTCAAAGATGCCAACCCCAAATGGACCGAAGCTCGCGTCCAAGAGGAAGTCGTCAAAATCATGCGCGATGCCGACGACCGCACCCTCGAAGTCCTCCGCAAGCGTATTGATGCACTCGGCACCGAGGAGCCCATCATCGCCAAGGGCGACAATCACCGCATCCACATCCAGATCCCGGGCGCCGATGCTGTCAAGAGCAAAATGGCTGAGGCCAGCGTCAAGTCGGCGGCTTTCTTGACCTTCCAAATGGTCCACGTCAAGAATGACACCCTCGTACAAAACCTCTTGAATACCGAGCGCACGCCTGCTGGCTTTAAGCGTTCTTCTCTGCCTACTGGTGGCACCTGCTTCATCCGCGATGCTGAGACCTTTGCCAAGCTCTCCCAAAAGCCCACCTACTCAGCTGAATTGGGTCGCTTTGCTACCCCATCGATCGGCTACAAGTTTGTCCTCCAAGACGCTGGCAAAGACATCAATGGTGTCCCTGCCTATGTGCCTTGCTTCGTTTCTCGCGCACAATCCTCGACCTTGACGGGTGACTCGATTGTCAGCGCCAAGCCCTATCATGACACGATGAAAGGCGGCATCGGCGTTACCCTCGCATTTGATGCTGATGGCCGCAAAAAGTTCGCCAAGATCACTGGCGATTACAATAAGCAAGACGGCCGCAAGAATCCCCGTGGACAGTCTCGCCAATTGGCCATCATCCTCGATGATGTCGTTCGCTCGGCTCCTGTTTTGAATACCGCCATCCCCTCTGGCTCTGCTGAGATCTCTGGTGGCTTTAAGTGGTCCGAAGCTGTCGAGCTGGCCAATGTGCTGCGCTCGGGTTCGCTCAAGGCCCCGATCCGTATCATTGAGAAGCGCTCCGTCTCCCCGTCATTGGGTCAAGATGCCATCGATCGTGGCCTCACCAGCGCTGTCATCGGCGTGGCTCTCGTCTTCGCCTTTATGTTGGTCTACTACATGTACTGTGGTGTGGTTGCTGACATTGCCCTCTTGCTCAACATGATTCTCTGGCCTGCCGGTATGATCATCGCTAGCGGCTTGATGAGCGTCTTTGTGAAAGACGGCACTGGCTCAGCCAACATGATGCAATTGCCCGTCTTGACCTTACCTGGTATTGCGGGTTTGGTCCTCTCCATTGGTATGGCTGTTGACGCCAACGTCTTGATCTTCGAGCGTGTCCGTGAAGAATTCCGTGCTGGCAAAGCCGCCCGCACCGCAATCGCTTCTGGCTACGATCGTGCCTTCTTGGCTATCTTTGACTCCAACTTGACCACCCTCTTGACTGGTGTCATCCTCTTCATCTTTGGTTCTGGCCCGATCCGTGGTTTTGCTGTCACCCTCTGCGGTGGTATCATCATCTCCATGTTTACCGCATTGGTCGTGACTCGATTGATCTTTAACGTCTTCACCCCAGAAACGCGCATCAAGCCTTACAAGATGTTGCAGATGGTCCCTGAGAATTTCAACTTTGACTTCTTCAAGTACGCCAAGCCTGCAATCATGAGTTCATTGACCATCATCGTGGTGACCTTGGGCATCTTCTTCTACCGCGCCTTTAGCCAACCCGCCTCCGTGATGGCTGTTGACTTCACTGGCGGTACCGCGATGACCTTTGACGCAGAAAAGGACCTCGACGCAGCCAAGGTTCGTGAAATCGTCAAGACCACCGGTGTCACCGACCAAGTCGTCCAAACCTCGATCGGTGCTAATGACGAAGCGCAAATCCTCGTCAAGACCTCCACCGTGGAAATCGACGGCAAGCCCACCTCACAAATCATCCTCGATGCCCTCAACAAGGCAAACCCGGATAATAAGGTCTCCTTGCTCGACGAAGAACGCGTCGGCTCACAGATTGGCGATGAATTAAAGGCAGACGCTACCTGGTCCGTCATTGTGGCCCTGGTCGGCATCATCCTCTACGTCGCCTTCCGTTTCGAATTCGGCTTTGGCGTGGGTGCTGTTGTGGCACTTGCCCACGATGCCTTGATCACCTTGGGTATCTACACCATCTGTGGTAACCAAGTGAGCTTGACCACCGTTGCTGCCCTCTTGACGATCGTTGGTTACTCAGTCAATGACACCATCGTGATCTTTGACCGCGTCCGTGAAGACCTCCGCAAGGATGATACCACCGACTTTAAGACGCTCTGCCGTACCGCACTCAACGCCACCCTGAGCCGCACCATCTTGACCACCGTCTCCACCCTGGTCACCGTGTTTGCTCTCTACTTCTTTGGTGGCCCAGCCATCCACGACTTTGCCTTTGCACTGCTCGTCGGTATGATCGCTGGTACCTACTCCACGCTCTTCATTGCAACCCCTGTGATGATCGCCTGGTACAAAGGCACCCGCCCCAAAGCCGTCGTAGAAGACGCTGAATAAGCCCCGCCGCTAAGGCACAAAAAACCTCGCAGCGATGCGAGGTTTTTTTTGTGCCTTAGGGCGAGCAAGCTCGCCGCTTTAGGGTCGCTACGCTCACGCCTTAGAGCGGAGGCTGCGCCTCCTTAAGGCGGTCGGCACCGCAGGTGCCAAAAAAAAGCACCTGTGGTGCTTTTTTGACTGGACAGGAGGGAGCTTTTGGGCTATAGTAGGTTTATTCAATGAGAATTATGATCCAATTGAGAGAGGTTTTTGTATGATTCAGAGCTTGCGTAGTGGAATTGCTTTATGTGGCGAGTATCGGCCTGCGGGAGATAAATCTTTATCGCATCGAGCGGCACTTTTTGCCGCGTTGGCGACAGGACAGAGCCGTATCGACCATTTCTTGCTCTCAGGTGTAACCGAGGCGATGTTGACGGTCTTGCGCGAATTGGGCGTGGTCTGGTCGCTGGATGAGGCGGGCGTGCTCACGGTTGACGGGGTAGGGCTGAGAGGATTTCAAGCTCCCACCTCGCTGCTCAATTGTGGCAACTCGGCGACAACCTTTCGCCTCGTCGCGGGTGCCCTTGCGGGCGCAGGTACGCCGTGTGTCTTGTCAGGGTCTACTGGACTCCAACGCCGCCCCATGGGCCGTATCATTGATCCTCTCCGCCAGATGGGCACGCAGATCGATGCCGAGGACAACCGCGCACCCTTGACCTTTGGCCAAGGCGATGGCCTGCGCGCGATCAACTACGCCCTGCCCGTGGCCAGTGCGCAGGTCAAGAGTGCATTGATCTTGGCTGCGCTCTCGGCCAATGCCCCAACCTTGCTCTCAGAACCCGGCCCCTCGCGCGACCATACCGAGAGGATGCTGCGGTCGATGGGGGCAAAGATCGATAGCCTCGCAGATAACCATTTGGTGATCCATCCCCAACTGACCCCTTTGCATCCGCTCACAACGACACTGGCAGGGGACATCTCCTCAGGAGCCTTTTTGATGGTTGCGGCTGCGATTACGCGGGGGTCTCGGGTCACGCTATGCGGCGTGGGGGTCAATCCCACACGCACAGGCATCGTAGATGCGCTCACCCAGATGGGCGCACAGATTACCTATTCTAATCCCGGCATCTTGGCTGGCGAACCTATCGCCGATTTGACGATCGAGTCGTCGACCTTGCATGGCATTACCCTACAAGGTGATATCATTGTGCGCATGATTGACGAATTTCCCATCCTCATGATTGCTGCAGCCTGTGCGACTGGTGAAACCATCATACGCGATGCGCAAGAGTTGCGCCACAAGGAGAGCGACCGCTTGGCGGTGATGTGCAGCCATTTGCGCACAATTGGCGTCGCTGTAGAGGAATACCCCGACGGCTGTAAGATCGTCGGGGGCACGATCGCTGGTGGCGTGACGGTTGATGCCCATGGCGATCACCGCATTGCAATGAGCCTATTGATTGCCGGCTTGGTCTCCCAAGCCCCCATCTCTGTAGATCATGCAGAGATGATTAATGAATCGTTCCCTGATTTTTTGGGCCTCTTTGAGAAGGGCGGATTAGCATGCGACAGGATTTAATTCTCCCCACGCCCCAAGGCGACCTGCAGTGGGCGACCTTTGAGGGATCCTCCGTGACCGCTGCCATGCTCTATATCCATGGCGGGGGCTGGTGTCTAGGCGGCATTGAGGACAGTGCGACCTTTTGCCAAGCACTCGCCGAGGCCTGCCACACACGTATCTATGTCCTCAACTACCGCCTCGCTCCTAACCATCCCTATCCAGCAGCCAATGAAGATTGCCTCGCAGCATGGGAGTCAATGGTCGCTCGGGAAGCTGACCGGCCCTGTTTTATGGCCGGCGACAGCAGTGGCGGCCACTTGGCGTTGGTTACCGCAATGGCTTGCGCCAAAAAAGCCTTGCCGCAACCGCGCGCCCTGGCACTGATCTACCCCGTGACCACCCTGATGCCCGACACCACCACCCCCTCATGGGTCGGCTACCAAAAACGCTGGCCCCTCTCGCCACGCCTCATGCTTCATTTCATCAAAGCCTACCTCGGCGACGTGCCAGCAGACTCCTGTCTAGACAATTCCCCACTCGAGACCGCCGACGAAACCCTGCCACCGACCCTAATCGTCTCAGCTGGCTGCGATATTCTGCTTGACCAACAGACCCAGCTGGCGGCACGTTTACCCCAAGTCAAGCAGCTCATCTTACCCGAAGCCCACCATATCTTTGTTAGCCGCCCCGAAGGCGAGCTTTACATTCCGCAGGCTATAGCCGCCATCGCCTCGCTGCTTAGGGCTCGCTTAGGGCTCGCTTAGGGCTCGCTTAGGGCTCGCTTAGGGCTCGCTGCGCTCGCCTGCACCTCGCACCAGCCATCCTCGGACTTGATCACCCTCCCCGGGATCCCCCAGCGAGCGGCTAGCGGCACCAAGCCGCAATCAAGCAGGGGCTTGCCCCTGCCGTATATTTTGTTCGGTCGCCGGACGGCCACGTCTGGCTGGGGGTGATAGGGGGCTAGCCCCTTATCACAGGGCTAGCGGAGCGACGCTCTGCCGGGTTTGGGGCGGCGAGCGCCCAATTCCCCAGACCCGATCTCCCCAATCCTCTGGCAGTCCCCGCCGCAGGCGCTCGTATCCTCTCTGTGTAGCGACGCAGTCGCGCTCTGTGTCTCTGTGATACAATCTCTCTGCCAGTCCTCACGCTGACCGTCCGCCGCAGGCGTTTGAGGATTTTGGGATTTGGAGTCTGGATTTTGGGAGGCCCTCAGGCAGT
>CAYZIC010000036.1:0-21177 GCA_964478335.1 uncultured Lentisphaeraceae bacterium | reverse complement strand
TATACGCTTTGCCAACTTTTTCAAGTGCGACATCTATTATTGCAGGTTTCAAAATCGCACAAGAGCCGCTTTTTAACGATTATAAGAAAATTATGCTTGCTTTATCTCGATCATTTGTGATATGGTGTAGCCGTTTTAATCGCATCCAGATCACGATTAGCAAGAAGAGGTCATTATGCATCACTTATTTAAAGCTATTATTATACTCGCAGCATTGGCACCGGCCTTTGTCATGGGCCAGATTGCGCCTAAGAAAAAAACGGAGGTCCCTAAGGGGCTCAACTATTACAATGCCAAGAAACAAAAGTTTGACAGCAAGGGTAAGGCGATCGAACAGATCGATACGAAGCGTTTGTTGGACTTTTCTGAGACGGGCATCAATATCACGGCTCAGGAGTATCGGGCGATTCTCGATGAAAAGGAACGCCTCAAAAAGGTGGAAAAGGCTTGTGGTGATTGGTTTGAGATGATCCAATTGATCGATACGCAGGTGAAGTTTAATAATAAGCCGAGTGCTTTCCCAGAGCTGGATAATATCCAGGCAAATGCGGGGATTTTCTCATACTTTCATGCGATGCGTGTCTTTAATACAACCGCGGGAGCTGCCGAGGCAGCTTCTGAGCTGAAGTCTCTCGAAGAACTGCGCGCGACACTTGATGAGCTATTGTATCGTCGTGGTGGCGAGGTGATTTGTGGTCCAGGTAAGTCGGTCTCAATTCACAATCCAGTGGATTTGCTGCTGGTGCGTTACCAAAGCTGGAAACATCAGCGCACAGCGCCCGAGGACATTAAGCCAGCAAAGTCTGGAGACTTGTGGCCTGGTAAGGTGCCTGATGATGCGCAGCGTGTGACCAAGGAGATCACGCTCTATCCATTTGGCGATAGCTGGCGCAATACGGGCCTCTATGCTGCGCCTGGCGAATTGATCACCATCGAAACACCGGGCCTCAAGGGTAACTTGACTGTCCAAATCGGCTGCCACACCGATGCGATCGACCCCAAAATCCAAGCTTGTGACGACAATGGCAAACCGGATAAGGAGATCCCCCTTAATTTGATGAAGGTCAAAATGGGCTGGCAACGGGCAACAGATAGCCGTGCGTTGACCCGTTGGCCAAATATGGTGCGTCGATTTCATGTGGGCAAGAAGCGCATCAAGGTTGCCAATGCCCTCGGTGGCCCCCTCTACTTCATGTGGAGTGGTGGCGATAAGCCGATGAAGGTCACGGTTTCTGGCTGCGTCGAGATGCCGCATTTCCGCTTGGGCATCGATAGTGAGGAGGAGTGGAACTCCTCCATCAAGCACCGCCCTGCGCCTTGGGCTGAGATTGAAACGAAGAATCTCACCATTACGGTACGTGCCGAAAACCTCCGCAAGGTCAAAAATATTGTCGCTCTCGCACAATGGTGGGGCAAGGCTGTCGCGATCCAGCATCGCCTAGCGGGGCGATCTTTGCCAACCGATGCCGAGGCAAAGAATTTTAGACCCGATGCGACCAACTACTCGATTGACAATAAGTACGGCACCTTGGTTTCTGATGGACCTAAGGATGATGAGATCAACTATCGCGAGCTCAAGAAGCGTAAGCAAGAAGCAAAAAAGGCTGGTCTTGACCCCAAGAAATATGACGACTACGACATTGCCGGCGAGAAAAAGGTCGTCGAGCGCAGGGCCACCAAGCCTCTGCACTACGAGACTGAGGGGCGCTCGGGTGGCCGTGAGCGTATCGTCGACGATATCCAAATCTCCATCGGTGCTGGTCACTCGGGCTACCCTGTGATGTGTATCATGTGGGGTGGCGGCATGTGTAGCCTCGATGCCGTGCAAAGAGAAGGTAACTGGGGCGCAATGCACGAGATCGGCCACAATATGGGCCAAGGCGCCAATGGCATCTATGCGCTGCCGGGCAATGGCGAGGTCATTTGCAATATGTTTGGCTGCGCGGTGATGAATCTGGTCAATGGGACTCCTTTGCCAAACATTATCTCGTACGCATGGGATACGGTTGCTACTGAGGTTAATGCGGATAAAAAAGACCTCTGGATGTCGATCGATGTCTTTGGGCGGCTGATCTTTTATCTAACCATTGCGGACTTTTTTGGTTGGCAGACTTGGATGGAGGCGGTCAAGGACCATGGCCAATATCCCAAGGGGGCTATTGGCGATAGGATGTGTTGCACGCTCTCCAAAATTACCGAGCGAGACTTTACCCCCTACTTTGAGATCTGGGGCATCCCGCTCTCTAAGGGTGCCTACACCTACACCAATAAGTGGATCCCCTGGCCTACTGCCGATGAAAAGGCCGAGCTCTTTAAAAAACGTGACCGCTATGGTCAAGAGACCATCAAGGGCATCTCCAATCCAGAAGATGTGAAAACCCGCTGGGAACTCGACCGCGCACCCAAAATCAAGCTTAATCAATCCGTGCAATAGTATCCAATAGAACCATGCCCACCAAACGACCTAAAAAGGAAACGCAGCTCTCTTTTGCCTTTGTCGCAGAAGAAGACGCCAAAATCAAAGCCCTCAACCTCATCCCTACTCGGCGATTTAAGTTTACCTGCAGCTACGATGGCACCGCCTATTTTGGCTGGCAGGTACAGCCGGGCAAGGTCAATATCCAAGGCACCATCGAGGAAACCCTCGCCACGATCGTCAAGGTCGACCGAGTCAAAATCCATGGCAGTGGCCGCACCGATCAGGGTGTCCATGCGCGGGGACAGGTCTTTCATTGTGACTTGGTCACACGCATGACGGCGCGCAGCTTACTCAAAGCACTCAATTCTCGCTTGCCCACCGACATCCGTATCTTGAGCTGCACCCGCTGCAAAAAGGACTTTCACGCACGGCGCGATGCAACGAGCAAGGAGTATCGGTATCGCATTTGGAATACCCGCATCACCCCGCCCGATCGTCGTCTCTACCACACGACCGTGCCTCATAAACTCAATCTCACCGCCATGCGTCAGGCGATCAAGCACTTGATCGGCGCGCATGACTTTGGGGCTTTTGCTGCCAATGGCGATCGACCAATGGCGACAACGGTGAGGACGATTTATGAGTGCTCACTCACCAATCGCGGGAGCCAGATCACCTTTGCCATTCGTGGCAGTGGATTCCTCTATAAGATGGTGCGCGGTATCATGGGATTTCTCATTCGGGTCGGTAGCGGCCAAGAGAAGCCTGATGCCGTGATCGATCTACTCAAATACCAACGCCACCGCACGGCGCGCATTCCCTCCGCACCGCCTCGTGGTCTCACCCTCTGGCACGTCTGGTACACAGGCGAGCAAGCCCCTAACCCTCACTTCCCACAAGGTGAAGATCTGTCACTCGAATTGACCGAGCACCCCTTGCAGGATCATTTCGAATTTTAATCATCTATGCAACTAATCGTAGACTCAATCCCAGAAGCCAAACGCATCGACCAATGGCTTGTGACGGCATTGCCGTCTCTGACCCGCTCAAAAATCAAAGCCCTCGTCGATGCTGGTGCCATCACCTTTGCCTCGGGTCAGGCTATCTCCAAGCTCTCCGCAACGGTCACCCTCGGGATGAAATTTGCCGTCGAGCTACCTGACGACACGCCTGATGCCGCTCCCACTGGAGAGAATATCCCGCTGGATATCCTTTATGAGGATGAGGCTATTTTGGTCATCAATAAGCAGGCCGATTTGGTCGTGCATCCGGCCTGTGGCCATGCCACAGGCACCTTGGTCAATGCCCTCCTCCACCACTGCCCGACCCTGCCCCAAATCGACGAGTCGATGCGCCCGGGTATCGTGCACCGTTTGGATAAGGATACCTCTGGCGTGATGATCGTGGCAAAGAGCTTGCCTGCGATGGAGGCTTTGATTGCGACATTTAAGGATCACGCCTCGCTGACTAAAGAATACCTCGCCATCACCCACGGCGTGCCGCGGTTTACGCAGGGCACCGTCGACACCCTCATCGGTCGCCACCCCAAAAACCGCCAAAAGCAAGCCATCGTCAAAGATGATGGCAAACGCGCCATCACCCATTATCATGTCGAGGCCAACCTCGGCTCGATGGCGCGGGTGATCTGCCAAATCGAAACAGGGCGCACGCATCAGATTCGCGTGCATTTGGCCAGCCTGGGTACGCCCATTGTCGGAGACTCGCTCTATGGCAAGCCCCCGCTAGACAAAAAGCTCACCCCAGTGCCCACTCGTCAGCTCTTGCACGCCTACAAGCTCATCATCCCTCACCCGATCACTCATGAGCAGATGACCTTTATCGCACCGCCGCCTGCGGCCTTCTCCCCCTATCTATAATCCTTGGAGCCTCCTGCGAGCAGGAGGTCTTAATCATGTCTACTGATACTCCCACGATACGCGTCCACTCGTTTGAAAGCCTCGGTGCCCTTGACGGGCCTGGCATTCGCTACATTATCTTTTTGCAAGGGTGCCCACTGCGGTGCCTCTTTTGTCACAACCCCGATTCGTGGGATATGCACGGCGGTACGGCCTATTCGATTGATGAGCTCGTACGCCGCGCAGACCGCTTTAAGCCCTACTTCGCCAATGGCGGTGGTGTCACCCTCTCTGGCGGTGAGCCGCTGGCGCAGGCAAAGGCGATTTTACCATTGATTCAGGCACTGCGGGCTCATGGAATCCATGTGGCGGTCGATACATCCGGCGCAATCGCATCTCCAGAGGCCTTGGCTGTGCTCGATGAGGCAGACTTGATCCTGCTCGATGTCAAAGCCCCCACCGCGGCATCCTTTGAGTCTGTAACGGGATTGCCCTTTGCCCCCTATCTGCAGACCCTCGAGCATCTGCGCACAACGCATAAACCCATTTGGCTCCGCCAAGTCGTGGCACCTGGCCTCAACCTCTCACAAGCCGATGCCGATGCGACCATCGCCTTGGTCAAGGGGCTCAACATTGAGCGCGTCGACCTCTTGCCCTATCATGAGCTGGCTCTCTCCAAATATGAGACCATGGGGCTAACCTATCGAGGCAAAAATCTCACCGTACCCAATACCGATATCGTCCGCACCCAACGTGACACCATGCGCGCCAAGCTCACACCCGATGCGACAGCCTAGCGACTCCTTAATTGACTACTTTATTGGAGAATACGCCTCTCTCTTGCCAAGAAATTGCTCTTTACAAAAAAGGAGCACCAAAAAATGGCTCTTTTGTAACCTTTCGGCTTGCGTATCCGGTGACAATATGCTATTATTAACTTGTTATTGATTGAATAAATTGTCGTCATGTAGGACGATAGAAAAGGTATATATGGACATTCAAACCATTCGTCACAGTGCTGCACACCTTGTTGCAGCTGCTGTTTGTAAACGTTTTGCGCCGGTCAAGATCGACATTGGTCCTGCGACCGATGACGGTTTTTATTATGATTTTGACCTCGAGCACCGCTTGAGCGAAGACGACTTTAAGACGATCGAAAAAGACGTCAAAAAGATGATCGGCGGTAAGGTGCCCTTTGTGCGTGAGGAAATCACCCGCGCAGCAGCCCTCGAAATCTTTAAGGATCAGCCCTATAAGCTCGACCGCTTGGCCGATATCCCCGAGGGCGAAACTGTCAGCATCTACCGCACTGGCGACTATGTCGACCTCTGCCGTGGCCCCCACGTCGAGCACGCTGGCCAAGTCGGTGCCGTCAAATTGACCTCCGTCGCGGGCTCCTACTATCGTGGCGATGAAAAGAATAAGATGCTCCAGCGCCTCTACGGATTGGCAGCTGAGTCCAAAGAAGCCCTCGATGAGATCATCAATCGCATCGAAGAGGCCAAAAAGCGCGACCACCGCAAAATCGGCAAAGAGCTCGGTCTCTTTACCATCACCGATGCTGTCGGCCCAGGCTTGGCCCACTGGTTGCCAAAGGGCGCGCGCGTCCGTGTCGCCATTGAGGACTACTGGCGCAAAGAACATTTCCGCAACGGCTACGAGATGCTCTTCACCCCGCACGTTGGTCGCTCCAACCTTTGGGAAACCTCTGGTCACTTAAGCTTCTACAAAGACGGTATGTTTCCCTGCATGGATGTCGCCGAGGGCGAAGGCTCCAAGGCTCATAATGAGCAATACTATGTCAAGCCAATGAACTGCCCCTTCCACATTCAGGCCTATCAATTTAAGAAATACTCCTACCGTGATTTGCCTCTGCGCTTTGCAGAATTGGGCACTGTCTACCGTTATGAAAAGGACGGCGTGCGCCATGGGCTATTCCGTGTGCGTGGCTTTACGCAAGACGATGCGCATATCTTTTGCGCACCTGAAAAGATCGAGGAGGAAGTCCGCTTCACCGTGCAATTTTGCCTCAAGATCCTCAAGCGCTTTGGCTTTAGCGATATCGAGGCTTACCTCTCGACCCGTCCCGAAAAGGCCGTTGGCGAGCAAGCAGCCTGGGATCAGGCTACCGCATCATTGCGTAACGCCCTCGAGGCCGAAGGTCTCAAGTACGATGTCGATGAAGGCGGCGGTGCATTTTATGGCCCTAAGATTGATATGAAAATCAAGGACGCGCTTGGCCGTCAATGGCAGCTTGGCACCATCCAATTTGACTTTAACCTGCCCGAACGCTTTGACTTGACCTACGTTGGTGAAGATGGCAAAGAGCACCGCCCCTACATGGTGCACCGCGCGTTGCTCGGTTCGCTGGAGAGATTCTTTGGCATCTTGATTGAGCACTATGCAGGAGCTTTCCCGACTTGGCTCGCACCGACCCAAGTGATGGTGATGCCCATTACAGACGGTCAGCTCGACTATGCCAAGACGGTGATCAATACCCTCAAGGGCGATGAAATTCGCGCCGAGGGCGATTTGGTCAACGACAAGATCGGTGCCAAGATCCGCCGTGCACAGCTGGCAAAATGTCCCTACATGCTCATCATTGGTGGGCGCGAGGCTGAGGCTGGACAGGTCGCAGTCCGGTCGCGCGAAAAGGGCGATCTCGGTGTGATGAGTCTGGAGGACTTTCGCGCCATGATCCAAGCTGAATTGGCTGACTAATACCACTTTGGCCGGTCGCAAGGCGCGACTGGCCTTGATTACACAACCGCTTACACACGTGTGGCACTGTGAGTAGGCTTTACACAGGAGGTGTGCCATCGCTTCGTTCATTCGTACAAACTTCAAGATCCGCGTCCCACAAGTGCGCGTGATTGATGCCCAAGGCAAAATGCTCGGAGTCATGCAGACTCGCGAGGCTCAGCGCTTAGCTGAGAGCCAAGGCCTAGATCTGGTTGAATTTTCCCCCAATGCTGAGCCACCCGTTTGCAAAATCATGGACTACGGTAAATTCCGCTATGAGGAAAGCATCAAGGCTAAGCAAGCGCGTAAAAACCAGACCAAGACGCAAGTCAAGGAAATCAAGTTTCACGTCTCTGTCGAAGAGAACGATATGAACCTCAAGATTCGTAAGATCCTTGAGTTTATTGCTGACGGCAATAAAGTTCGTGTGTCGTTGCAATTCCGTCGCCGTGAGAATGCGCACAAGGAATTGGGCCTCGAGGTCATCAATAAGGTGCTTGCCGCCGTCGCCGATCAGGTGACCGTGGAGCAAAAGCCCGTTTTGACCGGCAACTTGGTTGGTTGTCAGCTCGCCCCTAAGTCGGCCAAGGGTAACGCCAAAGCCGCGCCAGCAGCGCCCAAAGCCCCCGCCAACTAATTTTAATTGGCGATTGATCAGCAATCTGTGGGAGTATATCATCGACTCTCGCGGGTTGCTTTTTTATAGACCTTTATCGCAGGATTGTCCATGCCCCCTCTCAAAGTCCTCATCCTTGGCGCCCATCGTCTCGGCTACCAGATCGCCCAGATGCTCCATGAGCAGGGTCATCATGTCGTCGGCCAGTACAAGAGCACCCCACCAGTCGATGCGCCCTGGCCCGCACTTTACTGCGACCTGACTCAAGTCGACACCATCCCAGCATTGCTCGATGCCTGCCAGGGCACGATAGGCTTGCCCGACGCCATCATCAACTGCGCCGCCGGCTTTGAGCGCGCCAGCGAGCCCGATCAGCCCACCGCACCAGAGCAGCTCACCCGCCTCTGGCAGCTCAACACCCTCGCTCCGATCGTCCTGACGCAAGCCTTTCATGCGATCAATCCCACGGGGCAGATTATCCATTTCTTGGACCAGCGCATCACCCAGCCAGCGCGGATTGGCGAATTGGCCTATTCGCTAAGCAAGCAATCGCTTCATGACTACGTGATGAGTGCCGCCAAGAGTTACCCTGGCTACCGCGTCAATGCCATCGCCCCCGGTGCCATCTTGCCACCGCCCAATCCAACCCATCGCGAAAAGGCTGGAGCCTTCCTCTGCGCCAAACCCCTGCCTGCAGACATCCTGCGTGCAGTGACCTTTTTACTCGACACGCCCACCATCACCGGCCAAGTGCTCTACATTGATGGCGGGCAGCACCTCCTCTAATCCATCCCCTATTTTAGGACTCTTCACCCATGATCTACAGCATGACCGGCTTTGGCCGCGCCTCCACCTCCTGCGCCAATACCACGATCACCATCGAGATCGCCACCGTCAACCGCAAGCAATTCGATGCCTCCATCAACCTACCCCGCGAGCTCTTAGCTTTTGACGCACCCCTGCAAGCCAAGCTCAAGCAAATCATCTCTCGAGGAGCCATCAAGGTCAATGTTACCATTGCCCAAACCGCCACCGAGGCCAACACCGAGACCGTCAAGCCCGCCATCGACCGCATCCAAGCCCTCGCCAAAAGCCTCGGCATCGATGCGACACTCACCCTGCGTGACCTCCTCTCCATCCCAGAGGTCACCCGGTCATCCTCCAGTCTCGCCCCCACGCCTGAGCTCTACGCCCAGATCGAAGAGACCCTCCACGCCGCCACAGATGCCCTCCAGACGATGCGAGCCCACGAAGGAGCCGCCATGGCTCAAGACCTCCAAAATCGCCTCACCCAGCTCGCTGCCATCCAAGATCAAATCCAACAGATCACCCCCACTCTCCCTGCGCTCTACAAAGAGACCCTCCAAAAGCGTATCACCGAGCTCCTTCCCCAATCGGTCTCCCTCGACCCAGAAGCCCTCGCCAAAGAAGTTGCTCTCTTTGCCGACAAGTGCGATGTTACCGAAGAGATGACCCGCCTCAAAGCCCACTTCGACCACGCCCAAAAGATCTTCGCCGACGACAAACCCTGCGGACGGCCTCTCGATTTCCTCTGTCAAGAGATGTTCAGAGAGATCAACACCACAGGCTCCAAGGCAAACAACGCCACCATCGCTCACCACGTCATCGCCTTTAAGGCACTCCTTGAGACCTTTCGCGAGCAAGTCCAAAATATCGAGTAGGTAGACCTAGAACTAGAACTAGAGGCGGCATAGTCGCCTCCCAAACCCCACCCCCCCCAAAAAAAACCCACCATGAATTACACCCATGGCCCCATAGGCCCTAGCCTCCTGCGAGCGACGATTCCCATGCTATTGGGCACGCTCTCCATGACAGGGTACAACCTTGTTGACACCTATTTTGTCGGCAAGCTCGGTGTGACCCCCCTAGCGGCGATGGGATTTGCCTTTCCCATTGTGCTCATTGCGATCTTTCTTTGTCGTGGGCTGAGCATTGGCATCATGGCGACCACCTCACACGCCCTAGGGCAAAACCGCCACAGCCGCGCCGCCACCGTCGTCACCATCGGGCTATTGCTCGCCATCGTTGTCAGCCTTGTGCTCACAGTAGGTGGACTGCTCTCAGCTCAGCCGCTCCTCCAGCTGCTCAATGCTCACGGCCTCGCCGCCAGCCAAGCCCACACCTACCTCATCATTTGGTTTTGTGGTACGACCATTGCCATGCTCCAAATGATCGCCAATGACCTACTCATCGCCTCGGGCAAAACGCTCCACTCGGGTGCCTTTCTCTTCATCGGCCTCCTGCTCAACCTATTGCTCGACCCCCTTCTGATTTTCACCCTCGACCTACACATCGCCGGGGCAGCTTGGGCAACAATACTTGCGCAAGCCATTAGCCTATCAGGCGGCCTCATCGTGCTCAGCAGCCGCGTCAAGCTCATCACTTGGCGAGCCATTACCCTCAAAGAGCTCCTGCACGTCTGGCATCTGATTATGCGCTTTGCCGCGCCAGCCACACTCGGCCTGCTCATGATCCCTACGAGCAACATGATCCTCACCTGGATCACCGCCAGCTTTGGCGAAGACGCCGTTGCGGCCTTTTCCGTCGTTGGTCGCATCGAACAAGTCGCCTTTATCTTTCCCATGACCCTAGGCATGCTCTTGATCCCCTTTGTCTCACAAAACTTTGGAGCCCGCGCCTACGACCGCATTCGCACCTGCCACACCCTCTCGACCTATGTAGCTGGAGGCAGCCTCCTCCTCTCGGCCGTCCTCATGACCACCTTTGCCCTGGATTTGGCGTGTATCATGACCGACGACCACGATGTGCAATCGATCATCATCCTCGGCCTACGCATCATCCCCTGGGGCTTTGCGGGTGTCGAGATCCATCGTTACTCAAGCTTCTTCCACACGGGGTGTCAACGCCCCAAAAGCAGTACCCTACTCATGGCGTTGCGATTCTTTGGCATCATGATACCCCTTTCCCTCTTAGCCTGGTACTGCCATAGCCTCAGCGGACTCTTTTATGCTCGACTGGCTACCGACATCCTCTCAGGTATTATTGGCTGGCACCTCACCCGCCGCCTCATCCGCCACCTCCACTAAGAGCCCCCCTAGAGCGAACCTCTACTAAGCCGTCCACTGATCCATTGCAATCTCATTATAATTTGGGTTGCTACCCATTGCTCATTTGCCTTGCAACCCAAATAACGAATGCCTTGCAACCCAAATAACGAATGCCTTACAACCCAAATGACGAATGCCTTGCAACCCATTTTGTCATCCCTTAGTAGACAGAGAGGTCAAAGTGCGCCCCCGTCACATCAGCCATACGGCAGGTATGCCATGAGCACACTGCCCCCCGTCAGCAGAGTCTACTGTTACCCTACCTCGCCCCATTACTCGCAGGAACAAGCACGCCCAAAAAACAAAAAGCCCCGCAGTTAAGCAGGGCTTTAGTCGTAGTAGCGCAATCACGCGCTCAATGCGTCAAGCTTGCCAGATCAAGCAATGCCTGGCGGCGTTCGCGAGCGTAAGCCTCGCGATCCACCACATCCAGCGTATCGGTCACATAGTGCGCACCGCACGCCATACAGGCCGAACCAGCATTCACAGGAGCGGCACATTCTGGGCAGAGCTTTTCCAGCAATTCACCACAATAGCGGCACCGGCACGCCTTCGCAGACTGCATCTGCGGGACAAAGAGCAACTCCTCACCACTGACGATCGGCACATTTGATGGGCAATGCGCATCAGGACAGTAGGCGCGCTCAGCAAGCACCCCCAATGCACCACTAGCGATCACCGCCGGACCATCCAAGTCCAGCTTAAGCGTGACCGCTATCTTGCCCAGCGTCTCACGATTAACCGCATCAGCCTTGCCCGACTCCAACATCGAGATGGCAGACTGCTTACAGCCCACAGCCTGAGCCAAGGCTCCTTGCGAGAGCCCCAGACTCTGACGAGCTGCTTTAATTTGTAGACCACGTGTTTTCATATGTCGCCTATTATGCACCAACTCACACTAAAAAGCAAGCGAAAGTTATTAACAATTTTATCAACAACCTATCAATAACTCAGACCCAACCTGTCAAAAAGAGACATCACGGTCAACTTTCTCAAACAATCAACTACTTAACACCGACCAATTCACAAATACACCCCCTTGTTGACAAGTTACGTATCAAGCTATTATCAAGTTAACCACACCCTGTCAAAAACTTTACTGACAGCCCTGTCAAAAGCTCGCTACGCTCGCCGCAACAGGCAGCGAGCCCCACAGCGGGGGCGACTGCACCGCTAGAATGTGGAATGTTGAATGTAGAATGTGGGAGCGAGGCGGAGCCTCGCAGAACGGCCTACGGCCTTTTGGAACGGTCGCTACGCTCCTTATTGGCACGTCTGCGGCGGGCAAGACTGCCAGAAGGGTGCGGCGGGGGGGTGACGGGCTGAGCGGAGGCCATCTTAAAAGCCGGAGCAGTGCCTGTCAATCACGGGTAGCGTGGGCGCGGGTGGTGGATCGGGTCGGGGGATGGGCTGTTCAAAGCGCAGGCATACTTGTTCGGTAGCCGGACGGGCACGTCTGGCTCGGGGTTTTAGGGGCAGACGGCCCCTAAGGCGGCGAGCACCAGCGAGCCCCAAAGCGGAGGCGCAGCCTCCCCAATGCGGCGAGCGTAGCGAACTGTAGGCTATTTTTATGCTTGACTTTACGAGGGCAATGGTGTATCGTATTGCGCAATATTCTGGTGATGTGGCTAGAATAATTATGTTTGTGTACCTTATATTGTGAGGATGTGTGTCATGACTATGAATCGTCGTGTCTTTATGCAATTGCTGGCGGGTGCTGGCATGATGTCGTCAACGGGTGCTTTGGCTAAGGGTCTCTCGACTCAGGCTGCGGGTGTGCGGGCCAAACGCCCCAACGTGATCTTCTTTTATGTCGACGACCAGGGGCGTGGGATGTTGTCCTACTTTGCTAAACGCCGCAAGGATGTCTCTGCGATCAAGGTCACGACGCCCAATATCGACTCATTGATGGAGCGAGGGGTGACCTTTGACCATGCTCACGGCTGCATGTATTGCGCACCGGCGCGTGCATCGATGTTAACTGGCTACCATGATTGCCACACGATCTTGCACCACCGCATCACGGGCGCAGGTATCTTAAAGGATGGGAGCTTTCCCAATTCCTATGGGTCGAACACAAACTGGGTGTCCGTCAATAAGACTGTCCAAGCAAAAGAACGCGGTGCCGACAATAACGATATTCGCTTGGCGCCCAATGATCCCTACTTGGCGCAGGTCTTTCAGCAGGCGGGCTATGTGACGGCTCAGGTTTCGAAGATGGACTATGGCTTTTTGGTGACGCGCAAGCAATTGCGCGAACACGGCTGGGATGCCTATCAGGGCTACCTCGACCACGGCCGCTGCCATGGCTTTTTCCCGGCGTTCCTCTTCGAGCACAACTTCAGCGAAGGCAGCGCCGAGGGGCGCATCTTGCCGATTGACGGCAACACGCGCAAAGACTCTGGCCAATCCCCAGAAAACGAGACCTATACAAATCGCATGGCGCGGTGGAACTACGCCGGCAAGCAGGTCTGGGCACCCGATGTGACGGTGGACTGGGTCAAACGATTTGTCGGCAATGAGCGTGACAAAGACGGCCAGCTGATGCGCGATGCGGACAAGCCCTTTTTCCTCTTTTACACGACCCACCTCCCCCATGGCCCGACGGCGATTCCGCCCTCCAAGCTCAAATACACGGGGCACGCTGCAGGTGTAGATCATTACTGGCCAGCGATTCATCCCGATATCTGGAAGCCCACCCTCAATGGCACGCCAATCGATTTGCGCGATCCAAAGCTAGAGGGCAAGTCGGCAACCAATTTAGGTGATGCGCCTGATTCTCGCAATAAGGCGATCGACTTCTGGAACAACGCCGACGGTGCTCGCAAGAATAACGGCAACCCATGGGACCCTCTCAAGAATGAATTAACCTACCTGGAGATGGAATATGCCTCCATGGTGAAGTACTTTGACGACCATGTTGGCGAGGTGATTGCCAAGACCAAGGAGATGGGCATCTACGAGAATACGGTCTTTATGTTTAGCTCAGACAATGGCCACGAGCTCTACATCAAGCAGACCGATGGTGGGCGCAACTACAAAGACTCTGGCCCCTATGGTGGCACGGGGTTGAGCGAACAGACCCGTGACATCTTTGACGGCAACAATGGCCAATACGATTTGAAGTGGAATAACTGGGAGGGCGGTATCAATGTGCCCTTGACATTCTGCTGGCCCAAGGGATTCCCGACGCGTACGGTTCAGACGGTATCCGCCAACTACGACATCTTGACGACCTTTGCCGATTGGTTTGGTGTAGATGCCTCCCTCAAGGATGGCACCTCGCTCCTGCCCGTACTGACTGGCGAAGTCGAGGATTTGCCCCCCGACCGCTGGATTGTTGCCGCAGGAAGCGGTGGGCCTTGCCTCATTCGAAACGACGGCTGGAAACTGCGCAGCAATGGAGACGGTTCCTCTTGCCAGCTCTACAACCTCAACACCGACTACACCGAACGCACCAACCTGGCATCGCGTTACCCCAAGCGCGTGGCACAGATGAAGGAAACCCTCGCCCTCGCCTGCGATGCCTACATTCAGAATGGCAACGGCACCAAAACAGGTGGAGGCCGCGAAGAGGGGCGGTTTAGCGTTTGGGTTGGCGATGCCACAGAGGGAGGCAACTAAGATGAAGCACACCAAACTCCTGCTCGCTCTTGCGAGCCTCGGCGCGACCTTTGCGTCTGCCGCCACCGTCACCACGACCTTTAGCAACAAGTCCGTCCAATCGATCACCCTCACCGCACCAGGCTTTACAGCCAGTTACGGCGGGTGCAAAGAGCTTGCGCTTAACGATGGTTCAGTGACGCAAACCGCGGTAGCCATTCGCACCAGTGGCGACTCCCAAGCATCGGCAGCCTTTTACACCCCTGACCACAATGTGGATACCGGATCGGGTTGGCAGGCGACTTTCACCTATACCCCGACCGCAGAGACGACCCTCTCAACCATTGAGGTTGACTACGGCCTCTTTGGCGGTGGCGGCTGGCAACCCGACACCGTCACCAAGCGGTGGCAATACCGCGTCAGCCTCAGCAGCGACGGCAAGTCTCTCTTTGCACCAGACTATGCCCCCGTCACGGTGCCTGGCGGCACCAATGGCAAGGTCACAGCAAAGGCCACTCCCATGGCGCCCATTACCTTGACCGCGGGCCAAGCCTACACGCTGACCGTCTCCATCTGGAATGGCGGCACCCCAGGCGGCGGCGCATTTTGTGGCGTTCATCGTATCGCCTTCTCCACAGACGGCACCCCTCCCCCACCCCAACCAGAGGAAAAACGCCTCATCTGGCAAGGCGTCAACCGCGTGGGCAATTGGATGACCGAAAAGATCTGGCTCGCAGACAACGTCCCCACCACCTTTAGCGAAGACAACGCCGTGCGCTTCCCAACGACCACCCTCTCGCAATACGCCATTACCATCGACCAGGCCGTCGCCCCCAAAACCATGGAGATTGCGACGAATAACACCAACGCCCACACCTTTTTTGGGAGCAATGGCGGCCTCTCTGGCACGGGCACCATCACCAAGAGCGGTGGCGATGGTATTGTCTTTTGCGGAGAACACACCTTCGCTGGCGACCTCAAGGTCAACGAAGGCTCCTGCGTGATCTTTGGTCAAAGCCACGCCAAATCGATCTACAACGCCGGCAACACCTCCATCATCGCCCCACCCACCGTCTCCACCTACACCCTGAGCGCCAACCTCTCAGGCAACAAAGCCTTTGACAAACGCGGCCGCGGCACCTTGATCCTCACTGGCAAGAACACCTACGCCGAGCAAACCCATGTTTACCAAGGCACCCTCCAAATCGACGGCACCCACACTGGCGGCTGGAACTACACCATCCACCCCGAAGCCACCCTCGCTGGCAAAGGAGCCATCGGCAGCAATGTCGAATTTAAGGCTGGCGCCCAACTCCTCCTTAACCCTACCGCCGACTCACCGCTCACCGTGACAGGCACGGTGTCGGGTTCGCCAACCATTGTCTGGAGCCAACCGCCCACAGTTGGCCAACGCTACCCCCTCATGCGCACCACGGGAAACACCACCAATTTCCATCCACAGATCGGCTCTGCCATCGGCTCCGTGGTCAAGGAGGGCGACACCTGGTTCGCAACGGTGACCCGTTTGCCCGCCACCTACACCTGGCAAGCCCCCACAGCCCCCGCAGAACCAACCTGGTCAGCCAGTTTGCCCGATGCCACCGCCCTCGACCACGCCCGCTTTGCCACCAACGTCGCCCAGCAGCGCGTCAGCATCGATGCCCCCGCACAGGTCGACACCGTTGCCGTTGACGGCGACTACCTGTGGACCATCCAAAAGAGCCTCACAGCCTCCGCGATCACCGTAAAAGACGCCCTCACCCTGCAGGCCAACTTCCCCACCGCCACGACCACGACCGCGCGCTTCGTGCGAGTCAACTTCACGGGTCGCAGTGCCAGCGGGCAGAACGCCGACGGCCTCGCCCTTGCAGAAATCTCCCTCCTGCACGCTGGCAAGCGCCTCTCCATCTCCGGCAACCAAGTCACTGCCACCAATGCCAAAACCACAGGCACCCACAGCGATGATCACCTCGTCGACAATAACCTCTCCACCAAATGGTACTGGTCAGGCGCCCAAACCACCATCACCGGCGATGCGGGTCAAGTCCTCCTAGACGCTGGCGCAGGCAAAACCTTCACCTTTGACACCTACCAATTCGCCCTCGCCGACCAAAATGGACGCAACCCCACCTCGTGGACTCTCGACGTTCGCGACGATGCCGCCGACACCTGGCGCACCATTGACAGCCAAGACTTCCCATCCAGCATTGTCACCCAATGGACCGTCAATGCATGGCATGCGCCCTTTGAACAAGCCGCCGTGCTACAGGCCACCCTCACCATCGCCCCAGCCGCCACCCTGGCCCTTGACCTCTCCACCGGCAAAGCCCTCACCCTCAACGGCGAGATCGCCACATCCGCCCCCATCACCCTCACAGGCCTCCCCACAGACCAAGGCACCATCACCCTCCTCAAGAGCAATCAAAGCTCCCTCACCTTCTCCGTGAAACCCGGAGAACCCGCTGGCCAGATTGCCTACCAAGACGGAGCCTACCATTATACCCCCGCCCCCCACACGGTCACCATCGCCCCAGATCCATCTGGAGAATCCATTGATCCACGCGTGGTCAACTACGTCAACCAGATCGCCCAAGGCACCACCCCCACCCTCAGCGCCAAAAGCGCCACCCTCCTCTACCTCTTCCTCGCACAAACAATCCCAGAATCCCCCGAAACGCTCGATCTGGCCGTCAGCCAGTTGACCTTTGATGGCGACAGCTTTATTCTGCGAGCCGATCCCGGTTTTGCCGCCACAGCCATTGCGCCCGGCATTCACGTCTCCTTGCGTTACAAGGCGACCCTCGACAGTCCTTGGCAGATAAGCACCATCCCCGCAACCATCGCCGATGGCAAGATCGTCTTCAACCAAGCCCTCCCAGCTGGCGCGACATTTTTCCAAGTCGCCGTCACCGAATGATTTTAACGCAAAGAAGCAAAGAGCTCAGAGTGGTCAGCGTGTTTTTTAACCACAAAGGGGCACAAAAGACACAAAAAGGGGTCGCTTAGACAAAACTCGCAAGCTCATTTTAATCTAAGCGATCCCAATTTATCTTTTAGGAGAATGATGGGATTGCATCCCATACCCTGCTAGCGGCCTGCGGCCTTAGTGGCTCATTGCAGCGGCGCATCTCTAAGCACCAAAATGCTTTGGTGCTCATAGACGTCCTTTATAAAGGCCGCCGCTCTGCGGTGCGTGTAGCGTTGGAGTGGCAGGGGTCAAGGCGACTCCGTCGCCTAGTTCGAGTTGATAGTTCTAGTTCTAGTTCTAGTGCTAATGGTGGGGCTGCTGCCCCACACCCTGCTTATTGACCTGACGGCGTTGTCTAACTTGCGCACAAATTACTGCGCGCTATCGCTTGCGGGACGCGTGGGGTGGCCTGCGGCCACAGGTAGCGTGGCGCGGGTGGGGGATGGGGTCCGAGGCTACTGATGCAGGGAGCGTAGCGACCCGCTCTCGTGTGGCATCTCTCCCTAAGGCCCCTAAAGCCCCTATGTCTTGGCGAGCGATAATTGCGAGCTATCCTAAGCCCTAAAGTACTGAATCGACCAAATAAACCCTTTTGTATCAATTTTTATTGACTTTTTTACACTTTTGGACTTGCATTCGCCCATAATTTTGTGCTAATCTACAAATAATCGAACAGGTTATTCGATGATCACGATTCACAAAATCCTCAACAACTAAGGTTTAATCTTATGAAGAAATTCATTACATTAGCCGCCACAGTGTGTGTGGCACTCGTTGCTCAAGCAATCACCCTTCCCGCCACTGGTGGTAGAGGGCACTTTGAAGATGTCCAAGAGAACAGTTCAACGGTAACGCCGTTGGTGCTTTTGCCGACAAGACCCTCTCTGTCATTCTCAATGTCACAATCGCCAATACAACCCAGACAGGTGCGACCTCGTTCTTCGCCATGGGTAACAGCGGCGACTCTGACACTCGTATGAACCTCCAAGTCACTGGCAACAAGTTCCAACTCGGTGGTCGCGACCTTAACGGCGCTAGCGCGCTCGCATTCACTGGAGGCATACCCTACAAAGCTGGCGGTAAATACTCCTTTAAGATGATGCTGGACAATGGCAACATGACCGTCTCGATTGCAGAGATCACCGATGGGGTCATTGGCGACTACACTGCGTCAGCAACCTTTAAGTGGGTGGGCGATGTCAATCAAGTCGACATTGGCGCAGGCTTCAACGATGGCGATTTTAAAGGTCACATGACGACAGATGACCTCTACGTCAACCAGGCTGTTCCCGAACCGACCGCCTTGGCCTTGCTCTTGATGGGCGTGGCTGCAATTGGTTTGCGCCGTAAGGCTCGCGCCGCCTAAAGCATCGCTGATCATCGATAACCACAGATTAAGGGCTCGCATTCGCGAGCCCTTTTTTAGGTATCTGCGGGCACGGGTGGTGGATTGGGGCAGGGGAATTGGGGCCTCGCCGCCCCCAAGCCCCAGCAAGACGTCGCTACGCTAGTCTTTGTGATGGGGGGCTAGCCCCCACCCCCCCTACTCGTCAGGCCTCGCACAGAACTCGCCTCGCGCGCTCGGCTCTCCTTGGTGGCCTGCGGCCACAGGACTCTGAGCGGATGGCGGGAGCAGTGGCTGCGCCACGCCTGTCACCTCGGTCGCTGCGCTCCCCGGTGGCAGGGCTCGCAAGCGAGCGGGACGCGTGGAGCGAAGCTTAAAAGTCTCAACTTGCAACATGTTGCAAGTTGAGACTTTTTATGATGACGGGCCTGCGGCGGGCGGGGCTCTTTACTGGTCTAGCTGTACTCGCTGGTCTAGCTGTACTCGCCACTGCGCTCTGCGAGCTTGCGAGCCTCTGTGTAGCGACGCAGTCGCGCTCTGTATCTCTGTGATACAATCCCTCGTAGGCCCTACCTCCACCTGGCAGATCTGCGAGCTTGCGAGCTCAATGCTTGGTGCTAGAGGCGGGGCACCTGCCTCTTATTGCTTGATGCTTGTTGCGTGAGCGTAGCGAACTGTGGGCGAGCTTGCTCGCCTACAGCACCCTAGCGGCTGGGGAGGGCGCGTTTGTGGTGGTTGATGGCTTGCCAGCGCACGCCGGCATCGCTTGCGGCGATGGCTTTGCGAACCATGTCGTGGCAACGATCCATGTCTTTAGCGGCTTTGGCTGCATTGGCAGCAAAGATGTACCAGGCGACTTGGACACTGGGGTCGAGCTTGGTCTTGGCATCGCCGAGGCGTTCTGCTAAGCGGGAGGATTCGACGTGGGTGAGGGCGCGGAGTTCCGTCCAGGCGCTGGGGAGTTTGGCGAGAATTTCGAGGGCATCGGTGTCATCTTTGAGGTCATCCACGAGCTTGCGGTAAAGCTTTGCGGCAGCTGGGGCGTCTTTGCGGCCGTAGACTTCGGAGAAGTAGTGGGGGAGGATGAATGATTGCCAGCGGGGTGGGATGCCGCCTGCGAGGAGGTCGTTGAGGGCGATGGTATATTGCTTATCGCCTTTGGCGGCTTTGAGGGCTTTGAATTTCTCAAGAAATGCTTTGGCGACCGTTTTGTCATGCTCAATTTGTGCTTTGAGGGCGATTGGGGTTGTCTTGGATGGGTCTGTGCAGGTACGTATTGCGGTGGGGAGTGCTTCTAGGGCGCCTTGCCAGACGAGGGTGTTATCGAGGAGGACGGCGACGAAGGGGGCGTCGTTTTGGGTGTTGTGGGCGAAGAGGGTGGGATCGAGCTCTTGGACGTAGTCGATGTCAACCTTGAAGGGCACGGTTCCGAAGAGGGTGATTTCTTCGTAGCCGACGCCTTGTGTGACGGAGTGGAGGAAGTAGGGGATTTTGAGCATTTGTGCTTCTGCGAAGCTGGGGATGTCCTCTTGGTTATGGAGGGAGTAGTGGTGAACGTGGCGTTTAACCCAGTAGGAGACGATGGTAAAGGTGTCTTTGGATTGTGCGATGGGTTTGCCGATGAGCTTGGCGTAGGGTGCGCTGTCACCAGTTGTAGTGGTGGGGGTGGTTGGGGTGATGGTTTTGCGGTGGGGTTGGGCGGGGACTTCTGCGACAACGGGTGGGAGGTAGGGGGTGGGGAGCTGCTTTTGGAGGGGGTGGTTGTGGATGGCTTTGCGCTGGGCCTTGATGGCGGCATCCCAGTCGCCATTTTGTGCGGCGGTATCGGCGAGGGTTTCGTAGCGATCCATGCCTGCGAAGGCGTTGGGCTTCTTGGCTGTGGGGGCATCTTGGGGCTCTTCGGGGATTGGTTTGCCGGCTTTGAGGGCATCGATGACAGTTGGGGTGAGCTTGTTGGGGTGGCCGGTCCAAAGGACTTTGCCGGCTTTGAGAATGAATGCGCGTGGGATGCCGGAGACGTTGAGGAGGGAGGCGAGACCGTGGGTGTCGATGGCGATTGAATAGGTGGGGACGGTGGGGCGTTTTTTGAGGAAGGCATCAAGCTCGGCGAGGGTTTTGTCCTTTTCGACGTTGAGGCCGATGATGTGGACGCCTTTGCCGTCATACTTTTCGTGGAGGGCTTGGATGTGGGGGATTGATGCGATACAGGGGCTGCACCAGGTGGCCCAGCATTCGATAATATAGAGATCGTCTTGCACCCAGGCTGCAGGGCGAGAGCCGGTACTCCAGGTTTCGGGGAGGGCGGTGATGGGCACGAGGTCGGCTGCGGGGGCGGCGTGGAGGTGCACCAGGCTGCAGAGCAGGAGGGAGAAGAGGATGGTGAGCTTTTTCATGGGGATGTCCTTACACATTAAACAAACAAAAGCAATTTACACAGTCCTTAATCTGCGAAATTGTTATTGGTAGCATAGCACATTCTTTAGAGGCTTGGCAAGCACAAAAGGGTGAAACAGTGTAAAATTGCGTTCTTTTGGGGACG
>CAYZIC010000035.1:0-21272 GCA_964478335.1 uncultured Lentisphaeraceae bacterium | reverse complement strand
CCTAGGATGCTAGGCAGTACCTCTGTGATCAATCAATAAGGATGAGAGATGAAGCAAATGATTTACCGTGGCCTAGTGGTGGTAGCGTGTAGCCTCTTGGTAAAGAGCAGCTACGCCCAAACGCCAATCAGTGCCCTCGAGAAAACTGTAGCGCAATGGATGGCTCTGCGTACGACGCTGGCGCAGGAGGAGGCGGCTTGGCAAGATGAAGAGGCCGCTTTGAGGCGCGAGATCGCATTGCTCCAATCTGAGGCGCAAGCGCTCCACGCGGAAGAGGCCAACCTAACGGCAGACCGCCACAGTCACGCTAAAACCTACAACCTACTCATGGATGAACAGCGCCGATACGGAAGCGTTTTGACGGCGCTTGGGGGTGCCATGGGTGATGCGCGCAAACGGCTTACCGGCCTCGCACCGCGTATGCCTCGCCAGCTACCCTCGACTTTGGCGGGTGGTTTTGATCAGCTCGACGATACCTCTATAAACCTGGTCAAGCAGATTCAGCTCGTGACCGCGCTCTACACCCAGCTCGAAACCGCCCAAAGCCAACTTCACCATGTGACAGAACGCCTCACCTTGCCCGATGGCAGCATGCGTCAAGCCGATGTGCTCTATGTGGGGCTGGTGCGTGCTTTTGCCGTGTCGCCGACCAGTGACTGGGCTGCTGTGGGGCAATCCTCTGCTCAGGGGTGGCAATGGCAAGCTACGCCCACGATCGCCAGCGCGGTGCGTTTGGCGATCGATTGCTACGCCCACCAAAAGCCTGCCGTATGGGTAGCGCTCCCGTGGACAATTGACCAGGAGGTGCAGCCATGAAGCGCATGCTCATGATCGTGGTCGCCTGTGCGGCTCTCGGCGCGGTGTGGGCTGCGCCAAATCCTGTCGATGTAGCCCTCGCCAAAACGCTTACCGACATTCGGCAAGACACGGCGCGCTTGACCCAGTTGCGTGCTGAGATTGATGCCGAGCGTGCGCCTTTGGCGGCCAAGCTCGAAGCCCTCCGCACGCAAGTGCACGCCCAGCGCAACACCGTCGAGACCCTGCGTCGCGATCAAGCCATGCACCTCAATCGTACGCAAGAAATGCAGAGAGCCGTTCGGGAGCACAAGGCTGACTACCAATTTATCCGCACCTTGATCTTGGATTACGCCCATGGGATCGAATCCCGCCTCTCGATTAGCGAAGCTGCCCACTGGCGCCCCACGTTAACCACACGGATCGCCCAACTCGAATCAGCCGACATCGACACCTTTCCCGAGGCAGCCCAGGCGCTCTTGCGACAGGTGGGGCGTTTGGCGCAGCTGCGCTGCGCTGGCCATCACGCCGCCGGCGAAGCGGTCGATCAAGCTGGCCTCGTGCACGCTGGCCAGCTCATTAGCCTCGGGCCGCTGAGCTACTTTGTTGGGCAGGACCCAGCCCTCGCGGGACCGCTATTTGCTCAACAGGGCATCCTCGACCCCATGATCGACACCACGTGGTCTATAGAAGAAAGAGCCACGCTACGTCAGTTGCTCCAAACAGGCACTGGTGCGGTGCCCGTCGATGCAACGCTCGGCAATGCACGTTTGGTCAAAACGGCCCAACCCTCTCTCTGGCAACACCTCCAGCAAGGCGGCATCGTCATGATCCCCCTGGCGCTGGTGGCGTTGATCGCGATCGTCCTGGCCAGCTACAAAGCCGTAACCCTGTGGCGCATTCCCACGATTGATCCTGATGCCCTCGAGGCCTTTGTGGCGGAAGTGACCGCGCCAGATGCCGATGTCGAGGCCGTGCTGCTGGCTCACAAAATGAGTGAACCCCTCGCCGGGATCGTGCGTGCTGCCGTGACCAATCAATCGGCCACCCGCGCCTATCTCGAGGAGCTCTTGCAAGAACGCCTCCTCACGCTGTTGCCGCGGTTAGAACGTTCCCTCGGCGCCTTGGCTGTCATGGGAGGGATTGCTCCCTTGCTCGGTTTGCTCGGCACGGTGACAGGCATGATTCACACCTTTCAACTCGTGACGATCTTTGGTTCGGGCGATGCGAAGCTCCTCTCGGGAGGCATTTCCGAATCGCTCATCACGACCGAGGTCGGGTTGGTCATTGCGATCCCCGTGCTCCTGATCCATGCTGGGCTCCTGCGCCGCGTGCGAGCCATCGTGGATCGTTACGAACGCACCCTGCACGCATTGGTCAACCAGCTAAAAGGAGCCGCCTAACCATGGATGCGTGGCTGACACATGCTAGTGCCTATTGGCTCGCCTGCGGACCGGTGCTCGTGCCGATCGCAGGCGTGTGCCTCATGCTAGTCGGATTCTTGATCCGCAGTCGCGCCCTGCTCAACCGTCTCCTCGCCACGGGTGGTGCCCTGCAGCGCCAGCTACGCACCTGGCCAGAGGCATCGCTTGAGCAAATCTATCACCACCTCGCCGAGCAGTCCAGCCCCCTGGCCGCCATTTTGGCACAAGGCCTCGCCGCTACCCAAGCTGGTCAGCCAGTCAAAACCGCCGCAGCCGCCAGTAGCGCACAAGCCAGTAGCGCACTGGCGCAAGACTTTGGGTGGATCGCCGTGTTGACGACTATTGCGCCGCTGTTGGGGCTTTTAGGGACTGTCATGGGCATGGTGCAAACCTTCGCTGCAGTCGGCCACGCCGCCGCCACTGCGCAGATTGCCGACGGCATCAGCCAAGCCCTCCTGACCACCCAAGTTGGCCTCGTCGTGGCCCTCATTGGCCTGTGCGGCCTTGCCCGCCTCCGCCGTCTCCACCGCCAAGCCTGCGCCCTCATTGATGGCTCTTGGCAGCTCCTCTTCGACCTCCTACCTAAGGCACCCTGATGCAAAGAACCCCTCTCGCCTGCGAAAAAGACGGCGGCGTCGACATCAATTTATCGCCGTTGATTGACTGTGTCTTTCTCTTGCTGATCTTCTTTATTGTGACCACCGTCTTTGTCAAAGAGACAGGCGTGGAGATTGATAAACCCCAAGCCGTGAGCGCCGACTCTCTCGACCAACAGAGCCTGCAATTTGCCCTCACCTCCCGAGGAGAAATCTACTACGCCGGCCGCGCCATTACCCAGAGCAGCGTGCGGGGAATCGTAGCCCGCCAAATGCGCCAAAAGGCCCTCCCCGTCGTGATACTCGCCGATGGTGCCACCGCCACCGACCACCTCGTTGCCCTCATTGACACCTGCAAGCTCGCTGGAGCCAAAGCAGTCAGCGTCGCCGCCACACCCCCAACCGCCCACTAACCGCCCACCCCCTATGCCCACCACCCCCCGCCAAACCACCCAATCAATCGACCGCAGCTGTTCGCCACGGTGGACATGGCACACCCTGCTCCTGGTTGGCGGCGTAGCAGGATTGATCTACAGTCTCTTGCCCATGCTTGACCGCCTCGCACCCCCACCAGAGGCCCCCGTTACCCTACGCAAGGTCGACGTCATTCCCCCGCCGCCCGCACCGCCACCGCCAGAATTGCCCACCCCCGCCCCGTCACAGCCCACAGCCGTCACGCAAGCCACGCCTGTGCCCCAGCTCGCCACCCCCGCGCCCAAAATCGCCATCACCGCCAGCCCGCTACATGTCACGCTCGACCCCCTCCCCACCACCACAGCCACCCCGTGGGACTTTGATCTACAGACCACTCTCAGCGCCCAGAGTTTAGCCGGGATGACCTTTGAGCTCACCGCCCTAGACGAAATCCCCCGCGCCACCATTGCCCTTGATCCCGCCTATCCTCTCCGCGCCCGCAGCCGGGGCATCGAGGGCGAAGTCATCCTCGAGTTTACCGTTTCCACCCAAGGCACCACCCAAGACATCGTCGTCCTGAGTGAAACCCCCAAAGCCACCTTCACCGCCGCCGCCACACGAGCCATTGCCCGGTGGCGATTCACCCCAGGCAAAAAGGACGGCCAAGCCGTCGCCACACGCATGCGTCAAAAGGTCAGCTTCGTGCTACAATAAGGGAGATTAGCACGACGAGCCTCAAAGGATAAAAGCATATGAAAAGAACCCTGACATTCACCATCTGCCTGCTCATGCAGGCTTGCCTCATCGCCAGCACCGTGACACAACCCACCGTCACACGCGCCGAACGCGACACCATCACCCAAGCCAAGGCCCTCTTTGACAAAGAGCCCGCCAAGGCCATTGCCTTGCTCGTGCCCCTGGCCAAGCCCGAGGCAAGCGCCGCCATCGACTTCGCCTTAGCCAGCCTCTACGATACTGACAATCGCCCCGCCGATGCACAGGCCGCTTACCAAACCGCCCTCAAAAAGTGCTCCACCTTTGTCGCCGCACATCGCAACCTCGCCCGCCTCTATCTCCTGCAAGACAAGCCCGCCCAAGCAATCCCCCACTACCAAGCCCTCCTGCGCCATCAAGAGCCAGCCGCAGACACCTATATTTTGCTCGGCTATGCCTTTCTAGAAACCGCGGCACCCGTTTCCGCGGAAACCGCCTATCGCCAAGCCTTACTCTTTGATGCGACGCGCCTCGATGCCAAGAAAGGCCTCGCCCAATCCCTCCTCGCCCAGTCGCGTTACCCCGAGGTCATCGCCCTCACCCGCGAGCTCCTCAATCAGACCCCGCACGACTCTGCCCTCTGGTCACTGCTCATCAATGCCCTGCTCGCCACCGACCAACCCCAGCAAGCCGCCACCGCCATTGAATCCGCCTGGCGCCTCAATGCCGCCACCGCCGCCGACCTCGCCACCCTCACAGACCTCCTTATCAACAAAAGGCAACCCCGTGATGCTTGGCGCGCCTACCAAGCCGCCAAAAAGCTCGCCCCCCTCGCCCCCCACCGAGACATTCGCACCATCCAAGGCCTCCTCGACCTCAATCAAATCGACCACGCCACCATCTGGCTAGACGCCATCCTCCCCGCCATCGACACCTATAGCCCTGCAGAACGCCAAACCATTCGCCTCCTCCAAGCCAAGGTTGCGTACCACAGCGATCAGCCCGACCGCGCCAAAACCATCTGCCAAGAGATTCTGCAAGCCGCCCCCCTGCAAGGTGACGCCCTCATCCTCCTCGCCCATATCCATCAAGACGCCGGAGACCGCGACCAAGCCATTACCGCCTGCCGCCGTGCCGCCCGCATTACAGGCTACCAAGTCAAAGCCCTCACCCTGCAAGCCCAAATCGCCGTCGCCAATCAAGCCTACGACGAAGCCCTCCGCCTCCTCTATCAAGCCCAACAAATCAAACCCTCATCCGCCGTTGCAGACTATATTCGCGCCATCCAATCACGCCTTAAATAGACACCCAATGCGCCCCTGCTAGGTGATAAGTTATTGATTTATGGGTGGCAATGTAGATAAAGAGCTGATTTCCACACTTTGGGCTTGCAATTCAAAGGCACATCTGCCATAATATGTCCCGTTTTCAGATGGCGAAAGTAGCTCAGTTGGTAGAGCCCCGGATTGTGGTTCCGGTTGTCGCGGGTTCGAGCCCCGTCTTTCGCCCCAATTTCTTACCTCAGTGCTATTCGATCAGCATTGGGGTTTTTTTATGCCCAGCGAGCATCCCCACCGCCCACACGTCCTAGCTTGAAGTTTTTAGGAGTTGGGGGGACTGCCAGGGATTTTAACGCAGAGGCTCGCTGCGCAGCGAGGCGAGTTCTGTGCTGAGTTTACTCAGTCAGCGCGTCCTGCGAGCGCCACGCTAGCTGCCCGCCGCAGGCGCTTGTGTCCATCTGGCAGTGCTCTCTGCGCACTCTACCTCTCTGCGGGAGATAATCTGACAGTACGAGCGAGTTTGCCCTTGACTTTAGCGGGAGGCTATACTATAATTTGAAGCGTTTTAGATCAATTATTCACCCTATAGCAATTGAGGTCCCGATGAAATATATTAGTACACGTGGCAATCATGAATCTTTAAGCTTTAGTGACGTCGTTTTGAGCGGTTTGGCTCGCGATGGTGGACTCTATATGCCTGAACAGTTTCCGCAAATCGGCGACAAGCTTGAGGCGTGGAGCAAGCTGTCGTATCAGGCTTTAGCACTTGAAATCATGAAGCTCTACGCTGATGATATCCCCGAGGCAGACCTGCTTGCCATCGTCAACAAGAGCTATGAGACCTTTGACAGCGCGGATGTGACACCGAGCTGTGCGGTGGGCGATGTGCGCATCTTGGAGCTCTGGCATGGGCCAACGTTGGCCTTTAAGGATGTGGCGCTGCAATTCTTAGGCAACCTCTTTGACTACCTTTTGACCAAACGCGATGAACGCTTAACAGTGGTTGCAGCGACCAGTGGCGACACGGGCAGTGCAGCTATTCAAGGCGTGCGTGGTAAGTCTCGCGTGGATATCTTTGTCATGCATCCACACGGTCGCGTGAGCCCCTTGCAAGAGCTGCAGATGACAACGGTCTTGGATGACAATGTCCACAACTTTGCCGTGGAGGGTAGCTTTGACGATGCTCAAAATATCGTGAAGGCACTCTTTAATGATTTGGCATTTCGCGATGAATACCACCTCGGTGCGATGAATTCAATCAACTGGGCGCGTATCTTGGCGCAAGTCGTCTACTATTTTTACGCAGCCTTTAGAGCGCAGGATGCAGGTGCTCAGTCGATTCGCTTTGCAGTGCCCACGGGTAACTTTGGCGACATCTTTGCTGGCTACGTGGCAGCGCAGATGGGCTTGCCCATCAAGCAATTGATCTTAGCAACCAATGAGAATGACATCTTGACGCGTTTCTTTGCTACGGGCATTTATGAACCCGGCGCTGCGATGCCAACGACCTCACCATCGATGGACATTCAAGTGGCTAGCAATTTTGAGCGCTACCTCTACTGCCGCGCTGGCCGTGATGGACAGCAGGTCGCCCAGTGGATGGCCACCTTTGCCCAGGAGCGCCGTTTAGTGCCCAATGTCAAGGAAAATCACCCCGTCAACGATCCGATGATGGTAGCCAAGCGCATTGATGTGGATGCCGTGGCACAGACGATTCGTCACTATGACTCGGTCTATGGCTACACCCTCGATCCCCATACGGCAATTGGCGTGGCAGCTGCCGAGCAAATCGGCACGACCGTCGAGCATCCTGTGATCTGCTTGGCGACAGCCAATCCCGCCAAATTCCCTGCCACCGTGGTCGCTGCAACGGGTGGCACAGAGCCCACCCACCCCATCCTCGAAGCACTCAAGGGTGCTCCAGCTCGCGTGGAGGTGATCGCTGCGGATGCCGAGCTGCTCAAGCAGATCGTCCGTAAAACCCTCGCCTAGGACACCCCAAAGATGGCATTAGTGGAGGTATTTAAGTGCCAGTGCTGCGGCAATTGTTGTCGCGTGCCGGGTGTGGTGCGGGTTTCTCTCGAGGAGGCGGATACGATTGCGGCTTTTTTGGGAATCGACCCGTATCAATTCTCCGACCAGTACACCGTGCTTGCGCCAGACCGCAAAACTCTCATCTTTGCGGGGGATATCAATGGCCCATGCCGTTTTTTGACCGCGGAGAATCGCTGTGCGATCAACCCCGTAAAACCCAAACAGTGCCGCGACTATCCCAGTCGCTGGCGGAGTGACGCGATCGAGGCTGTTTGCCCAGCCGGTCGGATCAATCCATCTCAAAAGGACTAACCGCTATGCCTTTTCTTGCCACAATGTCGCTCTTCTCTTTTGGTGGGTGGTCGATCCTCTTGATCCTCTGCTTGGGAATTATTTCGCTCTTAATCTTTGTCGATCGCCTCTTAGCGATTCGGCGTATTGGCGCAGATAGCCAAGACTTCCTACAAGGGGTCTTTACCGTCTTGGACAAGGACAACTTCACCGAAGCGACCGCCATTTGCGAGGAAGCCCCCGGCCCAGTGGCCGCACTCGTCGCAGAATCGATCATTCATCGCAAATCCTCCCAAGCCAACCTGCAACACATTTTAGCTGCGACCGCACACGCCGAGCTGGGCCGATTAGAACGCCGCACCGTATTGCTGGCCCTTTTTGCGCAGTTTGCGCCGACCCTCGGGCTCATAGGCACGTTGATCGCAGCCGCGAGTTATCTCACGACAATCGGGCTAGAGGCACCCTTGATCAGTGCCGGCACCTCCTGGTATGCACTCTCTCAAGCGATCGCCATTACCACAACAGGGCTCATCACCTCACTGATGTGCTATGCGCTCCACCAGATCCTCCTCCATCAAATCGATCGCATTGCGCTCGACATTGATTCGGCGATCGTCGCCATCCTCATTTATTGGGGAGATGACCATGAATAGCAAGCCTCAAGGCACCTTTGCCTGGCAGCGGCTCACCGCCGCTCGCCTCACATGGCCACGCTCACGCGTGGCACGGAGCTTTTTTATTGCCGTGCCCTGGATTAATGCCGTTTTCCTATTTGTGTGGATTGCCATTTATCTCACCCACACCCTCCTGCAACCAGGCAAAATCGTTGACCTGCCAGAGGCACCCTTTGAAGAAGGCCTCCTAGCGAGCATACCATCTGCGGTCATACAATACGTCGCCGTGCCCAATCAATCGACCTACTCTGTCCTCATCTTTGAGGACAGCCGCTATGACTCCTTTAACCATCAATCAACCGAGAGGATCAAGACTGCCCTTAAACAAACCCCAGCACTCAACCTATTGGTCGATGCAGCCATTCCTTACGGCGACCTAGCCAAATGGATCACCATCCTCAAGCACGCCGGAGTCTCCCAAATCAACCTCGTGGAAAAGCAACCCTAAGCAATGCCCGCAATCATGAATATCGAGAAACGACGCAAGCGCGTCCAAAACTATACCCGGCGCAAACGCCGCCAGCGGTATTGGTTTGCTCGTCTCATGTGGCTCGCCCTCAGTGCAATCGGCCTAGGATGCATTCTTTTTGCAGCGCAAATGAATGCCACCATTCCCAGATACTTCGCCCCCAATGCCACGCCAGTTGCGCACCAAGCCAAGATTACCTTTTATTCAGAAAAGGCCCGCATCGCCCAAAGCGAGCAAAGCATGCGCCAAGCAGACGCAGAGATTGCCCTCCCACGCCGCACCACGCCCCCACTCATTCAGACATTTACAGCCTCCAAGAGCCAACCGCTCATGATCACCACTACCCCTGTCTCCACTTGCCCCCACCGCCCCCTACAGGTCAACCTCCCCAAAATCCCCGAACCCCAAACCATTTACCCGCCCCAACAGCCCGACCAATGGGAGCGCGCCCTAGCCCTACGCCAAGCCAAATACAATCCCCGCAAACCAAGCCACTTCCCCCCCAGCGATCCCACTCAAGGCTTCGTCACCTGCCAAGTGACCCTCAATGACCGCGGTGTCGTCACCGACCTCCTCCTCCTCGACACCTCCCTCCCCACCCCCGAGACCGCCCAGCCCATCTTATCGACACTACTTACCACCAAAGGCACCACCGCCGCCCGTGGCATCATCACCTACAACTGGTATATTCCCAAGCCAGCCACCCCCTAGCCCAAGCACCATCATGCTCCTACCTGCTACAGATGCCTCTCTCGCCCCAGTCGCAGACTGCCTCAACCACGGCGGTGTCGTCATCATCCCCACCGATACCGTGTACGGCCTCGCCGCCCACCCCGCTTTTCCAGATGCCGTCAGCAGACTCTACACCCTTAAGAACCGCGCCGCCGCCAAACCGATCGCCATGCTTGCCTCCGACGCCACCATCCTCGACACCCTCGGCATCACCCTCCCCACGCCCCTAACCAGCCTCACCCAAACCGCCTGGCCAGGAGCCCTCACCCTCGTTGTTGACCTCCCGTCAGGTGCCACTGAGGGCATCCGCGTCCCCGACCACGCCTGGACCCGAGCGCTGATTGCTCGCTGTGGTGGACTCCTGCGCGTCACATCAGCCAATCTCAGCGGTGCCATGCCGGCCTGCTCTGCGCAAGCCTCCCTCGCCGACATCGGCTTACAAGCCGACATCGTCGTCGATGACGGCATCTCACCCGGCGGTGTCGCCAGTACTGTGATCCGCGCCAATCCCCTGACCCTCTTACGCCAAGGCCCCATCGCCTTTGACCCAACCTGCTAGGAGCTCCCCATGCATATCGTCCTCATTCACCCAGAAATCCCACACAACACCGGCGCAATCGGCCGTATCTGCGTCGGGCTAGACTGGTCGCTCCACCTCATTCGCCCCCTAGGCTTCACCCTCGACGAAAAGCACCTCAAGCGCGCAGGCATGGACTACTGGCAGCACCTCGACCTGCACATTCACAATACCTGGCAAGACTACCTCGACTACGCCCAACCCGCCCACGTGCACTTCCTCAGCACCAAAGCCGACAAAACCATCTACGATGTCTCCTACACTGCCAACGACGCGCTTGCCTTTGGCTGCGAAGGCAGCGGCCTCCCCAAAGAATTCTACGAGACCTATCAAGACGATCTCATCACCATCCCCATGCCAGGCCCCCACGCCCGTAGCATCAATCTTGCCAATGCCGTCGCCATCGCAGCCTACACCGCATTACCGCAGCTCTAGGCGACGCAGTCGCCGCAACAGTGCACAGTAACAGTGAGCAGGAGTCATCTAAGGGCCGCTAATGGCCACGAATGGCTCGCTACGCTCACAGTCAGCATAGGACTGCCAGGGGATTGAGGGAGAGTGAGTCAGGGGATGGCTGGCGCGAGGTGTGGGCGAGCTAGTTGGGATGGCGGGGCGCATAGGGGGCAAGCTCAGGGGCCCGCGTTTAAGAATAAACGCATCAATATACAAAAAACCAACCAGCGCGCTGCAGGAAGCGGCGTAGGCTGATCACTGCCTGATGCGGCGAGCACCAGCGACCGATACACGACCGCAGGTCGTTCCCGCACGGCGAGCCTGCGAGCCGTCCCCGCACCGCCGCAGGCGGTTCCCGCACACGGCGCAGCCGTGTCTAGGGCGAGCTTGCTCGCCCTATCTGCTAATGCCTTGCTTGAGGATGGGTAAGAATTGCTTGAGTAGGCTATCGTCAAGGTCAAAGAGGGCAAAGCCGGGGCAGCCTCTAGAACGCGCAATAGCGATTTGGTCAAGCATTTGAATCGGTGTGAGGCGGCTTTCTGCAGCGGTGATGCCGATACCAGGGATGATTTGACGGGCTTGGTGGGGGGATTGGGTCTGTTGGGTGAGCCATTGGGTGAATTGGTCGGTGCTCGTGGTATAATTCATGGGGAGCGCATAATCAATCAAGCCCATGCGTTGCCAGCTTTGCCAATTCTGCCCGACCGAGTCGATACAGGCGGGGTATTTGCCGTAGACTGCGGTGGAGAGGGTGAGGTGGGGTTTCGTGCGGCGTAGGGCAAAACGGATGCGCTGCACGGTATCGGTAATGAGCTTGGCGCGCCAAGTGATGAAGGGTTTCCTGAGGGCACCAGTCAATGAGACCGATTGAGGCCAGGGTGCGGCGGATTGACCGATCGATGCCTCGAAACGCGCTTTAGAACGCGGCCCAAGGGCTTCCCAGAACCCTGGATAACGGACAAAGTCGAGGTGAATGCCATGGAGCGGGTAGCGCGAGGCTAGCTCAGTAGCCGCTTTGGTGAGGTAGTCTTGGACGGCTACTTGAGATGGGTCGAGCCAGGTCATCTCTTGGCCTTTGATAGTCTGCAGGGTCCAGCCTTTTTGCTGGAAGATCTTGATGCGCTCTGGGGTGGCGGAGGTGGTGGAGTAGAGGAGGATCCAAGCATGGATGCGGATGCGGTGGCGTTTGGCGGCGGCGAGGCAGGCGGCCACTTGATCGCCATAGCGCTCATAGACAGGCGATCTGGGAAGGATTGAGCTGGGATAGTGGGCAAATCCTGCTCCAGCAACATTAATATAGAGGTCGGTGATGCCTGCATCGGCGAGAGCTTTGATGGTGCGGGGCCAATCACCAGGATAGAGGCCTTGGCCACTGTGGTCCCAAACGGCAATGATTTCGCCAGCACGTGGGAAGAATGTCGCCCCATAGAGCTGGTCGATGGTTTCTTGGAGGAGCTTGACGTGCGCAAGGGTTGTAGCATTGGCTTGGCTCTGCATGCGGCCGTGCAATTGATTGGCTTGGGCGGCGATCTCGTTGTAACGACGCTGGAGAGAAACGCGCACCGAGCCACTCTTGATTGCGGCTAGGCGCTTAGCAAGGGATTGGTTGCGGAGAGGGGCGACGGCTTGATCGTAGAGGGCACGGCTTGCAGATGCCCAGATTGATGGCACGTATCGGGAGGTAAGGGCGATTAGGAGGAGGCGCTTGGCCTCTTCGTCGCCGTCTCCAGTGAGTACGTGGGTCATCCAGTAGCCGTAGGGGGTGACAATCCACGCAGGGTCGGCTGTTTTGCGGCCGGATTGGTCAAGCCAATAAGCAATGGTTTGGGAGGAGGCTTGGGCGGGGCGAGCACGGTAGATATTGGGCGAACGCTGCGCGACGTAAATGGGCGTGCCCTGAGGGGCTTTTTTGGGGTCAAAAGCCATTCTAGACCATTGCTTGCTGTCGGTGGCCTTTTGATAGCCAAGGAGCTGAATGCCCAGTCGTTGGGCGAGTGGAGCCGATGCGCAATAAAAGACCATGATCTTCCCGCCCCGGTCGAGGTAGCGGTTGATGGCTTCACGCTGGGCTGCTTGGGGCTGCGAACAGTAGACCAAGATGGCAAGCTTGCGTTTGGTGAGGGCAGCATCGAGGTTTTGGTCATCAACGATGTCAGCCTTGACACCCGAGAGCTGATACCAGCGGGCGATATGGCTAGCAAGCGAGGCGGCATAGCGGCGCTCGCCCGCAGGGATCGACAGATGTCCATGCACGACAGCGATCGGACTTTGGGCCCAGATCGCTGTCGTTACACAAATAATTACGGCCAAGAGAATGCGTCGTAATCGCTGTAGCATACTATGCCTTGTGGCGGTAAACAATTCGCCCCTTGGTCAAGTCGTAGGGGGAGATTTCGAGGGTCACGCGGTCGCCAGAAGCAATCTTGATAAAGTTTTTACGGATTTTACCAGAGATATGAGCGAGGACTTCGTGGCCATTCTCGAGGCGCACTTGGTACATGGTTGCGGGGAGTACTTTAACTACGACTCCGATTACTTCGATTGCATCATCATTTGCCATCTGTTTTCCTTTTTAATAGGTGAATGATCACTGGGCGTGATCGTGTGTGTGGGATGCTACTACAATTGACCGAGGCGCTCAGTAGCAGCTTGCTGGATCGGTTGCCACCAGTCTTCGCGATCAAGATACCATTGAATGGTTTTGCGGAGGCCAGTTTCAAAGTTTTCTTGGGATTGCCAACCGAGCTCTTGCGTGATCTTGGTGGGATCAATCGCGTAACGTTGGTCGTGACCAGGGCGGTCTGTCACATAGGTGATCTGCTCAGCGTAGGCTTTGCCATCTTGACGAGGACGCAAATCATCTAAGATCGCGCAAATCGCTTGCACGACCTCGAGGTTGGTGCGTTCATTATGGCCGCCGACGTTGTAGGTTTCGCCGGGTTTGCCTGTCTGCAAGACCAGGAGCAATGCGCGAGCATGATCCTCGACGTAGAGCCAGTCACGGATATTGTCGCCCTTGCCATAAATGGGCAAAGCCCGCCCAGCCAGCGCATTAAGCGTGACCAAGGGGATGAGCTTTTCTGGATAGTGGTAGGGGCCGTAATTGTTGGAGCAATTGGTCTTGACCGTGGGCAAGCCGTAGGTGTGATACCACGCAGAGGCCAAATGATCGGCGCTGGCTTTGCTTGCAGAATAGGGCGAACGCGGATCATAGGGCGTCTGCTCGGTGAAAAATCCACCAGGCCCCAAAGACCCGTAAACCTCGTCTGTCGAAATGAGGTGAAATCTAAAAGCCGCCTTAGCAGCGTCATCGAGAGTGAGCCAATGGGCTCTGGCGGCCTCTAAGAGGGTAAAGGTGCCCATGATATTGGATGCGATGGTCAATGCTGGGCCATCAATGGAGCGGTCGACGTGGGACTCTGCAGCCAAGTGCATGATGCCATCTGGCTTAAAGGATGCGAATGCCGCATCCATCGCTGCGCGATCACAGATGTCCGCTTGCAAGAAGTGGTAGCGGGGATCATCGGAGACCTCTGCCACAGAGGAGAGGTTGCCAGCATAGGTCAGCTTGTCGATGTTGAGCACCTCGCAATCAGTCTCTTGGATGAGCAAACGCACAACCGCAGATCCAATAAAGCCTGCGCCGCCTGTTACAATGATTCTTTTCATAGTAGGCTCTCCCTTATTCGTCGTCATCAGCAGTATACTTCGTGTCTGGAGCATCTGTGATGGTATCTGCAGGGTTGATCGCAAAGACGGCATCCTCGGGAATGATACCCTCAGCAGCGGCCTTTTCAGCTTGCATGGGCTTGTACGTGCGATAGCCGTAGTGCGACTCGTACTTGCTAAAGCCCGCCCAGCGGTGGTAGTCGACATTGTTGACAATCACACCGAGGAGACGTGCGCCCACTTCGTTGAGGCGGCGAACGGCAAAGTTAATTGGCTTAAAGCGAGTCTTATCCGGCGTAGCGACCATCAAAACCGAGTCGACCAAGTTGGCCAAGACGATTACGTCACCAACCAAACCAAATGGCGGCGAGTCAATGACGATATGATCGTAATTTTGACGTGCCCAGTCAAAGAATTCCGTGATGATATTGGTGCCCATCAAGACCGACGGGCTAATCGATGAGGAGGCACGAGACGCGACCAAATCAAGCGAGGGCACATCAGTCTGGCTAGGCATTGTAGCAAAGAGCTCGGGATTATTGCGTGCCAACGTGTGGGGCAATGACTCAAATGAGCCCGGAGTCAAGCCAAAGATCGTTGCCAAGCGAGGACGACGCATATCAAAGTCGACAAGCAAGGTCTTTTGACCGCTCTGAGCATAGGAGATCGCCAAGTTGGTCGAAGTACAAGTCTTACCCTCAGCCGGCTGCGTGCTCATCACCAAGACGACCTTGGAGAGGTCGTGGAAATGCGGCGAGTCGAGCATATTGCGCAAGCCTGCCATCGCCTCGGCATATTGAGAGAAAGGCTCGGAATGAGTGGTCTTAGCGATTTGCGCACGCTGCAAGCGGCGCAAGTGAGGCATCAAGGCGAGCACCTTGAGGCGCAAACGCCCCTCAATATCGGAGACATCAACGAGCTTGTCCTCCATGTGGTCAAGCAAGAGCACGAAAAAGACACCCAAAGCGAGGGAGAATAGCGCACCCGCCGGGAAGATGATAAATGGTTTCGGGCTGCTGGGGGTTTCGGGGATAGGAGCAGCCTTGACCTGCTGGATGATCGCAGCGTCTTCGTCAGCTTTGAGCTCTGCACGACTCATACGCATACGCAAAGTCGACACCTTTTCGCGCTCAATCTCGCAGTTGCGTTCGAGCTGTTGGAGGGCGACTTCTGTCGAGATGATATCGGTATCAAGGTTAATCAGCTCAGCGGAGAGTGCCTTAGATTCTTTTTCGATTGGCTCATGTTGACGCTGCAAGACAGCGTATTCAGCCTGGGCAGTCTCATCAGCACGCACGAGTGATTCGGCGAATTGCTTTTTGAGCACCTCGACCTCTTGAGCCTTGATCTTGACATCAGGATGCTCGGGGGTCATATTGGCCAACATCGTCTGATACGCAGCCTGAGAGGCTTGTAGCGTAGCATAGGCCGTGGAGATTTCGCTTGAGCGAGGGATGGACTCAGAGACCATACCAAACTTCGTGGGATCCTTGGCGACTTCCTTCAGCGAAGTCATGAGCTCCTTAGCCTTGGAGATCTGTGTATCAAGGCCGACAAGCTGAGCATTGAGGGCGACCATACGCGCTTGCTTATCGTCACGCGCACGCTGCTTGGCATCGAGCTTACGCTCTTTACGCATGTCCATCAGCTCTTTTTCGCGTTGAGCCAAGAGCCGCTCTTGGTTGTCGACCATCGTGGTCAACCACGCCACGGCGTTTTCTGCCTGGGCGCGGTTTTGCTCGTGCATATAGCTTTCGCAAGCTTGAGCATAGGTATTGGCCAAATCCATCGAGAGCGTTGCCGAGGTCGAGGTCACGGTCAAGTTGATCAACTTAGAGAAAGGCACCAACTCCATTTCGGATTCAGCAAGCGCCGTGATCAATTCCTCTTGAGTTACAGTGGATGAAGCATGCTCGGTGCGGTAGCGCTCAACAATCGCCTTAAAGACTGGCTCACTGCGCAAAAGCTGCAAGCGTGTATTAAAGACTTCCTTCATCGACATATTGTTGGATTCGTCGTAGATCTGCCCCTCGATCATCGAGCGAGGCGCAATGGACATCTGAAAGACACTCATTGCTTGATATTTCGTCGGCAAGAGCTTAAAGACGATAAATGAGCCCAACAAGCCTAGGACAAAGAATACAAAGATCGTCATCCAGTGGCTTGCACAGACACGCATGATGCGCGCCAAGTTGAGCGACCCCACTGCCGAATCCTCTTGACCTGCAGCACCATACGAGGCACCTCCATAGGTCGAGCCACCATAAGCAGCACCGCCTCCATATTGAGGCATCGCGCCGCTATAGTATGACGGTGGTTGCGATGAACCCAACGTCGGCGTATAGCGGTGGTAATAAAGGGCGCGGTTTTTACGTTCTTCAGCCATAATAATCCTTTTTATAACGAATCGTTAAATGCGTGGTAACCAGTCAGGCAGTGATCCCAATAGGACAAAGGTCACCAAAAAGAGAGCCGGGTCATGCAAGGGCAAGTCAATGAAAGATGCCCCCAAGACAATCAGCAGAGCCACAAAGGCCCAAATCAAGATAAAGACATAGCGATGCAATTCCTTTACTCTAAATTGCATCACGTTGGCCCATTGCATGAGCGGGAGAGCCAAGAGGTAGATGACAGTGGCATAGATCAGCCCTGCCCCCAAGAAGCCGTGGTTACTGATCAAGCGGACGTGGTCACAAGTCCCCAAGGTCTGGGTATTGTAAATATCCCACGCCGACTGCTTGACAAGATGAAAGCGCGCAAAGGCTTCATAGCCTCCAAAGCCAGCACCCAAGAAGCGGTTCTCCGAGCCAATATCCCAGGCCAAGCCATTGCGAAACGACCAATCTCGCAGCCAGAGCGACAAGCCATCCCCCCACTGAGAGAAATCCGCCACCGCCAGATAGTCCGCCCGGTTGGGAGCCAATGCCAAGGGCAGCGTCCAGGCAATGAGTAGCAACAAGACAAATCCGAGCGTCAACCCCACCTGTGGACGAAACACCGCACGCGACACCGAGATCGCAAAAAAGACCACCGCCGCCAATGAAATCACCAGGCCAGCGACAATCACCGCAGGATTGAGACTCTGCACAATCCCCATCATATTGCCCAAGATCCCAGCCAGGGAGAACCAAAAGAGCGTAGGTCTCTTTTCGAGGAGATACTCAAAAGCACACCCCAGCGCCACACAGGCGAGCACCAAATGCAAAACCCCCGAGCTAAAACCAGTCGAGGCAAGGAAATAAAAGTCAACAGGGATCACCGTCGCAAATAAGAGCTTGATCAGCGCTGCCAGCGAGCCCAAGAGAGAAAAGCTAATCAACAAAAAGATACGGCCTTTGCGAGTCAATCCATGACGCGCACAGAGCAAAAAGCAACACGTCACCAAAATCATGCAATAGCCAGCAATACCTGTCTCGGGATTGATCGAGTTGGGCATCCAGCTCCACAATGGCGCAGAATAAGCCCAACGGAAATTCTCCTCTTCAAAAATAAGCGTACGCCCACTATTAAAGTAGGTTGCCGAGAAGAACGCCACCAATAGGAGGCCTAGATAAAAGAGCGGATCCCGACCGATTGCCGTAAAAGTCCTGATGCGTGCGAGCGTAAAGGTCTCCGTGCGACGCACGGTTGGCAAGAGGTAGGTAAAGAGCCAAAGCGAGAAACAGCCCCACAGGGTCACATTCAGCTTTGCGACCGTGTCCGGTATAAAGAATAAGGTGCTCGCCAACACCAGTAGATGAGCGAGCACCCAATATTTCGTGAGTAAAAGCTGCACGAATTAAGACCTCAGTCCGATTACCACTTAAACTGGAGACCCGCATCGACGCGAATTTCATCGCTCGAACGAGAATCACCAGTGGTATCAGTAGTATCGTAGTTATAGGTCACGCTCGTGTAGAGCGAGATGTACTGATTCCAGCCATAGTAGGCACTCATGCGCATGTTGTAGTAGTTGCGCTCGGTATCAGATTGATTGTTGGTGTAGGTCGTCTGCTCAATGCGATAGCCCACATCCCAGCGGAATGAAAGAGCCTTGATGGAACGAGGTTGGAAATTCAATGCCAACGACATATTGTGGTTGAGGTTGTAAGAATTGCCTTGGTCGCCAGCACTATCTGTAGGAGCATAGTTGGTGCTCATAGCGGCAGAGAGAGCAAAGCGCTGGGAAAGCTTCCAAGTACCCGTCAAGGAGTAGTTAGGAGCAATCGAGGAGTCTGATTGAGAGCCTGAACCCGAGTAGTCGTAAAACATCACACCGACCATGGCTTGATAATTCATCTTAGAATTGATCGTTGAGCCAAAACCACCCATGAGCGAGTAAGAGGTCGACTTACTACCCTCGACAGGATCATCGATCGAGATCGCAGTGCTAAAGATCAAGTTGGTGCGTTCGGTCCATTGATTGGAGAATTGACCGGCGATGCCATACATCTGGTAGTCACCATTTTCCGCATCGAGGTTGTTGTAGTCGGTGTAGTTGATGCTCAAAGCAACCGATTGACGTTCGCTCCAGCGGTGAGCCAATGCGGCACTGATGTTAAAGGTTTCATTCTTGGTATTGGAGACCGACGCAGTGTCTCTACCACCATCATAAAATTCATCGGATTCAGAGTGACGGAATGATTGATTGATCGTCAAGGAGTTGCGTTCATTCAATTCCATACGCAAGGTTGCGTATTCACCCCAAGAGTCGCTATCCGAGCCGCTGTCGCGGTCAAAGCTACGCTCTGCAGAGTAGTTCGCACCGAGGATGAATTGCACCCCTGCACCATTTGCAGAGAACTGCAAGCTCGGCGAAACGGTCCAACCAGCGCCGCTTTCCTTCTTCTCGCCATCATAGGCATTACGGATATTGGACGAGTGAAAGACACCCAAGTTCACAGCAGGGGCCAAGACAAACTTATCGCCACCAAATCGGATACCGGGCTCTTTTGCATAAACGGATGCAGCACCGGCGAGGATTAAGGCTGTGGTTAAGAGTTTTTTCATAATAAATTTCCTTATCAATAGGAGTCACTAAAGGGTTATCAGCAAGCGTTTAGGCTTCTTCTTGACCAGAGTACGGCTTAGGCGGTTCGGGCTTGACAATCGGCTCAGGATTACCCGGGGTATCAGTATTGGTACCTTCGCCAGGCAAGGTCGGGACAAAGAGCGGCTTGTCCGTTTTATTGGGGCGATCTTCGCCGTCAAAGTCATCAGCATTCGCATCAAGCGCACCATTCAAGACAGCTTCAGCATCCATCATCATATCACCCAATTGACCGAGATAGTCAGCGTAGTCACGCCCAATCAAAGGCACGTTCACGACGGGATCTTCATCAGCAGCCACCTCAACATTCACACTTGCGTCAGTTACGCCAGTATCTACGTCTGTGTCTGCATCAGCCTCAGCCGGGGCATCTGCTTCGGTTGCGGCCTCGGTGGTAGCCTCAGCTTCAGCAGCGACTACGCCAGTAGCAGGAGTACCTGTAGTCTTGTTGGCTTCCTTTTCAGATTCTGGAGTAGCGTGGACTTCATCGACGCCAGCAGCGGCAGCGATAGCCTCGGTGTCGCCTGCGGCGACCTTCGCCACGACACCAGACACGACACCTTGCTCAGCAAGCGGTAGCGTTGCGATCAAAGCCTTGCTCGTTTCCTCAGGGTTCTTGCTTGCGCCAGAGAGCATCGCCACGAGAGTTCCCTTACGCACGCTCGCCGCATCGGGTTTTTCTTCCGCAGCGACTTGGCCGTAGACCGAGAGAATGGACTGAGTGACAGCCTTGTATTGCTGATCGCTCAAGTTGTTGCGCTGTTGGTCGAAATTCTTACGCAAAGAATTCGCCACCGCAGGCAAATACTCGACGGGGACGCTGGTAAAGATCGTTGCGATCAATTGAGCCGTTGCCGGGCCAGCATTCGCAATCGAGGTACGAGCGATACTCACAAAGATCTGCGTCTTTTCATTCGGAGAGGCTGGCACAGACTTAGCTTGAGCAATGAGCTTCTTAGCATAGACAACGCGCTGACGCGGAGCCTTAGCCTTCATCTGCTTGGCGATTGCATCGCGTTGGAAAGCAGGCAGATCCGCAGCCTTTTGTTCTGCAGCGTGGAGAGAAGCAGCGAGGATCGCAACCATCGCGAGGGTGAGGAGTTTTTTCATAAACATCGTCCTTTCGGATTACCACTTGTATTCTGGGACGAAGACAACGTCGCCAGGCATCAAGATCAAATCTAAATCACGTCGGCCTTGTTCGCCGATCTTTTCGGTATCAATTTCACAGCATTGGCGCAAGTTTCCCTTACCAGTACGCGTGACACGCACACGCGCCGGATTGGCAAACGGCTTCAAGCCACCAGCATCTTGCAAGGCGCGAGTCAACGTCAAGTCGCACGTTTGTGGGATTTGCACCTGACCAGCTCGTGCGACCTCGCCCAAGACCAACACCATGCCCCAAGGGGACGTAGACCCCTCAACCATCGGCATGTAAAATGCAGTCACCACAGGGTTGACATAGTACTTAGCATAGGCCTTAGTTAGCTCTGCCTCGAGTTGCTCAATCGAGAGGTTCGCACACTTGATCATCCCGACATAAGGCATCACAATCTCGCCTTGTGCGGAAACTTCTTTCATCAAATCTTCAATCACCGGTTTACCTTGAGCAGAAACCGAGACACGAATGCGCACCCCAGTGCGCAACACCGGCTTAATGATCCCCGGCGTAAACTCAAGGGGATTATCCAGATGCGTCAACCCCTGATCAGCAGTTTCACAGCCAACCAATCCAACCAAAGTAAGCGCACAAATCAATACAGTCTTCAACAAATTCAAAGCAAATCCTTCTAGTAGACAAGACATCTAGGCAATCCACCTAGACCAAATAACAAAGACATAGTAGCCTTTTTCCCGTTAAAAAGCAAGGGCAAAAGTGACAAAATGAGGCTTTTTTGTCATATTTTCACCTTTTTAGCCATAGATTTGCCATTTTGGTACACGGATACACTTTTAGATCAACCAATAGCGAATCCGTAACTTTAGCAGACTAAAGAGAGCCAGGGGAGGCTACGCCGCCTAGAAAGGCCTGCGGCCTTTTGGAGCTCACTCCGCTCCTTATCGGGACTGCCTGAGGGCCTCCCAAAATCCAGACTCCAAATCCCAAAATCCTCAAACGCC
>CAYZIC010000034.1:0-21686 GCA_964478335.1 uncultured Lentisphaeraceae bacterium | reverse complement strand
TCCTACGATTTAACCAAACATGTGACCGATGAATTTGCCTGCACCTATCGCAAGGTGTCGGGTTCGGCGTGGTTGGCTGTTACACAAGATGGACACTTGACGGGTACGCCGCAATTTACAATCTGTCTCCTCTCTATATCTATCCAGTCGTTAAGAAAGGTGTTTCGTTATGAAAAAGTTTTTAGTATGCCTGTTTAGCATGTGCCTTTTGACGCAGATCTCCTCGGCTCAATGGGTCGAGGAGGTGGTGCCGTTAAACGCCGGTTGGAATGGTGTCTACCTGCCAATCGAACCAGAGCCCGACACGTTGACCCAATGGCAAGATCCTAAATCTAATGTGGAAATGGTCTTTTATTGGGCGGGCTTACTCGCCTATCCCAGTATGGGGGAATCGGAGAGCTTCATTTATAAAAATGCTGAATGGCGCGGCTGGTTTCGAGAGTCGCCGACGCTTAATCAGCTCAAGTTCCTCTCTGGCAATAAATGCTATCTCATCTATTGCTCAGAAAGCACAACCTTAACGATTAAAGGTCGCCCCATTGTGCCCGATTCTCTTTGGGTTGAGGCTGGCTTTAACTTGATTGGCTTTCAAACGCTTTGTCCAACGATCAAGGACGATGACACGCCCTCTTACACACAATCGCCCGTCATGTCGACGTGGTTTAGTGCGCAATCGGCCATCAAGTTACAGATGAAAGACTCCGTCTATTTGGTACATACCCCTATCGGCACGAAAGAGCTGCGCTTTAGCGATGTCAGTCAACAACAACACTCCAATCTATTTATGCGTCGTACACTTGCCAATTGGTACAAGGCATCGAGCCGCTCAAACTTCGCTTCACCGCTCGAAATCTGGCCTAAGGGATACGGCTTGGACTTCGGCGTCTCGACCGCTTCACTGCCGGTAACCTTTAAGAATGTGATCCGTGCCTCCCAACAAGGTGTCGATCAAGGCGAGGGCGAGCAACAGGTCTCGGTGACGCTGGAGAAAAGTTTGCCCGCACCCAATAATGCGCCCCTGCTCGATTTGCCGCTGCTCTATCGCGAAAGTAGCGATTTGCTCAATGTCCAATGGAAAACATGGGCATATGGCGCAACCAAAACATTCACAATCAGTGCACGCGAGGAGTTGGTCTTTTATCTTGCCCCCGATCGTCAAAAGATGGCATCGGGTGTCTTACACGCCGATTATGGCGCAGTGCTTTGGGTGAAAACATCGCTTGGGCAAGAATCGCTATTAGGTGTCGCCGCCAAGTCTGGAACGCCTCTTGAATCAAACGAGTTACTATAGCCTCAGGGATGTTGGACCGCAAACTTAGAGATCGATGCCGTCTCCTATCTCAAACCTAATGGGGCGACTGATCAATTAGGGATGGCACCCGGATCCGCCAAAATGACATTGGCTCTATCATTTTAGGTCAGCTCTCCAGTTGGGGGGGGGGACTCTGGATTATGCTTTGCTCCCAGAATTGATCATCGCAGCACCACCAACGGGTGTCAATCGTGGGTATGCTAATGTCAGTCAAGTCCCTGCGCTGTGCAAGATTGTCGCGCATCAAAAGTCTCTCTTGCTCTCTGGTGTAGGCAATCAACCTTTGCTTGCGGTGCAAGGCGAGCAGCCTAACGCGGCTGTCGATGCGCAATTTGCCTGGCAGCTTGCGGCAGATAATCCTGCGAACCCATTTTATTATCCTAATCATCCTCAACACAAAGAGGGTTTTCCATTACAATTCACACTTGAGCTCTCATGGGATCGAGAGAATGCGACTGGCGACAAGCCGGTTGCTTGGTCGCCGACTGAGGCGCTAACGGGCTCCTTTACTTTGACCGTTACAGGATTACGCCATCCGGCATTTCAAGGTAAACCTGCCCAACCCATTGTCGCAACTGGGACGATTACTGCCACACGCACTTTGCCATATACTGTTACTAAAACGGATGTCCAGTAAAAGAATGTTTGAGGTGAAGGTGGACTTGTTAAGCGCGTCCTGTTCACCCCAAAAAATGCCGAAGCGGGTAGGGGTGGGGGCACCCGTGCCCCAGGAGAGCAGCGAAAGGAGCCTTCCTCGCAAGACCGCTGCTCTCAATCCTGAGTCGTATGGTGCCCGCAATGTTACCCTCGACGTATACACGATTTTATTGCTCAATACTGCTGTCAATCACGCTAAGAGGAGTTTTTATGAAAACATGGGCCTATACAATTTTGTTCCTATTAGGAGCCTTGAATGCCACGCATCTTGCACTCGCAGATACGGTGCCTTGTGCACTAAATTACCAAGGGGGCTTGCGAAGTAAGACAAAAAAAGAGCTCATTAATCGTCCTCAAGGATACACCATGATTTTCGCCATCTACGAGGATGAAGAGGGCGGCGATCCTCTGTGGGCATCCATGCGGCGTGTCGTGGTGAAAAATAGTTACTTTGATGTGGTCTTAGCAGATGGGAGCGGTTCGTTGCCCACGGGGGGGGGGAATACGCACACCTCTTGCCAGGTCCGGGCTATCCTGGTCAGTCTTTGATCAAGCATTTATACAAAAGCCCGAATCCGAGCCTGCGACACTGGTCTCAACCCAAGTGAGATCTAGCCCCCAAGGACTGATGCCGCAACGCCCATGGTGAGTGCGGCTAATCGCTGGATCAGCGTTTCGCTCGTGGATAGCAAGCTTAAAGAATATCAGATTGGTAAACGGCAAGCGGTGAAAAGCGTGCCTTATGCCTTTGTCGCCAAAGACCTCCCCTGCGCTCCACATGACTTTGTCATCCAAAACAACTTTGTGGTCAAGGGTAAACTCTCGGCCAATCGTGATGTTGAGGCCAAGATGTCGGGCTTTGATGGTCGGGTAACAATCCATGATGCGGCCAAGGTCGAGCGGGCTTTGTCCACGACAGATAGTGCCAAGGTGACGGCGGGCTCGATTGCTGTCGCTGCTGAGACAATCCCATCGGTGATTAAGTCTGCGTCTGAATCTAATGCAACGAAGATTGCAAATGCATCTGTTGGCAACACGCTTTTCGCTCAGACTGCGATTGTAAAGAGCCTTGATCTCACGGACACTCAAACACGCCTATGGGGCAATCAAAAGGATGTGCTCGCATCGGATACGGTGCTAGGATCTGGTGTGACTTCTGTAACACTGCTAGATAAAGCATCCTCGGATGTCTTGCTGACGGCAACGCTTTTGTTGGAGTGTGGCTCAGGCGAGCTAACGGCTAATGTCGAGTCGGGCGTTATTAGCTTTCCTGTCACCTTTGATTTGATTTTTAATGGTAAAGGGCTTGTAATCGAGGAGTCGATCATGATTCCCGTTTCTAAAGGAAATGACTGCTCGGTAACGCTAGGCTCGGTCAATGGCGGCAAGGTCTCTGTGCGAAATGTCGCATTCTTCCCATTCGCCGGCACACTTGCAGACTAGTTGTCATGAGGCAACACGATTAAGCGAAGTATCTGCCATTTCTATTTAAGGTAAAGGATCCTCATTATGAAAATACTCAATACCACATTCTTTTCATGCGCCAAGCTACTTGCAAGCCTCAGTATCTCGCTAGGTTTGCTACTCAGTGCTTCGACTCTATACAGCCAGCAAAAGAGTGAGCCACAGTGGACTCCCCCTCCTACATTGGCCAATCGTGTCGCCTATCAGGGATTACTCCTGACGTATAAAACGCTTACTATTGGCGAGGGGGAATCTGCTAAAGAAGCCTACCAGTCGATTGCCTATGAGAATGAAACGTGTCAGATTATCGTGCGCATCTTTGATGCGCCTGAAGCGGGGGGGGGCAAATGGGCTGGCGGTCCAAAAACCATTACCACTGATGAGAATGCCTACTTTGACGTGGTCTTATCTGACGAAAGGATCAACGATGCCTACGTCTGGCCGCTTGTCGATGGGGCTATAACACGTGAGCCGCTTTCGTCATGCTTTATGGAAACGGGGTCAAGTTTGCGATGGATTGAAATTACGCTCATTGATCCTGATACCAAGCAGCAACAAACGCTCTCACCGCGTCAACAATTCACCCTCACGCCTTATGCCTTTGTTGCACAAAGTGTAACGGGGTCGGTGTTTGACTTTTCGGCAAAAAGAGGCCTGCTCGCGGGCACTTCTTGGCAAGGGCTCGAGTCGCCTGGTGGTACGCAGACTACTGAAATGCAGATGGGGGAGAATAACAAAATTACCATTTACGGTTCGCTGACCAACAATCTCGTCGTGAATGAGCCTGATGCGCCGCTCCAAAAAGAGCAGAGCAAAATGACGTTTAAGCAGGGTGTCGCAGTTGCAAAAGATGCCATCCTCAATGGTGGAATATCTCTTGCCGATGTAACCGTCCCCTCGTTGGTCGCAGATTCGGCTGTGGACGTGTCAGAAAAGCTCAGAGCAAATAATGTCGTGGTCACAGAGCAGATGGATGTCGCCTCGACTAAGCTTTTCGCTGAATATAAGCCCTATTACATCGCCAATTATTCTTAGTGGCTTTGGAGCGCCGATGCGGGTAAAGAGGTCCAGGTGGAAATCTATGCGGATAAGGAGTCGCGGGACTATTGGGAAGGATTAGGCTTTGAGAGTGATGCGATGTCGCCCAAGTGGACGAGAGAGAATGGCTTTAATGAGCAGATGTGGGGGGATGGCTATACCTTGGGGCCCTACACATATGAATCGTACTTCATTATCTGTGTTTACGTTGGTGCCCATAAGGAAAATAAAGTGTATCATGATGGCATTATGGAAGCGGTCGTTAGCAAAGGCTCGAAGACTGTTGCAAGCCATCGTCTACGGTCTGGTGGCGATCCGGGCTTCTTTAAGACTATCACGGTGCCCCTGCCTAGCGGTCATACGATGCACATGAAATACATCGGGAATAATGATGGCAAAGGCAGAGCTGATGTATCAAGCGTTTGGCAATTAAGGGTGGGTACGAAGTCTCTACACAACGCAGACGAGGTAGACAAAACTCAGCCAACTTACGATCCTCAAATCCTTATCCCTACCGTTTATGGTGATGAGGGGCTCGCACAGTTTCCCATTGCAAAGTCGCTCTTTAAGGAACCTTTTGTCGGGTCCTTACCGAAAACTGTGCCACAAAGCTTTCCTCTGCAGATCTTTTCTTCGGGCGCAACGCATAGTGATAACCTTTTGGTAAGCCTAAAGGGCAAGCATACCGAAATGCCATTCACGCAAACCATCGAAAACCCCTCGCGGAGCACGGCTGGACTCCTTACGCTGGATCTCAAAGGGGACACATTGACCCAACAATTCGCCGACCTTTCTTGTGATAAGGTGAACCTAGAATGGTGTCACAATGGGCACACCTATAATCGCGATTTGCCTTTGTCTACGGCTCCTTATGCCGTTACCGCCAGCTATGCTCCTGGTGCATATGGCGACTTTATTGTCGAGGCAAATGCCACACTCGAAAAGCTACCCCAAGGTGTCGACACCGCAACGCAACTCGGCGGACTCTCGATTAATGGTAAGGGTAGTCTCCATAACTTAACGGTCAAGGGCGACCTCATTATCGAGAGCGAAACGGACTTCGCAGACATCACTGTTGAGGGGAGAGCATTCTTTATGGGAGAGGTTGAGATGAGCCAATTAAACGTTTCAAAGGACATGGTCACACAAAAGAAACTCCAGGTTGCAACGCTCAATCCTGTAAACACCCTTACAATCGCACCGCAAGGCAAACTGTCAATGTGGGATCATGAAGAGAATAAAGATGTAAACACACTCTCTCACCCTGGTTGGTCGCAGATCACGGTGTCTACAGACGACCAGCCCACAGAAAAGACATTTAAAGCAGCCAGCGATGGCTATCTCTTTATTCAGTCCTCTGCCCCCACAAATAAACGTTGCGTCGTACGCATTACGCCACCAGAGCATACTCAGCCCATGGCATTCTTTTATAAAAATCGCCACTCATCGAGTAACGTGACCACCGTGGGATGCACGCCCATTATGGCGGATTCGACGGTCAAAATCTCTGTCGATGCAGGTACTGATCTGGGGTCTTATAAAATAATGTGGTTGCCACTCTTGAAGTCTATTGCAAAGGAGGTGTCCAATGATTAGCTTATCTATCAAGCGCTTAGCAATACTAAGTACATACTGTTGTTTTGCCGCATCGGGAGCTTGGGGATTACCGGCAACGGGGATTCGCGTCGAGGTCGCACCTGCTGTCCCGATCGACTTCACCGCTGCTCTAAATCAGGAAGCGACGGACGATTTGCCGACCTATTCGCTTTTGCTGTTGGGCGGCGGTAGCTGCGAGCCAAAGGTGGAATCCAGAGCCTCCACAACTACGGTTGAGGAGGACAAAGGCTCGTCCATGGTTACGGCTGCAGAGATCGAGGACCTCTACTTATCAAGTACTTCATTTGGGCAAGCATACGAGCATATTAAGCCAGAATACTACCTCGGCGATGTGATTATCCCACCCAATCCCGAAGACTTAGGCATCACAGGGGAATGCACCGTACAGGTCGCATTCGAAACCGTTGACAAGGACGGAATCTCTGAGGAGCGCCCAGCCGTCAAGAATGGCTTTTATAGTCGAGCGTGGACCAAGTGCGCCCCGATCGTGGGGGGGAATTGATCATCACGTGGTCGTTTACCTATGTGGATGCCCAGGGCAAGGAGGTAACCGATGAGCACGATTACATCTACACCGTTGGCTCAACCCCATCAGGCTTGCCATATCGTCTCTTTTGGACAGAGGATGGCTACGATGGCCCGCTTATCAACCTAACAGGCAAGCAAGTGAAGTTCTATTTTAACGATTCGGTTAAGCAGGCTGAGCCCATCTATAAAGATGGCGATAAAACTATTGTCGAGGGCTATACGCCAGGTGTTTTATTTAAGGATGGGATGCTACACGCCTTTCCGGGACAAGAGGGGTATTTCCTCCTGCAATACCACAAGACACAAGACCTAAACGATCACGTCTCAACAGAGGGCTGTATCGTCGTCGAGGTTGCCAACCCGCGTGTCTATACGCTCGAAACAGATATCGGCACTGCGATACGACCTTTTGGTGATGGCTATGATATCTCTCAATGCATCCCATCAATCGTCGCTGGTGAAAAAGAGGGGGCGTGTTACACGCACACAACTGGCTACCAAACCAACGGCATCTACCCCATCAAAAATACCTTTACCATGCCATGGGAAATTGATGTCTATTGGCAGACTAAAGATATCATGGGCACGATATGGCCTTTTGAAAAGGATTGGTACGGCGCTAAATGGCCCGACAAAACACCTATCTTTATTCGTGGCGACGAAAAGGATTGGGGCGCTCCGATTAAGTTCCCGGCGGATTATGCTGTCTCGCTCTGCGCTTACCAAGAGCCTACCAACCACGCCATACTAGACGACAACAACCTTTTACACAGCTTTACGCCAGATGGTTATTGCACCGTCAAACTCGAAGCCAACAATGAGGTTTGGTTCCAGCCGCTGCACGCTTTAGCGCGTAACTCGGGGCTGTTTGATACCGAAACGAATAAACCTTGGCCTATCGCAACAGAAATTAAACCCTATGCAACCTCAGTCGGATGCCGTATTGGCAGTCCGCTTCTCACCCCGGTGACCTTCCCCCTTAACCACGTCAACCCAGATCCGACTATGGGTGATCCTGCGCTACCGGCGCTATCTCTGTGGCTTTATACCGAAAAATCCACCGCCGAGGGCGAGCACCAGACGCTCTTTACGGTTAACCTCACCGACGATAATAGTCATCCGGTCAAGCTCTATGCTACGATCGATAGCACTGGCACCATTGGCTTTGACTACCTCGATAAAGATGTCTTAACCCAAACTGTTTCCCCGTGGAAACGGGGCACAAAACAATGGTTTAACGTCATCATTCAAACCGATGGCTCTTATGCTGTTGACGGGGAATGGCGCACCCTAACCTTGCCCAAAGACAAAGTCAATGCGCTGGCCAAGGGCTTTTATGCGCTCTCCTTTGAGGACAATCAAACCGCAATACGCTTTGATGATATCCGCTATTGGAAAGACACCCCCAGTCGCGCCCCTACGCAATCGATTCGCAATAAGGATCACCTCAACCTTTACGCTTACTACCCTGTCGAGGCTGACCAAGACACCTCTATCGATGATCTGATCGAGGAAAACGTCACCGTCTCGCTCACCGAAACCATGTTCATCATTGAGCCTGCGGCTATCGGTATGCAAAACCGCTCTGATGCGACCGCTTCGCACGGCTATATCTACGCACCAACAGGCACCGCGTATAATACAGACTTTTACCAAAGCCCAGAGCAAATGGTCTTTGCTGAGCAGCAAGCTCTGACCGAAACCCAGCCTCCTGAGGGGTGGCGTTTGCCCGTTGACGCCTCGTATATCTTTGGCATCAATACCATTGATCAAAGCACGAGGATACCCCCGCCCAACTCGAAGTTTGGTGGGGCAAGCCAATCCAAAAGCCAACAATGCCCAAGCCTTTTTGGGTGCCAAGCGATATCCAATGCTACACCAACGTCTTACCAGAGGCCACCCCGCAAATTGTGCTCGTCAGTAACCAAGGCTCAAAAGCCTGTGGACAGCGTCCTGTAGGACATGCTGTTTATGTGCCAAATCACGAGGCTGCTGCGATGATCTTGCCAGCGTTTACCCTGCCAAGATATGCTTATACCATCGAAATGTGGGTCATGCCTAAATCTACTCCGACAGAAAAGACCACCCTCTTTTCATTCGAGTACGAAGCCCCAGAAGGCTCAGATGAGAGTGCGACTCAGCAAGTATACAAGATGAATCTCCTTGCCAAAGGCGTACGAGGTGGGCCTAGCTTTGAGTTTACCAGCCACGAGCAAGGTGGCTACATCGGTAATCGCCTGCGATCAAACCCATGCCCTACCCACAAATACGTGGTCGCACATTGCCATTGTGCAATCGGGCAAAACGCTTCGCTCTATATCAATGGCGAGCTGTGCGGCTCTATGATTGCGAACTTTTCACCAGCAGGGGTTTACTTTAATAAAAATGCCATCGGTCGAGGCAACGAGCATATCGGGGTCGGGGCTGATGTGGTCTTTGATGAAGTCCGCATCTGGCGTATTGCTCGCGATGCCCAAGATATCAAAGAGACGCGCTACTGCAAGCACCTCGATAAAATCCTGACAAATGCCACAGCGCAAGATCTCTTTGCCTACTACGCATGCGATAGTTATGCTACTGAGATGGTAAGCAGTTGGGGAGAAATCGACCCCGCGTACCTCGTCTCCTGTGACTTTGTCACCGGCGCTCCTGCCGAGCTCGGTGGACTGATCGATCTCGCCGACACCCCCTCTATCTATCGCCAAAACAATCCCTCGCTGCCCGGATATAATCCAAATGAAGAGCAGGCCTTTGTTTACCAAGAGTCTGAGGGCGCTGCCATCTATGCTTTGCAGCAAGGCTTTGACAAGGCAGACTATCGAGCCTCGCCAAACTACACCCTCGTCAACGCCGTGGCACATGACACCAACCAGCCCTATATGCTCGCATACCAAGTGTGCAATACCAACGAAACCTTTAAAACGTTTGAGTATGACACGACCGCAGGTACGCGCATCCCAAGTCCAAACCAAATGCTTTCCTTTGCTGCCCCTACAGTCAAGGCTTTGTCGATAGCTTAGGCTTGACCATCACCACGCCAGGAAACATTGCCCGCGAGGGAAGTGCATGGTGTGACCGCAAAAAAAGTCTGGTGGTCGCTACGAGGCGATAGTGACATCGCAATGCAATACTATTACCCCATGCAGGCGGACTTTGACTTTCCTGATGTCGGCGATAATGCACACATCATCCAACCTGGCACCCTCGTGCCATTCGCTGCTGAAATTGCCACATCAATTATTAGTGAAGACGGCGTTAAGGCGTTCTTTAAGTCCGACCCCCAAGCCGTGACTTGGCATGTGGCATGGCCTGAGCATATCCCCGAGCTCAAGATCGGCCAAACCCATACCATTGCCAAGGATGGCCTGCCAGACATCTGGAGCCAAAATAGCGTTCAGCTCATATCCGTGCAAGACGGCCGAACCATGTCCCACCAAAATGACAATGACATTGCCACGCTCGTCAGCCCGACCGAACGCCGCATTATTAACTTGCCAAGCGATACTGCAGTTGTCTATCCCGACACCCAGCCGCTCACCGTCTTTGGATTTACCTATTCGGGTAAAGGCGCTGACCTGACACAGCGACACGGTAAAGTGTACTTCCTCAACCTGCACCCGATCTTGCCAATCGCTTCTACTTCGACCCATCCATTGGCAGCAAAGGCGCATTCGCTCTCATCGGCGAGCTGGCATCGGGGAATACTTCTGAGCCATACTTGCTCATGAATACCCTCTCAAAAAGCCAAATGGCACAAATCGTCAACCTCGTCAAATCAAAGGCCCTCTCGGATACCAAAGTCTCAGAAGCATGGATGACCAAATTCGATTACGAATCCTGCAAAGACAGCCAAGGCCTCTACCTGAGTGAGCCGATTGAGCCAGGTGTCAATACACCAACCGAGTCCCTCGCCCTCACCGCCGTCGACCACTAAGAGGGAGCGTAGCGACCATTCTAAAAGGCGCAGGCCGTTCCGATAAGGAGCGCAGCGACTGTTCCAAAAGGCCGTAGGCCGTTCTAGGAGGAGGCTCCGCCTCCTCCAGAGAGTCTGCTGACCCTCAAATCGCCCCTCTGCTGACCCTCGATAGCTCCATTATAGAGGGAACTCAACCTTCCTTATTAATAGGGAAGCACACGCTCCCTCAATAGGGAAACCCATCAACTACAGCTGCCTCTCGGGTAAACCACAGTCCTCTCCTGCGTGAGAGACAGCAGGCTTGCAATTGCCAGTCCCCCTTATACGATATAAAGAGGCGTCTACCAGCCATCCCCAGACCCAATCCCCACCTACGACACCCCGCCCCAGTTGCGCAGCGAGCGGCTAATGCTGCTAGGCCGCAACGAGGCGATCCAAGCGCCAAAAGAGGAGAGGCGACGCCGAATCAAGTACTGAGCGACGCGCAGCTAGCTCAGGTAGGGGAGCGCAATAAGCGGAGTATGAGGCAAGGCCTCATCACTAGCACTCGAACTCAAGACTCGAACTCGAACTAGATGACGCAGTCATCTCTCCCTCCACTAGGACTAGGACTATCAACTAGCACGAGAGGCGCAGCCTCTCTCTTTGCTTCTTGGCGTTAAATCATTCGTGTCATTCGTGGATAAATCTGGTAGTCCTGATTGATTCGCTTTCATTCGTTTTCATTAGTGTTTAATTAGTTGACCTCATTTCTCGCTTGCTTTATCGGGGCGGTTGTGATATGATGAGGATGTTTTTTTCAATCGATTGTGGAGTTTTTGTCTATGAATCTTGATTTTGTAATGCCGACTCGTGTACTACTGGGACGTAGATGCGTCTTGTCTAAGGGGCTCTGTTTAAAGGGGATTGGTCAAAAAGCACTGATCGTGACGGGGGCTTCTGGTGCTGTAAAATCAGGTGCATTGGATGATGTGACGCAGATCTTGTCTAGTCTGTCTATCGAGTGGACCATCTTTAATGAGGTCGTTGAGAATCCTCCTCTGTCACTGTGCTATCGTGGCCTTGATAGCTATCGTGAGGCTGGCTGTGATTGTATCATTGCGATCGGTGGTGGCTCTACGATGGATGTGGGCAAGGTGATTGCGGTCTTGGCGAAACAGTCGATTGAGCAGAAATCCTTTTTTAGAACGGACTACACGGATGATGCAGCGCCTTTGGCGGTGGTTTCGACGGTGGCAGGCTCTGGTGCGGAGGTTTCTCCCTATGTGGCGCTGGTCGATGAACGCCGCAATCGTAAGCGTACGCGTCGCAATGCGGTCTTTATGCCGAAGTTTGCCTTTTTGGATCCGACCTACTCGGAGTCTGTCTCTACGCCTCAATTGATTGAGATGGCGTTGGATACGTTGGCTCATGCGGTGGAGGGGGTCTATACGGCTAAGCCGTCACCGATCGCTCATGCTTTGTCGCTCTCGGTGATCCGCACAATCGTGCCGCAATTGAAGCGTATGCAGCGGGGCGACCATGTGGATCGTGAGCTGCTGCTCTGCACGTCAATGCAGGCTGGATTGGTTTTGGCTTTAGCTGGAACGGGTCTCTTGCATGAGCTTGGCTATCCGCTGACTTATCACAAGGGGGTCAGCCATGGCATGGCTAATGGGATGTTGCTGCCGGGTTATGTGCGTATGATGCAGGCGCAAACGGCATCTCTGACGAATGACATATTGGTCGCAGGTGGGTGGAATGACCCTGATGACATTGCCGACTGGATGGATGAATTGATCCCGTCGCGGGTGCAACCCTCTGAGGAAGAATTCTTGCTCTATGCGAACCATGCGATGAAGCTGGAGTATGTGACGCGATACAAGGTGGTGCCCTCGATCGAAGAGGTCATCGATGTCTACCGCGATACCTTTTAATTTTAACAAGATTCAACTATAAGGAGTTTTTATCATGGATGCTATCACAGGATTGTATAAGCGTGAAGATGCAACTGCTGGTTTGTCTCAGGCTGATCAAGCTGCAATGGAGGCCTATTCGGCTGACTATTTGACCTATTTGGGCTTTGCTAAGACGGAGCGTCGGGCCTATTCTCGCGCGGTGGAATTGATCGAGGCGCAGGGCTTTAAGCCGCTCTCGAGCTATGAATCGCTCAAGGCTGGTGACCGCGTTTATCGTGGCTACCATGGTAAGACGCTCTTGGCGGCTATCATTGGTAAAAACCCCTCTGCAACGGGTATCAATGTCATTGGTGGTCACACCGATGCGCCGCGTATCGACTTGAAGCCTGTGCCAATGCTTGAGATGAATGGCATTGCCTACTTTGATACGCGCTACTATGGTGGCATTAAGAAATTTCAATGGGTGGCTCACCCGCTCGCGCTCTATGGGGTGGTGGTCAAGCCTGATGGTACTTCTGTCGATATCGCAATCGGTGATAAGCCGGGCGATCCGGTCTTTATGATCACCGATATCTTGCCTCACTTTGGCCGTGAACAGTCTGCTAAGACGGTGAGCGATGCTTTCCCGGGTGAGGGCCTGGACCTCTTGGTCGCGTCGACACCGTGCCCTAAGGAATGGGATGATGAGGCTGTTAAAGAAAAGACCAAGCTCCATGTCTTGCGTTTGCTCGAGCAGCAATATGGCATCACTGAGCAGGACTTTGTCAGTGGTGAGCTCGAAATCGTACCCGCTGGGATGCCGCGTGATTTGGGCTTGGATCGCTCGATGGTGGTGGGCTATGGTCACGATGACCGTATCTGCGCCTATGCGGGCCTCAAGGCGATGATGGATATGCCAGAGATCCCGAATCAAACGGCTGTCGTGATCTTGTGCGATAAGGAGGAGATCGGGTCGGTCGGTGCGACGGGGATGGAGTCGACGTTCTTTGAAAACAGCGTCGCAGAATTGATCTATCGTGAATCGGCTGGTACTTACTCTGACATTGTGGTGCGTCGGGCTTTGGAGGCCTCTCGTATGCTCTCGGCGGACGTGGCTGCGGTTTCTGACCCTCACTTCCCTGATGCTGACTCGACCAACAATATGGCCAAGCTCAATGCTGGTGCTGCGCTGATCAAGTACACGGGCGCCGGTGGCAAGGGCCATGCGAATGACGCGCGTGCGGAATTCATCGCTGATCTGCGTCGCATCTTTGCTGATGCGGGTGTCGTGTGGCAGGCTGGCGAATTGGGCCAGGTCGAAAAGGGCGGCGGCGGTACGATCGCACTCTTTATGTCGCGCTATGGCATGGATGTGGTCGACATGGGCGTGCCACTCTTTAATATGCACGCCCCGTGGGAGGGAGCCTCTAAGTTTGATATGTACATGACGTACAAGGCTTACAAGGCTTTCCTCGAAGCTTAAGATTGGAGGCGATAATGAATACACAACTCGCAAATGGTGTCTCTTGGGTGGGGCATATTGATTGGCCTGTCCGGGACTTTCATGGCTACAAGACCAAGCGTGGCTCGACCTACAATGCCTATTTGGTGCAGGGCGAGAATGCGGTGGCTTTGATCGATACGGTTAAGGCTCCCTATGTGCAGGATTTGGTTGACCACGTTTCGGCGTTGGTCGACTTGACGCAGGTGACTTATATCGTCTGCAACCATGCCGAACCCGACCACGCTGGTGGTCTCTCGGCGATGCTCAAGGCTTGCCCGCAGGCGGTCGTCGTCTGCAATGCCAAGTGCCGCGATGCACTCTCGGCTGAATACGATACTGCGACGTGGGCCTTTAAGGTCGTCAAGGAGGGCGAAACGCTCGACCTCGGCGGCAAGACGTTGCAATTCTTTGACACGGTTATGGTTCACTGGCCTGAATCAATGGTGACCTATCTCCAGGAGGAGGGCATCCTCTTCTCTATGGATGCCTTTGGGCAGCACTATGCGGGCAGTCTGCGCTTTGATGATGAGGCGGATATGTGCGAGGTGATGCAGGAGGCCAAAACCTACTATGCGAATATCGTTTTGCCCTTTATGCGCCCAGTGGCCAATGCTCTTAAAAAGCTCGGCGGCCTCAAGCTGACTATCATCGCACCGAGCCATGGCATCATTTGGCGCAAGCACATTGCAGAGATCATCGCTTGTTATCAAGATTGGCATGTGAGTAAACCGACTAACAAGGTCGTGGTGGTCTATGCTACCATGTGGCAGAGCACGCGCAAAATGGCTGAGGCCATCGCTGCGGGGGCTGCTTCGGTGCCCGGTGTCACGATGAAACTCATCGATTTAGCCGAAACCCACGATACTGAGGTCATTACTGAGCTCATGGATTGTGCGGCCTTTGCGGTCGGTTCGCCGACGCTTAACCAGGGCTGCATGCCGCGGGTGGCATCGTGCATGACCTACGTCCGCGGACTCAAGCCGGCTGGTAAAAAGGCTCTCGCCTTTGGCTCCTATGGTTGGGCTAGCCGTGGCGCAGAAGAGGTCGCAGCGTATCTCGAAGCCACTGGCACTGAACAAATCCAGGCACCTTTGATTCAGCGCTATTCGCCGACAGCAGAGATGCTTGAGGCTTGCTTTGCTGCTGGTAAGGCTTTGGGAGAATGCGCAGCAAGCGTCTAGCGTCGTGGCGTCTTTACGTCTGGACTGCGGCTTTACTCTGCGCAGTCTGGGTGGGCTGTGGCGTGCGGGATATTTGCCTGGCGCCTAAGCCGCAGGCTGGGCGCGCAACCCTGCCTCCCATTGAGCCGGTCGGGCGAGACTGGCAATTGCCATCATGGGCCGTGGTTAAAACTACCGCTTATTGCAATTGCCAGAAGTGCTGTGGCTGGCGCAGGACATGGTTTGGCTGGGGCTACCCGGTCTTTGCGTCGGGGCGGCTTGCTGGGCGACCAAAGGCGGTCGGTGTCACGGCTGCGGGGACAATTGCCCAACACGGCACCGCTGCTGTCGACCGAAAGGTTTTCCCATTTGGAACGGTTTTTTATATCGAGGGATATGGCTATGCACGCGCCGAGGATGTCGGTGGTGCGATTGGCGGCAAACACCTCGATCTATGGTTTCCGTCGCACGAGGAGGCTCTCAAGTGGGGCGTCAAAATGCGACTGGTAAAGATTTGGCGTAGACGCCAAGGATTAAAATAAGGTTAAGTACTCCTGCTGGTACGTGCTGACGTACAGAGGAGAGAAAGTAATATTATAATGACAACTCCAACTACTGAATCCGATACAAGCAGACACTTCTTACGTCAATGGATTGACGAAGATCTTGCCAATGGTTTGAATGACTCCACCGTCGTGACACGTTTCCCGCCCGAACCCAATGGCTGGATCCACATCGGCCACGCTAAGGCGATTTGTGTCGACTTTGGCATGGCTGCTCTCTTTAATGGCACCTGCCACTTGCGCATGGACGACACCAACCCATCTAAGGAATCAGAAGACTACGTCGAGCAACTCAAGCGTGATATCACGTGGTTGGGATTCTCATGGGATAAGTTCTTTTACGCCTGTGATATGTTTGACGAAATGTGGACCATCGCGGAGAATCTGATCCGTTCGGGTCATGCCTATGTCTGCGAGTTGTCTCAAGATGAATGGCGCACCTATCGTGGGATTCCCACCGAGCCTGGCAAGCCTAGTCCCTATCGTGACCGTGATCCCGAGGAGAGCTTGGACCTCTTTCGCCGCATGAGAGCGGGCGAATTCGCCGAGGGTACACACTGCCTGCGCGCTAAGATTGATATGGCGTCGCCCAATATTCATTTCCGTGACCCAGTGATCTATCGCATTATCAATGCCCCTCACTACCACACCGGCAATCAGTGGCACGCTTACCCGATGTATGACTTTGCTCATCCAATCGAAGATGCCCTCGAGGGAATCACGCACTCGATGTGCACACTCGAATTTGAAGTCCACCGTCCGCTCTACAACTGGGTCGTTGATCGCCTCGATGAAATGGGCAAGCTCGTTGTCCGCAATGGCAAGACCATTCGCCCGCAGCAGCGTGAATTCGCCCGCCTCAACCTCTCCTACACCGTCATGTCTAAGCGCAAGCTCTTGCAGTTGGTCCAAGAGAACCGTGTCGATGGCTGGGATGATCCGCGTATGCCGACGGTCGCTGGCTTGCGCCGCCGTGGCTATACCCCAGAGTCGATTCGGGATTTCTGCGAACGTATCGGCATCTCGAAGTACGAGTCCGAGACCGACTTGGCATTGCTCGAATACTGCGTCCGCGACGACCTCAACAAACGCGCCACACGCCGTATGGCAGTCTTGAATCCGATCAAGGTGGTCATCGACAACATGGCTGAGGACTTTGAGCTCCAGGCTGAAGCGCCCAATAACCCCGAAGATCCCGCAACGGGCAAGCGTACCATCGCCTTTACCAGGGAGATCTACATCGAGCGTGATGACTTTATGGAGGTCCCTGTCAAGAAGTTCTTCCGCGTGGCGGTTGGTCAAGAGGTCCGCTTGCGTGGTGCTTGTCTCTTTACCTGCACCCACTTGGTCAAGGATGAGGCTGGCAATGTCACCGAGATCCACGGCACCTATGACCAAAACTCCAAGGGCGGCAACCCCTCGGATGGTCGCAAGATCAAGGGCACCATTCACTGGGTTTCTGCCAAGTATGCGGTACCTGTCGAGGTGCGTCTCTACGATCGTCTCTTTAGCACGACTGACCCAATGAGCGATCCCTCGGGGGATTTCCTCAACGCCTTGAATCCGGACTCCCAGACCTTTATCACGGGCTATGTCGAGCCGATGCTCAAGGACGCAGTCGTGGGGCAAAGCTTCCAGTTCGAGCGTTTGGGCTACTTTACGCCTGATAGCAAATACTCCAAGCCTGGCGCACCGGTCTTTAACCGTACCGTCACGCTGCGTGATTCTTTCCCCAAGAAATAAGCCCCTAGGCAGGCGAGCGAATGCTCGCCTGCTCGATCTTTTTGATTAGATGCTTTATTGACTCATGACTATTGGCAGATCTATCATGCAAGAGACTCACACATCCCATCACCCCGACCCAGCAGTATTGGCTGAGATGACTCAGCGCGCAGAGGAAATTGTGCGCGAGCGCCAGCTCCAAATGGGTTATCCCTTTGACCAAGACCTCGGTCTTGAGGGCTACGGCCAGTGGTTGGTCGATACCGACCTCATCAATACCACCCTCATCAATGTCGGTGACCCCTGGAAAGAAAACTGGCCCATGCTCCATACCGACGTTTTCGAACGCCGCGTCATTGGGTTCTTTGCCAAAGCCTTTGGCTTTGGCGAGGATCATTGGGGCGTGATCAGCAATGGTGGCACCGACGGCAATATGCACGGTGTCTACTTCGGCCGCAAAGCCCTCGCAGCGCAGTCGGACATTCCGCCGATCCTCTACGTCTCTGAGGAGGCTCACTACTCGGTGCAAAAGCTCGGGGACGTGCAAAATATCGACGTGCGAATCATTCGCGCCTTGCCTGATGGTCAAATGGATGTGGCGGACTTTGAGCGCCAGCTCGATCCCACTCGCCCGGCTTTGATTGCCATCGCCATTGGCGGTACCTTTAAGGGCGCAATCGATGACCAAGATGCCATCGATGCGGTCATTCAAAAGGTCAAGCCAATCGCCGTCTATCGCCACCTCGATGTGGCGCTCTTTGGCGGATACCTCCCTTGGCTCAATGATCCAGAGGCTAAGGCCATCATCGATGCTAAGCAGCATACCTTTGATTCGGTCGCACTCTCAGGCCATAAGTTTGTCGGTGTCAATGAGCCCGCGGGCCTCTTCATCTGCCACAAGGCTACGATGGAGGCCGTTTCCAGTGTGCGCATTCCTTATCTCAATTGCAATATGCCCACGATTAGCTGCTCACGTAGCGGGTTTGATGCGCTCAAGCTCTATTGGAAAATCTCCCAAGTCAAGCCCGAGGGATTTCAGGCGCAAGCCGACCACGCCTTGGCAATGGCCCAGCTGCTCAAGAGCAAGCTCGAGGCGCGCGGTCAATGGGTGCTGCTCAATCCATTCTCCACCACGGTCATCTTTAAGCGACCCAGCCCGAGTACGGTCTTCCACTATTGCATGGCCTGCTGTGATGATGCGCACTATGGAGCCCTTTCGCACGTGGTCGTGATGCAGTATTTCTCGCCAGCATTGATCGATCAGCTCGTCGATGCCATCGCTCCGCTCGCAGACAAAGGTGACCAAGTATGAAGCGCTTCGCCCTCGCCCTCCTCGCCCTCGCCCTCTTGCCCATGATCGGCTGCAAGAGCACGTGGGATAAGATGTATGCCCCGCCCGAACAATTCGACGTGCAGACTTCGCGCCTCAATTGGCTCGATGTGATGTATGCTAAGACAGAACGTGACTCCCCAGTCAAGATTCGACTCTTTGATGGTGGCATGGTGCGCGCAGAATGGGGTACCAGTGAGCTCGTGCAAAATCAATACGCCTACAAGAGTGAACAAGCCAATTGGAACGACCGCCAGGTCAAGACACAGACACTCACCACAGAGCATTTTGATGCAACGCTCCAATCCCTCATCAATGCCGGTCTCTACCGCTATGAAGACGCCGGCGAGATTGAGCAACGCCGCAAAGCCGGCTCCCTCCCCAAGCAAAAGGTCTTTATTCGCGCCAATATCAATGGACATACACTTAGCAAATACACATTTAACGAATTCGTAATTGAGGAGATTGAGGCGTTGGTCACCCAATACACCCGCCAAATCCCCGCAATTCGATAGATGACAAAGGAATCAATCCCATGAATCAAGATGCTATGATCGCTCGCGCCAAAGAGGTCCTCGATTGCGAAATCGTCGGCCTAGAACGCACCAAAAATAACCTCAGCGCAGATTTTCCAGCCATCGTCCAAGCTGTTCTCGAGACCCTCGAGCGCGGCGGCAAGGTCGTTGTCACTGGTGTCGGTAAAAATATCCACATCGGCGAAAAGATCTCCGCCACCATGGCCAGCACGGGCACCACATCCGTCTTGCTCAACCCTGTCCAAGCCATGCACGGCGACCTAGGTATGGTCACCGACAAAGACATTGTCTTGGCTATCAGCTACTCCGGTGAATCCGACGAAGTCATCAAGCTCATCCCCGCACTCCGCCGCCTTGGCGTCAAGGTTATTGGGATGACAGGCAATGCCGACAGCTCCCTCGCCAAAGATTCCGATTGGGTCTACCTCATTGATTGCGGCAAAGAGGCCTGCCCCTTTAACATGGCCCCCACCACCTCCACCACCGCCACCCTCGCTCTCGGCGATGCCCTCGCCATGGTCCTGCTCGAAGCCCGCGGCTTTAAAAAGGAGAACTTCGCCCTCTTGCACCCCGCTGGCGCAATCGGCCGCGCACTCCTTTTCCGCGTTAAGGACATCATGCGCAGTGGCGAACGCCTCGCCCTCGTCAAAACCACCAGCACCGTCAAAGATGCCGTCATGGCCATGACCACCGTCAAAGCCGGCTGCGCCTGCATGGTCGACGACGACAATAACCTCCTGGGCGTCTTTACCGATGGCGACCTCCGCCGCCTCTTCTCAGAGGCTACTGATGGTCAAAACCCCCTCTCCACACCCGTTGCCCAAGTCATGACCCAAAAGCCCGTCGCCGTCAAAATCGACGCCCTCGCCGTCGAAGTCTTGCGCACCTTTGAGCAATACAAGATCGACGACCTCCCCGTCGTTGACGCAGATGGCAAGCTCATGGGCTACGTCGATATCCAAGACCTCCCCCGCATGAAGATCATGTAATCATGGCCGCAGTCAACCTCTACCTCTTTTATGGCAACGACGACTACCTCAAAAAGGCCGCCGCCCAAAAGATCATTGCCACCGCATTGCCTAAAGGAGAAAAGGACCTCGGCCTAGACCGCATTGACTGCGCCTGCGAATCCGCAGACGCCGCCAAAGCAGCCATCTCCAAAGTCCTCGAGGCCTGCTACACGGAGTCATTCCTCGGCGCAGACGGCAACCACGTCGTCTGGGCCATGGATTGCACATTTCTACCAGGAGGCAAAGCCCGCGCCGAAGGCCAAGAAACCCAAGCCTCCCTCAAAACCCTCCTCGATACACTCACCCAAAGCCCCCTCCCAGAGGATTACTTCCTCATCTTTACCACCGATGCAGTCAATAAAGCATCCGCATTCTACAAATTCTTCGCATCCAAAGGCACCGTGCAAGAATGCGGCGCCGCCGTCAAACCCTGGGAAGAATCCAAACTCGCCAAAGACCGCGTCCTCGAATTGATCAAAGAGACCGGCCTTACCATGGACTCCATGGCCGCCAACGCCTTTTCCCAACGCGTCGGCAGCGATGCCCGCACCATTCAGAGCGAGCTTAGCAAACTGCGCAGTTACAAGAATGACGACACCCGCGTCACCCTCGACGACATCGACGCCATCACCTCACGCGCCACTGGCGCAGAACCCTTTGCCCTGCGCGATGCCATTTGCGAACGCAACCCCGCCGCCCTCGTCAAAGCCATCTCCCTCCTCCGTCTTGCCAAAGACCAAGAGTTCCCCACCGTCAACTCCGTGATCGCCGTCATCAGCGATCTATTATTCCTCAGCGACGCCCTGAGCAAAGGCTGGCTAACCGCAGCCGGGTGGACCCCAGAAGCACCGATGGCGATCATCCCCTCCAAAATCGCCACCCTTCACGGCTATATGTTGACCAAAAATATCACCTACGCCAAAAAGTTCACCCTCGCCGAGCTCCGTTTTGCCCGCCACTACGCCCTGCAAATCCGTGACCAGCTCGTCTCCACCACCCTCCAAGACCCCTGGGACTACATCGAGATCAACCTCCTGCGCATGATCGCCAAACCCACCCGCAAAACCCGCTAACCCCGCGGGGAGTTGGGAGCTGGGGCAGGACTGCCAGATGCACATCGCAGGATTGTATCACAGAGACACAGAGGGCGAGCAAGCATCAAGCAACAGGCAACAAACACTGAAACTTGAACTCGAACTGAAACTAGGAGGCGCAGCCTCCTCTGCTCCTATCACCGCACAATAAGCGAGCCTGCGAGCGCCAACGCAGACCGCGACGCAGTCGCTCGCCGCTGCAACAGCTCGTAGTCACCAATAGGGAGCGCAGTGACCGTTCTAAAAGGCCGCAGGCCGTTCCAAAAGCGCAGCGTTCTAATAAGGAGGCGTAGCCTTCCCCGCTGAGATTTGAGGTGGGGGGTGGGAAGTGGGAATTGGCGGGAATAAGTGGGAATAA
>CAYZIC010000033.1:0-23056 GCA_964478335.1 uncultured Lentisphaeraceae bacterium | reverse complement strand
TGGCTCCCGAAGCTGGATTCGAACCAGCGACCAATTGATTAACAGTCAACTGCGCTACCGCTGCGCCATTCGGGAGTGATCAAGTGCTTTCAAAAAATGGTAGCGGGTGAGGGGCACGATCCCACGACACTCGGATTATGATTCCGATGCTCTACCAACTGAGCTAACCCGCCAAGTAGTTGAAAACGAGTAGCAATATAGCAAATCACTCCCAATCTGTCAACTAGGAAAGTGAAAAATCTACCATTTCCCTCGCTCTAAGACAATAAATCAATTACTTATCAAAGATAGACCCTCTAAATCACTCTCCCCACCCCACCAGCAATCCCCTCACACACGTCAAAGACACCCCATTATACCTCATAGAGACCCCAGAATCCTACAAAATAGCCCCTTCATGCATTTTTTTGCCACATTTATGCATTTTTCGCTTTCAATCCCAAGCGCAATACGCTATACTAAGTGGCCTTTATTGGAAATCCTATCAGGAGGTTTTTACTATGACCACTACGAATCACGAATGCGTCGTCGTTCTCGACTTTGGCGCAATCAACGCACAAATGGCAGCCAAGGAAATCCGCGCAATCAATATCTATTGCGAAGTGCTCCCCTACACCGCTACCATCGACCGCATCCAGAAACTCGCCCCCAAAGCCATCGTCCTCCAAAGAGGCGCAGCTTGCGGCGAAAGAACCCTCGGCCTTGAAGCAACCGCCGACATCGCATCCCTCAATCTACCGATTGTGGACTTGGCAGAAAACCCCTGCACCCAAGACGCCCTGACCACCGCCCTCGTCGCCCAAGCCGGCCTCAAGCAAGACTGGACAACCGAATGCTTCATCAATGAATCCATCGCTCAGATCCGCGAACAAGTCGGCGACAAGCACGCCCTCCTCGCCCTCTCTGGTGGTGTCGACTCATCCGTCTGCGCAGCCCTCCTCCACAAGGCCCTCGGCCCGCAGCTCACCTGCGTCTTTGTCGACCACGGCTTTATGCGTAAGGATGAGCCCAAGCAAGTCTCCACCATCTTTCGCGACCAACTCGGTGTCAACCTCATCGCTGTCGATGCTGAGCAACGCTACCTCGACAAGCTCAAAGGCGTCACCGAGCCCGAAACCAAGCGCAAAATCATCGGCGAAGAATTCATCCGTATCTTCGAAGAAGAAGCCCGCAAACTCGGCCAGCTCGACTACTTCGTCCAAGGCACCATCTATCCAGATATCATCGAAAGCGGCTGGGACGGCGGCAAAGCTGTTAAATCCCACCACAACGTCGGCGGCCTCCCCGAACGCATCGACTTCAAGGGTATCATTGAGCCACTCAAGTACCTCTTTAAGGATGAAGTCCGCCGCGTCGGCTCTGCTCTCGGCCTCCCAGAATACATGGTCCAACGCCAACCTTTCCCTGGCCCAGGTCTTGCCGTTCGCTGCCTAGGCGAGCTCACCAAGGACAAGCTCGACACCCTTCGCGATGCCGATGCGATCTTCCGTGACGCAATGGCCAAGAGCGGCTACGAAAAAGACGCCAACCAATTCTTCGCCGTCCTCACGGGATTGCGTTCTGTCGGTGTCAAGGACGATGCACGCACCTATGGTTACACCGTTGCCTTGCGCGCGGTCAAGACCACAGACTTCATGACCGCCAAGTTTGTCGAATTGCCCTTTAGCTTCCTCGCAGAAGTCTCCGCAGCAATCACCGACAACGTCGCCGACGTCAACCGCATCGTCTACGACATCACCAGCAAGCCGCCATCAACCATCGAATGGGAATAAGCCGCAACTGCGTGATCCAAATCAAAAAGCCCTGCCCTCCAGCAGGGCTTTTTTGTTGGGAGAGGAGATTAAAAATTTGGGAGGCGTCGCACCCTGTTGAGTCGAGCACACAGAGTGCGACGCTAAATAATCTCAGTGCGCTATTGACTTTTAGCGCCATTTGTCGTATACTAGGGGGCGTTTTTAAGGACTTATAAGGAATCCCTATGGCCGAAGAATCTCCCGTGGAAAAGAAACCCACCAAACGCGTCACCCGCGTCGCCAAAGCACCCGCTAAAAAGCCTCGTGCCCCCAGAACCTCTACCAAAAAAGCCGCCGCAGAAACCACTCCAGCCCCAGCAATAGCCGCACCGGCTTCTGTGGCGATTGCTCAACCTGCGCAATCCCCCGTAGTCGAGGTCAAGCCGACCCCAGCCCCCGAGGCCGATGTCAAGCCTGCACCAGCTCCCGAGGCTAAGGTTGCGACGGCACCTGCTCCTCAGCAAGAGGCAGCCCCAGCGCCTGCTGAGGACAACCGCCAGCCACGCAACGACCGTGGTGACCGCCACGATCGCACCGATCGTGGAGACCGCTACAATGATCGCCGCAATCGCAATCGTCGCAATGACCGCAATGACCGCAATGACCGTAATCGCCGCAATGATCGTGGAGACTACCGCGACAATCGCGACACAAGCCCCGTATTGCCGTTGATGCCGATTCATCAAGGCTTAGCACCCGACCCAACCGCAATTAAGGTCACGCAGCAATCACGACAAGCCGACCGAGAGGCATTGATGACACCCGAGCCGCCCCCAGCACCCAAAGGTGCCGAAAACCTCACCCTCTTGGGTGCCAAGCAGACGGTCTACTCTGATACCTATTCGCCAGCGCGTCTTGAGACCTTTATCAATAAGCACCAAGACAATGACTATTGGGTCAAGTTTAACTGTCCAGAATTCACCAGCCTCTGCCCAATCACCGGCCAGCCAGACTTTGCCACGATCTACATCTCGTATATCCCAGACAAATTGATGGTCGAGAGCAAATCGCTCAAGCTTTACCTATTTGGGTTCCGCAACCATGGGGCATTTCATGAAGACTGCGTCAATCTGATTATGAAAGACCTCATCAAGCTCATGAGCCCGCGCTACATCGAGATCACCGGCAAATTCTTGCCCCGTGGTGGGATTTCAATCGACCCCTATTGCAACTACGGCCGCCCGAGCACCCCCTTTGAGGAAATCGCCCGCAAGCGCCTAGTCATGCACGACATCAATCTCGAGCGAGTGGATAATCGCTAATGAATGCACAGCAACACGTATTGGTGATCTTTTCGGGTGGGCAAGACAGCACCACCTGTCTCCTACAAGCCATCGACACCTATGGTGCCGATGCCGTGCACGCCATTACCTTTGACTATGGCCAGCGCCACAAGCTCGAGGTCGAGATCGCCCAAGAGATCGCCCAAGAGCTCCACATCGCCGACCATAAGATCATGGATGCCACCTGGTACAAAGAGCTCACCCACAATGCCCTCATGGATACTACCACCCCGATTGATAAGGCCCCCGGTGCCATTGCGCCCAATACCTTTGTCGAAGGCCGCAACGCCCTCTTTCTCCTGATGGCCGCAGTCTATGCCAAGAGTCAATCGATCAATCGTCTGATCATCGGCGTCAGCGATGCCGACTACAGCGGCTATCCAGACTGCCGCGAAGTCTTTGTCAAATCAATGAATGACTCAATCAACCTCGCCATGGCGTGGGATTGCCAAATCATAGCCCCACTCCAACACCTCACCAAGGCCGAAGTCTGGGCACTGGCCGATTCACTCGGCAAGCTCGACTTCATCCGTACCCGTACCCTCACCTGCTACAACGGCACACCTGGCGACGGCTGCGGCGAATGTCCCGCCTGCAAATTACGCAGCCAAGGCCTCGCCGAATACCTCGCATCAAAATAGAGACCCCTCCATGCAGATCCAAATCCTCCCCTCCCTCCTCGCCGCTAACAATGGTTACCTTGCCGACGCCTGCACCCGCGTCGTCACCTCGGGTGCCGATGCCCTCCACCTCGATATCATGGACGGCCACTTCGTCCCCAACCTCAGCTTCGGCCCAGACACCTGCGCCATGGCCAAGAAATACCTCCCCGAGGGCTACCCCATCAACACCCACCTCATGGTGACCGATCCAGCCTTTTTCGCTCCCAAATTCATCGACCAAGGCTCCACCACCATCCAATTTCACATCGAGGTCAACCCCGACGTACGCGCCCTTGCGCAAATGATCCACGACCGCGGCGTGCGCGTAGGCCTTGCCCTCAATCCAGACACCCCCGCAGAAGCAATCCTCCCCTACCTCGATTGCATTGACGAAGTCCTCTGCATGACCGTTTTCCCTGGATACGGCGGCCAATCATTCATTGCTGACGTCCTCCCCAAAATCACCCAAATCCGCCAAGCAGCCCCCACCATCGACATCATGGTCGACGGCGGCATCAATGGCGAAACCGGCCGCCAAGCCATTGCAGCAGGCGCCAACCAACTCGTCGCCGGCAGCTACCTCTTTAAGCAAGCAGACATGGCCCAAGCCATCGTAGACCTCCGCAGCTAGAGAGCCTTGAGGATTTTAGGAGTTAGAGTTTGGGATTTGGGTAACTCGCTGGCGTTAGCTGATCATAGCCTCACGCCACCACCATCCACACCAGCCCGCCCATACCCCTGACTCGATCCACCGCCCCTGACCAATCCTAGCGAGCGCAGCGAGCGGCTTACGGCACCAAGCCGTAAGCAAGCAGGGGCTTGCCCCTGCCGTTTATTTTGTCCTGTCGCCGGACTGCCACGTCTGGCTAGGGGTTATAGGGGTGGGAGGCGACCCTCGCCCTAGCCCCCTATCATAGGCCGACCGCAGGGATGGCCTGCCAGGGTTTGGGGCGGCGAGCACCCAATGTCCCTGACCCGAGCTCCCCAATCCCCCACGCTGACCGCCCGACGCAGGCGACCGTGTCCATCTGGCAGTGCTCTCTGCGCACTCCGCCTCTCAGCGGGAGACATCTGGCAGTCCCTAGCCGAGCTTGATGGAGAGGGCTTTGGAGATGCCCTTTTCGGGCATGGTAATACCGTAGACGATGTCCGAACCAGCAATCGTGTGCTGATTGTGTGTGATGATTAAGAATTGAGAATGGACAAGAAAGTCCTTAAGGGCCGCTACGAAGCGGCCGATATTTGAATCGTCCAACGCAGCATCCAATTCGTCTAAGAGGCAGAATGGCGCCGGCTTGATTAGGAAGATTGCAAAGAGCAATGAAACTGCAGTCATGGTGCGTTCACCACCTGAGAGTAGCGAGATGGTTTGGGGCTTTTTGCCTGGGGGGCGGGCGATGATGTCGATGCCGCACTCTAAGGGGTCCTCTTTGTTTTCGAGGAGGATCAACTTTGCCTCACCCCCATGAAAAAGCCTGGAAAACATCGCCGAGAAGTTGGCGTTCGCTTGGTTAAAGGTATCTCTAAAGCGCTGACCCGAGGTGGTATTGATGGTCTGAATGAGGTCGAGGATTTGCGTTTTGCTAAGCATCAAATCATCATACTGGCCTTGCATAAATGCCTGACGCTCTTGAAGCGCCTCAAATTCCTGGATCGCCAAGAGGTTGACCGATCCGAGCGCTGCGATCTGCGCAGTCAGTTTGGCGATGGTCGCATCGCATTCGTCCTCTGGCATCGGGAGGGTTTCTGGTGGTGGCGGCAGGGTCTGCTCGGTCAAGGCATAGTCTGCGCAGAGGCGTTCGAGGAGGGTGTGGCGCTTGAGGCGGGCTTCGGCCAAGGCGACCTCGAGCTTGGAGGCGGTTTGTTGGCTGCGCTCGGCACAGAGGGCATTCTCCTTAGAGGATGCGAAGTGCGCTTGACGGGTTTGGTCGAGTGCTTGCTTATGGGCACGCACCGCCTCGATGGCGGAGACGATGGATTGATTTTCCTCATCCATGGGGGCTTGAGCTTGAGTCAAGTCGGCGATTTCCTGCTGGAGCTTGGCAATGGCTTGATGGTAAGTCTGCATGGAGGCTTCGCGAGCGGCAATGGTGCGCTTGATATCCTCGATGCGGCGCTGTTGGGCTTCGCGCTGAGCGGTTAGATGGTTACGTTGCTGATTGATCCCCGCGCAACGAATGCGCGCCTCGGTCAAGCGCGACGAAAGGACTGCGGTGGCGGCTTCGAGTGCAGTTTGCTCTTGGTTGCCCTGAGCGAGCAGCTTGACGATCTCTTCGCGCTGGGCTTCATCAGCTACGAGAGCTTGCTGCAGCGCATCGCGATCTTGGAGGGCGCCCTCGCTGGTCGACTGCCATGCGGCAAAGGCATCCGCCTGCCGAAGAGCCTCTTCGCGGGCTTGGATTGCGCCCCGCTTGGCCACGGTCAAGACCGCCTCTGTTTGGGCGAGGGTATGCTGGGCCTTTTCGAGGGCCTGTTTGGCGCGATTCCATTGGCTGGTCATGGCATCGATCTCCGCCTCAATGCGAGCAATCTCGCCATCGGCCGTGGTGATCTGCGCCTCGATCTGCGCCAACTGGGATTCGAGCTCATCGACCAAGCCTTGACGCATCAAGGGATCCTGACGATCCATCACAGGATGGCGGCGAATATCCCCATCCGGCGAAAGGCTCGTCATGCCATCGAGCAATGTGTCCTGCGCCAAGAGACGCCGTACCAGCGGCTTAAGAGCCTCCTCACAGCGGACCCATGATTCGAGCGGGTGGGATGCAGCGGTGCTTGGAGTCTGTGCGACGAGCAAGTCGACTGCGAGGCCTGCAGCCTCGCCTGTCAATCGCGCCAAAACCCGTTTGGCAGCGTCTGCATCAGCGACCACCATGGCACCCGCCCAAGGGCCAAAGACCGTCGCCAAAATGGCAGGCGCATCAGCCTTGAGGCCGATCACATCGGCAAAGGCTCCCACCAGATCTCCCGATGCCACACCCAGGGGATTTGCGGGATCGAGCAATCGCGACAACGCCGCCCCCGCTTGATCAGCCAACGGCGCAGAGAGCACATCAATCTTAGCCAGCAATGCCGTACGACTCGAGAGTAGAGCCTCGCGAGCGGCTTGCTTTTCTTGGAGGTCAGCCGCGCGATAACTGCGCGACTCATCGACCTCAATCAATTCCTCTCGCGCCAGCTCAATGGTTTCCTGCGCGAGGTCAAAGGCTTCTTGAGCCTGCTCAAATGTCTCATCAGCCAGCACTTGCCGTGCGGCGGATTCTTCTTGCTTGAGCAAGAGCTCCTGGTGCTTGGCGAGCGCTTCGCGTTGGCGCCGCTCAAAGTCCACCAACTGCCCTTGGCAAGTCGTCAAATGGTGCTCGACCGCCAACTGGCGATCGCGAGCATGAGCCAGCCGATCACGCAGACCGACCAACGTTTGCTGGTGGTCGTCAAAGTTCGCCTGCGCCTCCTCCATATCCTGCTCCGCAACCAGCGCCTCCTCTTCAAAGGCCTCCAAATCGATTGCCGCCTCCGCATCAGGAGACTCAGTCGAGGCGAGGCTTTGGGTGCGCAGTTCGTCGCATTCGGCGGCATCGCGTTTGAGCCAAAGCTCATACTCCTGAATACGCTGCGTATTGGTACGGATGATCTCATCAGCGCGCGTCTGCTTGGCGCGAGCCTGAGCCAGCGATTCGGTCAGGACATTGATCTGCGCCTCCGCCTCAGCCATTTGCGCCTCGACCGAGGCAATCTGCACCGCAAGCTCCTCATTGGCCTGCTGATACTGAGAGATCTTGCCCTGCTCAGCGGCCAAATCGATTGCCGCGCCAGCGATCTGCTCCTCAAAAGCCCTCATACGCAGTGTATTCACCGCCAAGTCGAGCTCCTGGAGCTGCGCTTGGAGACGCTTAAACTGCTCAGCCTTTTCGGCCTGCCGCTGCAAGCTAGCGATCTGGCGAGCGACCTCGCGCAAAATATCCTCCAGGCGCGTCAAATTCGCCTCGGTCTGTTCGATCTTGCGCATGGCCTCCTTACGGTCGGCCTTAAACTTGGTGACACCCGCCGCCTCCTCAAAGACCGCCCGGCGGTCCTCAGGCTTCGAGGACAAGATCGCATCGATCTGCCCCTGCGCCATCACCGAATAAGAGGTCGTACCCACACCCGTGCCCATAAAGAGCCGCTGCAGATCCTTGAGACGACACTGCACCTTGTTGAGGAAATAGAGATTCTCACCCGTGCGGTGCACCCGGCGCGTGATTGTCACCTCATTGTAGTCGGTGCCCAAGACCTTTTCGCAATCGCTAAAGACCAGCGAAACCTCCGCCATGCCCACCGGCTTACGCGAGTCGGTCCCATTAAAGATCAAATCCTGCATCTTACCACACCGCAACGCCGACGGGCGCTGTTCGCCCAAGACCCAACGGATCGCGTCCGAGACATTGCTCTTGCCGCAGCCATTTGGCCCGACAATCGCAATCATCCCCGGCTCAAAGGTGAGCCGTGTGCGATCTGCAAAAGATTTGAAGCCTTGGATTTCGAGTTGCTTTAGATACATAATAGTTAGATCAGAGTTTTGATATCAGCGACAATTGCCTTGTGTAGGCTACGCTTGGTTGCAGATGCACAAAAGAGTTTAGTCCAGCACGTAAAGCGTTGCTCAGGGAGCGGAGAGAGGTGACGATACTGCGGATTATAGGATTGGCAAATCTCGAGGGGCAACGTCTTGAGCGCCGTGACGAAGCTCTCTTTCGCAAGATTAAAATGACGATAGATGCTCGAGCAGTCTTTAAAAGTCTTTTCACCGAAGCGCTCGATACTCTTGCCACCCGCCGAAAAGACATCTCGTAAGGAGGCATTAATCACGCCATACTCTTTGATCAAATAAAGCGCACAGGCCTCATACTTGACCGATCCACCTGTAAATAATTCAGGAAAGAGAAAGAAGAACTCTCCAAGAATCTTCACTCGCATATCCTTTGGCAAATCCTTCCAAAAGGTAATCCGCAGAGGCGTAGCCTTCAGCTCTTGAGCTTGACTTGGATTCATCCACCAAGCAGGCTCTTCTCCTGGCTTTAAGAGCTTAGAGTAGTAATCGACGAAAATCTGGATGGGGTTTTCAGCGTTTCGCACGTGGTCATAGTCGAGCTGTAAGTGATCAAATACCGACTCGCCAACAGGGAGGTTCATATCGAGTAAATAGCGAGGGGAATGGGTCACTGCGACGTCTTTGACACACTCATAATAGACTCGAAATCTCACATCCATCTGTCCTCCGAGCTTGCCCATCAAGAGGTAAATGCGCTCTACACCTGGGATTCGACAGCTCTCTAGGATGCTATTACCCATCGTCGTCCAGTGATCTTGCTGCGTGAGCTTAACCTCGACCCCATAGTAGTTGTAGGCGACAATATCAGGGAACTTATGACCAGAAATGAGTCGAATGGTACCCTCAAAGATCGTGCCGACAGCCACCTGAGTCATTGCGACAAAGACGACCTCTTCAAACTCTGCAGGCGTATATGCCTTATTCTGATACGCCTGCCGGATCTGCTCGCAAGTTTGCGAGAGGAGCGATTCAAATTCGTCTTGATGTGCTTGGCGATTCTCAGAATAAACCATAATCCTACTCCTCGATAAAGAGACGATCCCACAGCACTTCTAAGCGATGGGCAATGTGATAGGCAAGCAATGGTGGCACGGCGTTACCAATAATACGATAGCCCGCCGTTGAATTCAAATAGTTCGCTCGCGACGATCCCATCAGATTATCATCCGACCAAGTGACACGGTCTGGTTCGACCTTATTGATCACAAAGTCGTAGTCGTCAGGAAAGGTCTGCACGCGGGCACATTCCCTAACAGTGAGGCGACGCTCTGGCAAGCCTTTAGCCAATTCGTCATGATGCTTACCACCATGCTCAGCACTCAAACGGCGATACTCGATATTACCATGATGTTCTGCTCGAATCGTTGGGGCGAGTTGGGTAAGATCTACTTCCTTTTGCCCTTGACAATGCGTGCCCATAAACTTAGCTTGAGAGAAGGTCTTTTGGCTGAGATCCTGTGCGAGCTCGGGTTCAACGAGATCTGCGAAGACTTGACCCACAGGCACATACTTCTTCAAGAGCTTCGTAGTTACGATTGCATGAGTGGCAGGAGGGTAGAGAGAATAGTCCGAGGCAACGACAGGCAGAGAGAGCGCCTCGAGAGCCTCTGGCTTGAGCTGGTCTTTGCGCAACCCGATAAAGATCACACGCTCACGGGTCTGTGGCACGCCATAGTCTGGCGCAAAAAGCACCTGCGCAGGTACCACAAGATACCCCCCTGAGATATGCCTAAAGTCATCCTCAATAATCTTCTTAACATTAGCCAGAGAGACGAGACCCTTGACATTTTCGGCGACAAAGACCTTGGGCTTTGTGATCTCGACAACTTGCTTCATCCACCAATAGAGCTTACCACGCGATTCTGCGGAGGCTTCCTCACCAGAGCGCAGCTCACCCGTATGCGACCGGTGGCTATCAAATCCATTACGCTTGCCCGCCACGCTAAAGTCATTGCAAGGGAATCCCCCCGTGACGATATCAATCTTTGCGGGAAACTCAAACTTACCAGCCTCGTGGTCTTTGACCAGATCGACAACACTGCGAGTCTGGTAGCGACCTTCGACAGAGTGCCTCTTTGCAAAATAGTAACGCCATGCACGGGCTGCGGCAGGCTCAATGTCATTAGCAAAGACCGTCTCAAAAGAGGTCGTGGGTAGACGCACCCAATCAGCCTTGCCAGGCACTGGTTCGGCGAGCCAATTGGCATAAAAGAGCTCATTCACACAAGCACGGTGTACGCTAAAGCCACCCTCAAAACCAAGATCCATACCACCTCCACCAGAAAACAGTGAGAGCAGACGACGCTTTGTGGCTGGACGACTTGCAGTATTCTCCACTTGATACAGCTCTTTCATAAAGGTCAACTGCTCTTCGTCGAGATGCAAATCTTCTAATTCTGGTAATGAATAATCCATGTGTCTATCCGTGTCATTTAAGATTGAGTAAAGAAAGCCCTAGTGTACCTTATTTTGCTTGAAGTTTCAAGCGTAAAAGCCAGCCAAGCCAAGGAAACTTTCATCGGTGCACCTATCGAGGTCAATAAGCTCTCAAGAGGGAAAAAAGCCGCTCGATAGAGCGGCTTTTTGATCAGCAGATGGCTGCTGATTGGGCTTAGATGCCAGCGATTTGGCCAGCCTTAGCCAAGGAGATGGCTTCGACGCTCTGGACTTCAGCGAAGCCTTGTGAGCTGACAGGGCTGATGCCGTCGGAAGCTTCCATGGAGGAGTCTTCTTCGTTGTAGATCGTTGCGGGGCAATCGGTCAATGCATCAAAGAAGATGTTACCCTTGTAGAGGCTGAGAGTGACGGTGCCATTGGCGTATTGAGCCAAGGTATCGACAGCAGCGCGAGCAGCAACGCAGACGGGGTCAAAGTAGTGGCCATCGTAGATCTGGTCGGTGATGAGCTTAGACAAGCTCATGAAAAATGCCGTCTCGCGGCGAGCCATGGTGGCTTGGTAGACGTAGCGGATTGCGGTACCGAGCAATTCCATACCGGGAGCTTCGTAAACGCCACGGCTCTTGGTGCCGATGATGCGGTTTTCGAGAGCGTGCTTCATGCCGATACCGTTGCGACCACCGATGGTATTCGCCAAGACCATGCCTTCGAGCGGGGAGACATCAGCGCCATTGATTTGGACAGCGCGACCCTTTTCGAAACGGATGGTCACGGTTTCCGGGGTGTCAGGAGCCTGTTGAGGCCAGACGCCCATGGTGGGCTCGACGATGGACATGGAGGTTTCCATGGATTCGAGGTCTTCAGCTTCGTGAGAGAGACCAGCGAGGTTCGCGTCGGTGGAGTACTTTTTCTTACCGCCAGCAAAAGCTTCGATGCCGTATTGAGCTAAGTAGTCGACCATTTGGGTGCGTCCAGGGAATTTCTCGAGGAGGACAGCGTCACGCCAAGGAGCGTAGACCTTCATATCCGGAGCGAAGACATTGGTGTAGCGCTCGATACGCATTTGGTCGTTGCCACGGCCAGTAGCGCCATGGACGAGGACATCGCAGCCGCGCTTTTTCATTTCGGTGACGAGGCCCTTGATGGTGACTGCACGGCCGATGCCGGTGGAGTTCCAGTAGCCGCCGTCGTACATGGCTTGAGCCTTGATCGCTTCGTAGCAAGCGTCAGCCATTTCGTTGCGCAAGTCAACGATGACAGTTTCGATACCGCAGACAGACATACGGGTAGCGACATCGTTGATGTCCTTTTCGTCAGGTTGGCCAATGCCACCGGTGAAACCGATGACCTTGACACCTTCCTCGACCATCAACTTAGCGATGGTACGAGAATCCAAACCGCCCGACACGCAAGTGCCAGCGACTTTGCCTTTGAGGTCTTTGATTGAGAGAGCCATTTTAATATCTCCTATTAATAATGATGTGTATGAATGGTTAAATTATTTAGCGTAGAGCTCTTCGAAAGCATCACCGAGCATATCGAGAGCTTCCTCGATGTCGCGTTCGCTCACGGTGAGTGCGGGCAAGAAGCGGACGACGTGTTCGCCAGCGGTGCAGCAGAGCAATCCCATGTTGCGGCAGGTGTCGACGATTTCCTTAGCAGAGCCATCGACGACGAGGCCGACCATCAATCCCATACCGCGGACGGCCAAGACTTGGGGGTAAGCTTCTGCGAAACCTTCGAGGGCCTCCATGAGGATTTCGCCAGATTCCTTAGCGCGAGCGCAGAGGTCGTTGTTTTCGATGACATCGAGGACGGCGAGAGCAGCCGCGCAAGCGACAGGGTTACCGCCAAAGGTAGTGCCGTGCATGCCAGGCTGGAAGACGTCAGAGCATTCGGGCTTTGCGACGATTGCACCGAGAGGCAACCCGCCACCAAGTGCCTTGGCCAAAGAGAAGACATCAGGACGGATCCCATACTGCTCCCAAGCAAAGAGCGAGCCCGTACGGCCCATGCCAGTTTGGATTTCGTCGACGAGCATCAAGAGGCCCTTTTGGTCGCACAATTCGCGGACCTGAGCGACAAAATCTTGTTCAGCAGGCAAGACGCCGCCTTCACCCTGGACTAATTCGAGCATGATTGCCACGGTCTTGTCGTTGATAGCCGCCTTGACAGATTCGATATCATTAAAGTCCGCATAGGCAAAGCCAGTTGGCATCGGGTCAAAGCCCTTTTGGATCTTCTCTTGAGCGGTAGCTGCGCACATGGCCAGCGTACGCCCATGAAAAGACTTATTCATGGTGATGACCTCGTACTTACCCTGGTCGTGGCCCCAAGCACGAGCGAGCTTGACCATCGCCTCATTCGCCTCGGTACCCGAGTTGCAGAAAAAGCACTTGCCACCGCCAGCAGCCTTGGAGAGCTTTTGGGCCAAGAGGACCATGTTGACATTGTAGTACAGGTTGGACATATGCATCATTTGGCCAGCTTGTTGCTTGACCGCTTCGATGATTTCAGGGCGATTGTGTCCACAAGCCAAGGTTGCGATACCTGAGGTGAAATCCAAATACTGCATGCCATCGATGTCACGCACGCGGCTGCCCTTGCCCTCAACTAATGCGACATGAGGAGCATAGGTGCTCATTAGATACATATTGTACAAATCTGCGATGTCTTGATTCTTATTACTCATCTGATTTAATCTCCGTTCCTACGCCTTGTTTAGTAAAAATTTCGAGTAGCAAAGAGTGTGGCATGCGACCGTCAATCAAGTGCACACGCTTGACGCCTGCAGTGATTGCCTCCACACAGCTATCGATCTTGGGCAGCATTCCGCCGCTGATGACGCCGCTATCCTTGAGGGGCTGAATATGTCCCAGTCTCAAAGTGGATATAAGCGACGCAGCATCTTGGACATCACGCAGGAGACCTGGCACGTCCGAGATGAAAACGAGTTTGTGGACTTTCATGGCCTTAGCGATAGCCACCGCCGCCACATCGGCATTGATATTGTAGAGCTTGCCATCCTCGATGCCAATGCCCAGCGGGGTAATGACCGGGATCACGCCCGCATCGGTCATTTCGGTAATCGAATCGACCTTAACCTGGACTGGATCGCCCACGTATCCCCAATCGAGCGACGCATGGGTTTCGGGATCGCCCCCCGTCACCTTTTGAGCCTTGATGACCCAATCGCCATGGAGCGGGCGCGCCAAGACATGGTAATCGCTATTGAGGATCTTGACAAGGTTTGCATTGACCTCATGCTTGATGACCTGCTCGACGACCTCGATTGATTGCTCGCACGTCACCCGCAAGCCCTGCACAAAGTTAGCCGGGATGCCCGCAGCCTCCATGCCTCGAGAAATCGCCTTACCGCCGCCGTGCACCAAAATCACCTTGATCCCGACCGTTCGCATAAAGGCGATATCCGAGAGCAAGCGCGTCAAATTATCTGGCGATTCCATCACACTGCCACCGACCTTCACCACGACATAGCGCCCACGAAATCGCTGAATATAGGGCACCGCCTCGATAAGGACATTGGCTTTATCAATAAATCTTTGCATTGCATCTACCATAATCATCACTCCTTAAGTCGTGTACTCGGCATTGATCTCGACATACTTAAAGGTCAAGTCGCACGTATAGACTTGATCAAAGCCCGAGCCAGAGCCCAAATCCACAGAAACCTCAAAGGCTCTCGCCTGCATGAGTGCTTTCATTTGGTCCAGCGTCGCTTGGTCAGCCACACGACCACAGTCGTAAGCACAGATTGGCCCGTAGCAGATGCGGATCTTCTCTGGATCGACCGCGACACCAGCATAGCCCGTCGCACAAATCACACGACCCCAGTTCGGATCCACGCCAAACCACGACGTCTTGACCAGTGGAGAACGCGCAATTGCACGGGCGACCGTGTGAGCATCCTCATTGGATTGCGCACCAGAGACCGAGACCGTGACAAACTTGCTCACACCCTCGCCATCCATCACGATCTGCTTCGCCAGCGAGAGACAGAGCTGCTTAAGCGCCGCCAAAAAGGTCTCCGCCTCAGGGTGAGTCGCATTGAGCGGCTGGTTACCAGCCACACCATTAGCCAACAAGACCAACGTATCATTGGTGCTCTCATCGCCATCAACGACGACTCGATTAAAGCTCATATTGGCAGCTTGCGTCAAAGCCTCCTGGAGCCAAGCCTGATCCACAGCCGCATCAGTTGTGACAAAGGCCAACATCGTCGCCATCATCGGCTCGATCATACCAGCACCCTTGCACATACCCCCGATTGTAATTATCTGACCATCGATGACACACGTCACCGCAGCCTGCTTATCGACCGTATCAGTCGTCATGATGGCATGAGCAGCATCATCGCCACCCTCCACAGAGAGACACTGAGCAGCAGCATGAGCGCCCGCGATCATGCGATCGACGGGCAACAACGCCCCGATCACCCCCGTAGAAGCGATCCACGTATGCGCCGGATCGATTTGGAGATCTGCTGCCACAGCCTCAGTCACAGCCTGCGCATCAGCCAAGCCCTGCTGGCCCGTGCAAGCATTTGCACAGCCACTATTGATCACAAAAGCCTGACAGAAACCAGTCGCAGCCAATTTAGCACGATCGAGCACGACCGGCGCTGCAGCAACCTGATTCGTCGTAAAGACACCCGCAGCAGCACAAGGCACACTAGACACTAAGAGCGCCACATCGCGGCGCTCCTGATACTTAATACCGGCTGGTACACCAGCTGCTTTAAAACCCTGCGCAGCCGTCACGCCGCCAGTTCTTTCAGGAAACGAAATCATTTTTGGTACAATCCTTTTACAAGTGAGATAGATGTAGTATGCCACAAAAGCTATCCCCTGTCGACACAAAAAAGGTACAAATCGCCTTTTTTTGCCCCCTTTTAGACAAAAACGCCATAAACTTGTCAAAATCAAGCAGGCGGCTGCAGAGGATTGTATCACAAAGGGAGATGACAGAGTCATCTAGTTCCAGTTTCAAGTTCGAGTTCCAGGAAGAGCGATCTACGACCGCAGTCAGCGTAGGACTGCCAGATTATCTCCCGCAGAGGGAGGAGGCTGCGCCTCCTAGTGCTAGTTGATAGTCCTAGTAGCAGTGGAGGGATTGCATCCCACACCCCGCTTATTTAAGAGCGCAGAGCCGTTGCAGCGTAAGAGAGGAGCGCAGCGACCATCAAGCGGAGCGCAGCCGCCCGCACGGCGAGTGCAGCGAGCCGTACCCTGCACAAAAAAAGCCGCTCTTGCGAGCGGCTTTTTTGTGCGGGGCTTAGCGCACCGTGTAGGCAGGCAAGTGCCAGATCTCGTCAGCGTACTCTTGGATGGTACGGTCCGAGGAGAACTTACCAGCGCGAGCCACGTTGAGCAAGGACGACTTGAGCCAAGCCTCACGGTCTTGGTACTTAGCCGCGACAGCATCTTGAGTTGCCATATACGAGGGCAAGTCCTTAATGAGCATATAGTAGTCATTAAAGTCAAGCAAGTTACGCAAGATCGGGTCAAAGATCCCCGGCGTCATCAAGCTAAAGACATTGCGGCGGATCATTTCGAGTGCTTGCTTAATCTCAGGGTTAAGGTTGGCCTCTTCTCTGGAATTGTAGGTTGCACGGTTGACATCGACCTCTTCGGTCTTCATACCAAAGATAAAGATATTGTCCTCACCGACCTCCTCGTGGATCTCGACATTTGCGCCATCCATGGTACCGACGGTGAGCGCACCATTGAGCATGAGCTTCATGTTGCCCGTACCAGAGGCCTCAGTACCAGCGAGCGAGATCTGTTCGGAGACATCGGCAGCCGGGATGATCTTTTCAGCGAGCGAGACACGATAGTCCGGCATAAAGACGACAGCAATACGGCCCTTAACGAGCGGGTGATTGTTGACGACATCAGCCACACCGTGGATCAATCGGATGATCAGCTTAGCGACCTGGTAGCCAGGAGCAGCCTTCGCGCCAAAGATGAAGACACGCGGTTGGACTTCCTTCTCGGGGTTTTCGAGGATGCGGTTAAAGAGGATGATGATATAGAGCACGAGCAAGAGCTGACGCTTGTATTCATGCAACCGCTTAACCTGGACGTCAAAGAGGGCATCCGGCGCGACCTGAATCCCGAGGGTATTAAAGATCACATTCGCGAGGTTGACCTTGTTTTCGTGCTTGATATCTGCGAAAGCTTGGAGGAAATCCTTGTCATCGCAAAAAGCTTCGAGCTTCTTGAGCTCGTTGAGCTTGGTGATCCAATTGTCGCCGATCTTAGAGGTGATCAAAGCCGCGAGTTTGGGGTTAGCCTTGAGGAGCCAACGACGCTGGGTGATACCATTGGTCTTGTTGCTAAAGTGCTCCGGCATGATCTCATAGAAATCCTTAAAGATGGTATCAGTGAGGATTTGTGAGTGGAGAGCAGCCACGCCATTGACAGCAGAGGTACCGACCAAACAGAGGTTAGCCATACGCACGTAGCGTTCACCGCTCTCATCGATCAAGCTCATGCGAGAGAGGCGAGCATTGTCGCCAGGGAAAAGCTTGGAGATGTGCGAGAGGAAGCGCGAGTTGATCTCGTAAATGATCTGCATATGACGAGGCAAGATGCGCTCGAGCATTTGGATGGGCCAGCGTTCGAGGGCTTCAGGCAAGACAGTGTGGTTGGTGTAGCCAGTGCAAGCGCGGGTCAGCTTCCAAGCTTCATCCCAATTCATACCCTCGATATCGACCAAGACACGCATCAATTCCGGGATGACGAGCGTGGGGTGAGTATCGTTGAGCTGGATAAAGACGTGACGAGGGAGGTGCTCAAATGCGTGGCCCTCTTCCTTGAAACGGCGGAAGATATCATAGACCGATCCCGCGACAAAGAAGTATTGCTGACGGAGGCGCAATTCCTTACCCGCCATGGTGGAGTCATTGGGGTACAGGACCTTGGTGAGGTTTTCTGCATGGACCTGAGTCTGGACAGCCTCGACATAGTCACCCTTGTTAAAGTCCGCGAGGTTAAAGGCATTCATCGCCTGAGCCGACCAGAGGCGGAGCGTGCCGACGGTGGTGCCCTTGTAGCCGACGATAGGCAAATCATAGGGGACAGCCATGACCTGGTGATCAGGGATCCAGACCCATTCATCTTGGCCAGACTTGCCCGTGTAGTGCTCGACATGACCACCAAAGGAGATCGGGTTGGCATATTCAGGGCGCTGGATTTCCCAAGGGTAGCCATACTTCAACCAAGCGTCGGGTTCTTCGAATTGCTCGCCATTGACGATACGCTGATTAAAGATACCATAGTTGTAGCGAATACCATAGCCCATAGCTGGGAGATTGAGGGTCGCGAGCGAATCCAAGAAACAGGCCGCCAAACGGCCAAGGCCGCCATTACCGAGGCCCGCATCAGACTCATAGTCACGGAGGCGATTCCAGTCGAGGCCCATTTCAGCCATAGCTTCTCGGCATTGCTCCTCGAGCTGCAAGTTAATCACATTGTTACCCAAGAGACGGCCGATGAGGAATTCGAGCGATAAATAGTAGACCCGCTTGACCTTAGCCGTGCGGTAAGAGTCCTGCGTCGCCATCCAGCGGTCGACGATACGATCTCTGACAGCCAAAGCGAGCGCATTGTAGCGGTCACGATCAGTTGAGCGCGTGTCAGACTTGACGATATTAAAGCGCATATTCCACAAGAAGTCTCTGACGAGGCCTTCAGCGGTCAAATCGGCACGGGGATCTGCAACCTTTTTGGTTGCCTTTTTCACAGTAGGAGTAGCCATAATCAATCCTTTTATGCGAGGTTATTGGATGAATGTAGTGAGGGGCGATAAGGAATTAGTCGCGAGACTTATTCTTAGCTTCATTGACGCGCAATTTACGACCCATGACAGACTTGTCGTGGAGGGCCTTGACGGCAGCTTCGGCTTCATTACGATAGATCATGATGACAAAGCCAAAGCCCTTGGACTTGTGGTTAAAGCGGTTCTCAATGACACGAGCAGACTTGACCTTACCATAGCGAGCGAATTCCTTGCGGAGCTGTTCATTGGTCATATCATAGCTCAAGTTGCCGACATAGATCTCGATCTCTTCAGCATCGCCAGATGCAGCAGGGAGCTTCTTGAGGAAGAGTACAACGATTGCAATGACAGCGATGACAGCGAGGGCAATACCGATTGCGATAGGGTTTTGGATCAAGGTAGATAGGTTCATTAATTAGGTATCTTTCTTATTTATAGGTAATCGAGGGGGATATCCCTCTTGGGTGAGCAGAAGCCAACTAGGACAAAAAATCCCCACCAGTAGCGAGGGGCGGTCGGGCGACCGCCACGCACAATCGCACCAATTATTTGGTATCAATAAAGCCAGAGAGGCCCCGCATACGAGTGGGGTGACGGAGTTTACGCAGCGCCTTGGCTTCGATCTGGCGGATACGTTCACGCGTCACATGAAAGAGCTTCCCGACCTCTTCGAGCGTTCTTGAGTAGCCATCGGTCAACCCGAAACGGTAATCCAAGACCTGCTTTTCGCGGTCAGTCAGCGTGCCCAAGATGCCCTGGATACGATCCTTAAGCATACTTTGAGCGGTTTTTTCGAGAGGGCTTTCAGCGGACGAATCCGGGAGGAAGTCCCCGAAATAGGCATCATCGCCATCGCCCACCGGGCTTTGGAGAGAAATCGGTTGTTGTGCCATACGATAGACCGCGCGGACACGCTCGACCGCGATGCCCATCTCCTCAGCAGCCTCCTCCGGAGTCGGCTCACGGCCGAGCTCCTGGACGAGCTTCTTTTGGATACGCAAGAGTCGATTGATGGTCTCGATCATATGCACCGGGATACGAATGGTCCGCGCCTGGTCCGCGATTGCACGCGTCGCCGCCTGGCGGATCCACCACGTTGCGTAGGTAGAGAATTTATAACCACGACGATACTCAAACTTTTCCACAGCCTTCATCAAGCCCGTGTTACCCTCTTGGATCAGATCGAGGAAAGACAGCCCGCGGTTCATGTACTTTTTGACGATTGAGATGACCAATCGCAAGTTCGCTGCGACCATTTCCGTACGCGCAGCCGACCCGCTCTTAAGCTCCTTACGTAGCTCCTCAAAGAGGCCCATAAAGTCCGCCGCGCGCATACCAAAAGTCTGCTCCAAGTTGGCCATACGCTTGGTCAAGTTAGCCAATTGGTCTTGGCGTTTTTTAGATTGGCCACCCTGCTTGAGCACGCGCTTGTGCTCATTGATTAGCGTTCGATAGGGCTTAAACTTGGTATCATCCGCCTCCGTGCAGAGCGCCTCCAACATCTTTTGTTTAAATTGTAGCTTATCATAGAGCTCGACCAGCTTAACCGAGAGATCATTGATATGCGCTTGCGCCTTTTGTTGAGCATTGATCAGATTAGTTGGGATTACGACCTCATTCTTTTTAGCCTTAGCGCGGCCACGTTTAGGCGCAGCGCCATCCTTGACATCCTGGATTTTAGCATTGACCTTACCCAGCGCAGCATAAGCCGCCTCCATCTCGGTAGCCAGAGTCTGGAGTCCCGGCTTAAAAGCCTTGACCTCCTCCACATAGGTATCACGGCTATCGCCATAGCGATCGGTCACCACCCGGTCGAAACGTTCCGACCCATTATCCAATCGATCCAAGACATCGAGATACATTTTAGGGGCAAAAGCCATCAAATTAAAGAGCGCCCGCACACGGATCTCCGCACTCTCGATACGCTGACAGATCGAGCCCTCCTGCTCACGCGTCAAGAGCGGCACCTGGCCCATTTGATGCAAGTACATACGGATCGGATCGTCATAAAAGTCCAACCGATCCCCCTTGCCACGCGGTTCATCAGAGTTATGCTCCGTCTTGTAGCGTTCCTCATCAGCAGCCTCGATCAGCTCGACATTCATCTTACGCAAGAGCGTGAGATAGATCTCGATATCAGTATCCTTAATGACACTCTCCGGGAGCAATTCATTGACCGACTCAAAGGTCAAAAATCCCCCCTGAGCCTCCGCGATACGGGCCAATTCCTTGAGACGGCGACGGCATTCCTCACGATCGACCCCGCCCTCATGGTGCGGTGCCCCGACAAAGACCGAATCATCATCGAGCCCAGCAGTATTGATCGGCTTCATCTCCAGATCATCATCATCCTCAGCATCATGAGTAGCAGCAAATCGATCCGCCTCCTCCTCCTCAGAGGGGATATCCATTGACGAGATCTCACCATGCAAATTGCGGTCATACATCGTACCACCGACAGACTCACTCGTCAAAACCTTCGTCGAGAGATTAGCCAAATCATCCTCAGAGATCGAGTCCACATCGACATTGTCAAAAGCATCCTCCTCATCATCATCCAAGACATTCGCCGTCGCCATTGTAATCTTGTGAGCCATCTTACTAGGCATCATTGCGACCTTCTTCTCGAGCACAGCCTCCTCAAGAGCAGCCTTCTTAGACTTTCTAACAGGCTTCTTCACCTTAACAGGAGCCACCTCGACAGGAGTCACCTCGACCACTGGCTCAGCGACCTTAGCAGGCGCAACCTTCTTAGCCGCAGGTTTCTTAGCAGCAGGCTTCTCGATCTTAGCCGCGGGTTTCTTAACCGCAAGCTTCTCAGCCTTAGCAGCAGGTTTCTTAGCCGCAGGCTTCTCAGCCTTAGCAGGAGCCTTTTTAGTAGCAGCCTTTGTAGCAGGAGCGACCTTAGTAGCCTTAGCAGTAGGCTTTTTAAGCGCGTCAGGATTCTCAGTCTTCGCTGATTTCGAGACAGACTTAACGGTAGATTTAGCGGCTACAGATTTCTTTTTTTCGGCCATATAGATGCGCTCCTTTGAGTAATAAATAGATGCTTTTTAGACGAGGATACACCTCACCTATTAGAAAAGCAAGCCATAATTTAGCACAACTCCTTGCAAAAGTCAATAGCAGAGTAAGCAAAGCGAGGGAAAAAGTGAGCGAACAAGCTCGCCCACTTTTTAGTTTCAGTTTCGAGTGCCAGTTCCAGGAAGAGCGGAGCGAGGCGAGGCCTCGCAGTGAACAGTGGACAGTGGGAGGAGGCTACGCCTCCTAGTTGACCGCTCGGTCGCCTACGGCTCGGTCGCTCAAGTACTGCGTACTTGTCTAAGCCTCAATCTCGCCACTGCGCTCTTCGAGCTTGCTTACTCGTTTCACTTCCGAGTTCGAGTCTAGAGTTCGAGGAAGAGCGGTCTGCGACCGCAGTCAGCGGAGCGAGGCGTCCTCGCACAGGCGTAGCCTGTTCCCGCACCGCCGTAGGCGGTTCCCGCACACGGCGCAGCCGTGTCATCGCTTGCTACACAGAGCCGTTGCAGCCAGAGAGAGAGGAGGCCTGCGGCCACGGGTAGCTTAAGAGAGGGGCGCCTGCGGCGTGTGAGGTGAGCGTGCATACTTGTTCGGTAGCCGGACGGGCACGTCTGGCTCGGGGTTTTAGGGTGGGAGGCGACCCTCGCCCAGACAGACCCTAAGCTAGCAGGAGCGTAGCGACAGTCAAGCGGAGCGCAGCGACAGTCAAGCGGAGCGCAGCGACAGTCAAGCGGAGCGCAGCGACCATCAAGCGGAGCGCAGCGACAGTCAAGCGGAGCGCAGCGACCATCAAGCGGAGCGCAGCGAGCCCAAAAGAAAAAGCCCCGCGATTAAGCGAGGCTTTTTCTTTTGTTGGGACCGCTGCGTGGGTCCACGCGGGAAGAAAGGGATGAACGGCTAGGAGCTAGATGGTCAGCGCAACGATGGCATTATTGACATAAGACAAGTTGCGCTGATCATCGGCGACACCGCCGTTCGCCTTTTATTGCTGCGTGGCGGCGGTCTTTTTGATCTGGACCTTAACAATCGCCCCCAAGCTCGTCAGAGGTACACCCGTAAAGGTGACCACGCCCGTGGTGGCGTCATAGGAGACCTCCCCTGCAGTGACCTCGGTCACGGCATCAGCGGTATCACCAGTCAGGAGGGTAAAGGCAGTACCCTCGAGGGTGGTGCCGGCCTTCATACCGATTGGCTTAGCCGTGATGGTCGCGGTGAAGCTGATGGACTTATCTTCTGCGACGACCTTGGCGAGCTTACAACCGATGACCTTGAAGTCGACCTTGGCTGGTTCTGCAGGGATCTCTGCGGCTTGGAAGAGGTAGAGGAGGTCTGCTTGCTCTTCCTTGAGGCTGATTGTCTCTGGGGTTGTACCATCTGCGAGAGGCAAATGCTCGACGTAGCTCTTGACAGCAGCATCGACAGTGCCACCCTCTGGAGGTGTGATGACAACGCCATTGGAGGAGGTCTTCTTGACGTAGATGCCATCGGTCTTACTGGTGTCGCGTTCGT
>CAYZIC010000032.1:0-23294 GCA_964478335.1 uncultured Lentisphaeraceae bacterium | reverse complement strand
GCTAGAACTAGAACTATCAACTCGAACTAGGAGGCGTAGCCTCCTTCCCGCCTCTCGCATCAAGCATTGAGCTCGCTGCGCTTGCGGGACTGCCAGGAGCACAGCGTAGGATTGTATCACAGAGACACAGAGTGCGACACAGAGGCTCGTAAGCTCGCAGGACTACCAGGGTGTCTCCCGCAGAGAGGCGGAGAGCGCAGAGCTGTTGCAGCGCAGGGGCTAGGATGGCGAGTCTGCTCATACCTGCATCCTCTAGCCTCCCTACGGTCGGCATCGCTTTGCGATCCCAGCCACGCCCCGGGGTGGGGTGCCTTCCGTTTTAGGGGCGCTTGCTAGGGGTGTTATACGTGTCTGTGCGAAGGCATACTTGTTTGGTAGCCGGACGGTAACGTCTGGCTCAGGGGTATGGGGGCAGGTGCCCCCATCACAGGCTGGTCGCAGGGATGATTTGCGCACGCCATCCCCTGACTCGATCTCCCTCCCCGGGATCCCCTAGCGAGCTTGCGAGCGTTCCAAAAGCCGTAGGCCGTTCCAAGAGCGAGCGCAGCGAGCTTTTGCCCATTAAAATAGAACAAGATTCGCTAATTAGGGCTAAAATGTCGCAAAAACGCCCTTTTCAGATGCTTGCACCTTGACTTGTGGCTTTTTTTTGACTATACTAATCACCATCGACAGGGGCTTTTACCCTGCACGATGAGTCTAATATGACCAATCTTAGGATTAGGAGGCGTATATGAATGAATCTTTACTCGTAGGACCTTATCGTCGCATTCTTTTCTGCACGGACTTTACCGAGCAGGCTGATGGGGCGTTGCGCTATGCGATCGATGCTGCGATTCGTAATCCAGGCTCGCAGATGCATTTGCTCCATGTCTTTAATGAACCCGATGCGCAGTTTTGGCGCAATTATGTCTCCCCCGAGAGTGAAATGCCCTTTGCCGATCAGATTAAGGAGCTCGAAAAGGTCTTGGTGGAGCGTTATCAAGGATCGATCCCATCTGGATCAGATTTCGTGCCCGTGGTCTGTGAGGGGGAACCCGTCTCAACGATCCTAAACTATGTGCAAAAGTATGAGATAGACCTCTTGGTAATGGGGCGAGCCAATCGTGGACGCATCGCCAATTGGCTCCTGGGCAATGTCATGGGCCGCGTAGCCGCCAAGGCAGAATGCCCCATCCTCATCGTCCCTGTGGTTGACGCAGAGTGAGGAGCTTGAGTATGGTTGATCGGGGAATGCCCGCACACGCATATCGATTTTGCTGTATCGACTTTGAAACCACCGGCCATGTCAAGGGCATGGAAAATCGCCCCTGGCAGGTGGGAATGTGCTACTTGCAGCAGGGGCAAATCGATTTAGCGGGGCTGGATCAATGGATCCATGTGCCGCTCGACCATCGCTTTAATGGACACGCACCCGGCATTTACGCCACGATGCGTGACACACTCAACGCCGCCCCCACCGCCGCAGAAGTCTGGCCGATGATCCATCGTAACTTGGCTGGCTCCATCGCCGTGGCGCACAATATCGGCACCGAACGCACCCAGCTCGCCCGCATGGCCCCGATGACCGATTATGGCCCTTGGGTGGACACGCTCAAGGTGAGCCGTCGCGTTTATCCCGGACTGCGATCCTATGCGCTAGATGATTTGATTGATGAGCTTGGACTGTTAGACCAATTGCAAGCCCTGGTGCCTGGCCGCATGGCGCATGATGCTTATTATGATGCGGTGGCCTGCGCACTATTGCTACACACGATTTTATCTGCGCCAACTTGGCGCGATGCTTTATTGGAGGATCTATTATGATAATGATACGCTCACACGTGCATTACACGCTCTCGCGTAAATGGACGAGCCTGATCTTGGGGCTCTTTTTTGGCGCCATCCTGCTGGCACTGACAGCCACGCCAACAGCTCCTACAGCACCCGTGCCCACCTGGACCCCCTTTGTGGGGCTACTGATCATGCAGGGGGCCTTTTTGCTCACTGCGGCCATCTCTTGCTGGGTAAGCCATTTCCCAGTGAGGGCGTGGTTTATTGCGCCTTTTTCATTTCGTGTTTGGTGGCGCACGCCTCGATCTTACTTCACGATGGGACTGGGGGTCGGATGCGTCTATTTGGTTGGCTGGTTGACTGAGCACAGCCTCCTCTCCCAAGGGATTGACGTGCCTCGGCAAGAGGTCGTGATCTTGCTACAAGACTGCTCGAGTGCGCCGCTGTTGATGGTGGCTTTTGTGATGATTTGCGTATTGGCACCGATCGTGGAGGAATTGCTCTTTCGCGGCGTGGTGGCGCGTGTCTGGGGCAAGGAAATCTCGATTGTGCTCTTTGTGCTGGTCCATGGTTTGTGGCAGATTGTACCGCCATTGATGGTTTTGGCCATTGCGCTGACTTGGGTCTTTAGACGGAGCCAGACGCTCTGGGCGCCGATTATCCTCCATGCGCTCTTTAATGCGATCTCCTTTGCGTTGATCCTTGCGGGGGTGGCATAACAGAGATGGTGACGCACGATCAAATACGCAGTTGGTGCCCGCAGGGAGTCTTTGACGAAGCCCAAGAGCTCGAGCGCAAAGGCGAAGTCCTCGGCGCACAGATGCTGGACGCTAAGATTGTCGGCACGCTACGCAATGGCGCTGGCCGCCGCATTGTCGCCGGTGAAATCACCGGCCGGGGCATCGTGCCGAATTGTTCCTGCCCACAAGGCCGCCGAGGAGAAGCCTGTGTCCACATCATCGCAGTCGCCCTGCACTATCTCAAAGCCCACCCAACCGCAATCGACTCCCCAGATCCCACCGAAAGTCACAAAGCGATCTCGCTGACGCCCGAGTTGATTCAAAGCTGGAGTACCCCAGAGCTCTACAAAAAGGCCGAATCCCTCCTCAAAGCGGGAGGCTTTTGGAATATTCAGCGCAATCAGGCTCTCATCAAGGGCCACGTCCCCATCAACGACCGCACACTCCAGGAGGTCTCGCTCAAGATCCTCTCCCCTAGACGCGTCAAAACCGATTGCCCATGCTACACCCATCGCGAGGATGGCTTGATCTGCGAGCATGCGTTGGCCTTGGCCATCTATTGCATGAAGCGTGAGAATGCCCCCGCGCGCCTTGCCGCCCAAACCGCTGAGCGCACCAAAGCCGCGCGACTCGCCACCGTTGACGAATCTGCCTATATTCAGCGCAGCCCCAAGGGCATCCTCGCCAAGCTCGTGATCGGCCTCGCCTCCGAGTGGGTCAAGCAATTCCGCATCGGCAAGGTCTCCATCGGTGTGCGTATCCAAATCCTACGCCCTAACCAAAAGGCGAAAATCTGCCGTCCTGAAGAGATCCCCCCGGGCTGCCACTTGAGCTTCTCCTCGATGGATGAAGCCGCCCTTGGCCTCTTTGAGGAAATCTGCGAAGGTCCCTTCCCCGCAAAAATGACCCTCGATGCCGACGACTTTGCGGCACTGCTCAGATTGTCGCGCGGCATCTTGCTCCTGCACAATTCCACGCCGATCCGCTGTGTCGAGACTGCGCTTGAGACAGCCTTTCACCCGCGCTTAGATCCCGCATCTGGCGACCTGCAGCTCGCTCTTGAAGCCTCCGTGCAGGGCGATTTCCTCGTGGCCAAAAACCAAGGATTCCTCTTTACTGGCCACCAGATCTACCCACTCAAACGCTGCCTCCCTGCCCCCTACTGGGACATCTATCGTCACCCGATTGTCGTACCCAGAGCAAATGTCTACCGCTTTTGTTCTCAAGAGCTCAAGGCATTCGAGGCATTACTGGCGATCAATTACGATGACTTCTCTGCCGACCTGCTCAGCTGCTCGCCCGGCAATCCCAAGTTTAAGCTCACAATTGCGGGCTCGCTGGCATCGATCGGCGTACAGCTCGAGGTGACCTATCAGGGGCAAACGCTCTTTGCCAGCCGTGCTCCCGTGCTCCAAAGCCTTACTTATCCAGATCCAGCCGATATCTACCACTACTTTGGACGCAATCCTGCCCGCGAGGCGGCTGCATTTGAGTGCTTGCGCGATCTGGGGTTTTATGGCGACCAAGGCAACGCCCTGGCACCCGTTTCGGGGAGTGAGCACCAAGTACTCAATCGCCTCGGTGGTCTGATGACCACTGCAATACGCGAAGGCTGGCAGATCGAGATCGTTGGCCGACTCAAGGACCTCTGCGAGGATGCCCAAACCATCATGCCCATCGTCCAGATCGAGGACAGCCATGCTCACCCCGGTGATTTTAATGTCTCCTATACCTACGAGGTCCCCACCACCGCCAAAGCCATCTCACAGCCCGAAATCCATCGTGCCATCCAGCGCAAAGAGTCCTATATTAAGCAAGGTAACCAGATTATCTTTATTGACACCTGTGGGGTAGGGGCTGTGCAGGCGATCTTTGAGGATTGCCCAGTCGTCGCCACCGATCGCCCGGGGCAATTCCGAGTCCCAGCGCGCTATGCTCCTTATGTCAAAGCCTCCCTCGACGAGCTTAGTGCCACATCGATCGACTACGACGCACCCAAGGATTGGCGTAAACAGGCCCAAACGCAAAACCGCGACGAACGCCTCGAGCCCTTTGCCATCGGTCCACTCGATGCCACCCTACGCCCCTACCAAAAAGAGGGCGTCTACTGGTTGCGCTTCTTGGAGAAAGGCGGCTTTAGTGGGATCCTCGCCGACGAAATGGGCCTCGGTAAGACCCTGCAGACGCTCACCTGGCTCGACCTACCCCGCATCAAAGCCTCGACAGGCCACGCCCCGGCCCTCATCATTTGCCCAACAAGCTTAGTAGAGAATTGGCACCGAGAGGCCATGAAATTCATTCCGCACCGCACCTGCCTCGTCCTCTCCGGCCCCAATCGTAAGGCGCTCTTTGGCAAGATCCCATCGGCCGATATCGTCATTACCTCCTATGCGCTCATTCGTCGTGACCTCGATGTCCATATGGCACAACTGTGGGGGGCAATCGTTCTCGATGAAGCCCAAGCCATTAAAAATCGAACCACTCAAAATGCCATCGCCGTTAAGCGCCTTCAGTCCTCCTGCAAGCTCGTGCTCTCCGGCACTCCGATTGAGAATGGCGTCTCCGACCTTTGGTCGATCATGGACTTCTTGATGCCTGGCTATCTCGGCGGCGCCGAACAATTCAAAGCCAATTACCAAGACACCATCGAGCTTGGCGGTCGCCAAGCGCAGTTCGCCCAAGACAAGCTCCGCAAAAAGCTCCATCCATTTTTGTTACGTCGTCTCAAAACAGACGTGGCCAAAGACCTGCCGCCCAAGATCACCCAAGTCTCCTACTGTGCACTCTCCCCCTGCCAGCAGATCGTCTACAATCAGATTCTCGAAAAGACCAAGAGTAAAATGTCCAGCCTCGTCAGCGAGAAGGGCTTCTCCGCAGCCAAGATGGAGATCTTTGCTCTCCTGGCCAAGCTACGCCAAGTCTGCTGCGACCTCCGCTTGATCAAAGACCCCACCCCACGCATCCCCGCCAACGACACCCCATCGACTAAGCTCGACCAAGTCCTCGAATTGCTCCAAGAGGCCCAATCAGGCGGACACCGAGTCTTGCTCTTTAGCCAATTTACATCCATGCTCAAGCTCATCGCAGAAACCCTCACCGCAGAGCAGATCCCATTTTGCTACCTCGACGGCTCCACAAAGAACCGCCTCGAGCAGTGTGTTAAGTTCAACACAACCCCCACGATCCCGATCTTTTTAATCTCTCTTAAAGCCGGCGGCACCGGCCTCAACCTTACCGGCGCTGATACCGTCATTCACTTTGATCCCTGGTGGAATCCCGCCGCAGAAAATCAAGCCACCGACCGCGCCCACCGCATCGGCCAAAAGAAAACCGTCAACGCCATCAAGCTTATCACCCTCAATACGATCGAAGAACGCGTCCTCGAGATGCAGACCCGCAAGCAAGCCCTCATTGATGCGACTATAGGCGACGCCGATGCCCAAATTGCTAAGTCCCTCACCTGGGACGACATCCGCAGTATCGTCGGCATCGATTAGGGCAGGGCGGGGGACTGCCAGATATCTCCCGCAGAGAGGCACAGAGCGCAGAGTTTGCTGTGTAGGGGGGGATGGCGAGTGTGCGATATGAGCAGCTCATTGAGTAAGCTCGTTCGTTGCTCATACCTGCATCCTCTAGCCTCCCTACGGTCGGCATCGCTACGCGATCCCATCTACGCCCCAGGGACACGGCGCAGCCGTGTGCAAGAACGGCTCGCAAGCTCACCGAGCGGTCAGTCTTCTCCGCCATCCCCACCAGCCCGCCCACACCGCCGACCAGCACCACTCCTGGCCACGCAAGAGCTCTTGCGGTGTAGCCGCCCCACGCAGTCCTTTTGTGAACCTCCTTTGGTCACGACGAGCCACAATCACCACTCCGCATACACCCTCAAAAGTGCACTTGGGGAGGCTTTTTTGATTGACTTGTTGGGGCTTATGTGATATAGTTTGTAACGATTATTTAAGTATGCTCGTTTTTGTCGATTGTATTGCATTTTGTAGGCAGGGCATGATGAGTATACTCGTGATTGATTGATCTGATTAGTTTGGGAGGACTATGAGGCTGTTGGCATCTTTTAAATGGCTCTGGCTGGTGCATTTGTGCATGGGCTGGAGTGTGTGTGTCTATGGGGATAACGAGGTCGCTCGTTTGGAGAGCTTTCCTGATGAAGTGCAGTCGATTGAGGTGCCCTGTGTGAAGCATTTTGAGGGGGGCATGTGTAAGACTGCTGTGCAAATTCATCGCTTTCGCTTTACGCAGATCAATGCACAGCAGATGCAGGTTGCGTATGGGGTGACGTTGCAGGCGGCAAAGCGGGTTTCGATTCATCTCTATATGGATACGCATGACCATGGGGACAAGCTATCAGACTGGTCGCGGGTGGAGCCCTTTGACCAAGGGCATTGGGTGTCGGCATCTGATATATCTGCGGTGGTGAAGATCCCTAATGGGGCGAGCTGTGTGACCTTTAGGCTGGCGATCTATGTGGATGATCACAAGGAGCCCTTCTTAACGCCAGCTCGCTTTGTGATGATGCCTATGGGACTAGAGCGTCTCTTAACGGGGCTGAATTGCTGTTTACCGCTCGACGGGAGTGTCTATGACTTAAGCACAAAGCATATTGCGACAGACTCTGTGGATGGTTTTGTCTATGTGCCGCATGAGGGATTTGCATCTGCGTGGCGATTGCATGGTCGCGAAAAGCTCCAGGTGTCAGTGCCTGAATCTGTTGCGGAGGGGTCGTTCTCCTTTGCCATGTGGATCAAGGGGGATTATCAGCCCAAGGGGGTGGTGACGGGCACGCGGCCAATGGATGCGCTAGATGAAATAGGCTTTACAATGCAGGCGCAGTCGACCTTTTTGAAATGGAAGACACCCAATGGACCAGCTGAGAGCTTGGCCGTGCCGGTTTACGATGATCGGTGGGTGCATATAATTGTGGTTTTTGATCGCAAAGCGAATCGGGTGCGGGCGTATATGAATGGCAGGCTCGTTGCGATGAGGCACTTTTATGACCCCGAGGTGGAATCGCCCGATTTTCGTTTTGTCGAGGATAAGAACGATTTGGTTTTGGGAGCGGATGCGCTCGGGGGGCATGCTTTTAAGGGCATGCTTGACGAGGTGTTGCGCTGGGATCGTGCGCTCTCGGAGAATGAGGTGGAGATGCTCTACCGCGTTAATCGAGGCAGTCTTAAGCGCTATATGTATAGCATGTTGGTGCCTCATGCTCATCCCGTATTAACCAATGATCACTTCCAGTTGCGTGCGATGATGCATTGGTATGATGGGCAGCCTGTGACCTGTGGCGTGCTTTATGGCAGTAAGGATGCGGGGGAGAATGTCTTTGCTTGGGAGTATAAGAAAGAATTCTCACTCGACCAGATTGGCGTACAAGAGCTCGCACTTGACTTGCCCTTTAGAGATGAGCCGATTCGCTATGCGCGGTGGTTCTGCTATGATAAGGCGCGCGATGTGGCGACCTTTAGTGAGCCGATTGAGTTGGTGCAGCTCAACCTCTTTAAGTCGATCTACGATGACCTCGAGCTTTATTTGCCTCTGTCACATCATGTGTACAACTTTGCACCGGGGTCGCAGTCGCAAGTGGCACCTGTAGCACACGATGGTGCTATACCGCAAGAGGTCTATACTCGTGCACCAGGTAATCTGATGACTGCAGCTGCTTTCTCCCGTGATACTTGGTTTATCAATGCTGGACGACCTGAATTCATGGCGCATGGGTGCTTCTCATTGGGCCTATGGCTCCAAGCGGAGATTCCTGAGCGTCGGGGTGGGGGGTACTTGGGCTCGCAAAACTGGATCACGCGCTACAATCCTGGTTGGGCGCTGGCCGCTTGGAATGGCGAGCTCTACTATAATCTCACCACGCAACGGCGCAATCCCTACTCAGACAAGGCTCTAACGGGCGAATGGGCCTACTATGGCTTTACGATCAACCGTGATGTGCGGCGGGTATCGATCTATAAGAATGGGGCTTTGCTTAATCGGTTTGAGGGCGATCAAGTGGATAATCTCTTGCGACACTCGCTCTTGACAGAGGATTTTGCTCTAGGGGCGATTGGCGGCTCCGCCAAGCGTTTCCAGCTGCCATCATTGCAGGCTGAGATTGCGCTCTGGTCGCGCGAGCTCTCCGAGCAGGAGATGTCGATGGTCTATCGTGGACTACATGGGGTCTTAGCCAATGGGCTCGATGCGATCACCTTTGACTTTCAAGACTTGATCAATCGTCCTGATGCCACAGCTTATCACGGTCTCTACCCCTGCCGCGGTGCCTTTATTAATGTGTTGACTAAACCTAAAAAGGATTCCGTCTCCAACTGGATCGACAACCATGGGCGTGTCGTGGAGGGCATGACGATCTCCTATACGGGTCGAGCGGTAAAGGCTCAGTCTCTCGCCAAAGAGGGATATGATTCGCTCTTGGTTGGTCAACTGCTTGATGTGGGCTCCGCAACGCAGCCGCCGATCTCGATTGCGTTGACTAAAGTCCCCTATGCGCGCTACTCGGTAATCTTTTATAAGGGCTCTAGTGTGAACGATGCGCAGCAAGGCTGGAACCGCTTTGCACCGATCTTCCTTAATGGTCGCTGGTATCGCCCCAATAAAAAGGGTGTCGCAGTGCCCTGTGGATTTGACGATCTGTGGGGGGACAGTTTCATCCTCGAGCCGCGCTTAGGGGCGAATGCAATTTTGTTTGAGGGCTTGTCTGGCGATGTGACCTTTTTGATGCCACGCAATAACCCCAAGGCTGGGCGCGCTAATGTGGCGGCATTTCAGATTATCAGTGAGGATCCCCCGGCAACGGATCATGGTCCATACATACTAGAATAGGTGGTTTGACGTGATTGATTGTCTCAAACAATGGATAATGAGCCTTGGTGTCCTCATGGGTGCTGGGATGGCTCTTGCGCAGCAGATGAGCTTCTCGCCATTTTATACGCTTGACAAAGATGTGTCACTCTTGCTTGAGGGGTCGCCAGAGCCGATCAAGTCTGGCAATCGCCCCTCGCCGCTGAATTGCGCCATCCACCAAGTCCACCTCGCCTTTGAGCGTGCCCGCCTCGTGGAGTATGGGGACCATGTGGACTTTTCCGTGAGGGTGGTGATGCTGATGGCAAACGCACTAAAAGCTTCCCTCCTCGTCTCAGATTGCGACTACGGCCCGGCACCAGAGGCATGGGCGAGTGTCAAACCCATCGACCTGGGGCTTTTGGCTGCCAATCGTGAGTTACGTGCTACCTGGCCCAAACTCGAGGGCACAAAGTACTATGTCTGTCGTCTCCAATTCGAAACGCCAGAGGGTAGGGCTTACCTCTCCACACCGCTCTATTTCTCTACGCAATCTGGCGTGGATCATCTCTTTGAGGGGCTCGAGATCTATATGCCCTTTGACAAACATTGCGCCAACCTCATGGAGCGCCGGGTGATCCCCCAAAGTCAATCACCCGCCAATTTTACAGACCAGGGTGTCCATGATCAAGCCATTCTCTTTAATGGCACCAATTGTATGGTCGTCGCCAGTGGTCAGCAATGGCTCAAAACTGGTTCATTCTCGCTCTCTTTTTGGGTCAATAGCAAAGACACCAAGGGCACATTTTGCGGAACCAAAGACGACCGTAATATCAATGCCACAGGCTTCGCTATCAAGGGCCACGGCACGCAATTCATCTGGAAAACCCCCACCTCCTGGCTTGGTAAGCGCACGGGCTGGTTCATCCCGGGCGAGTGGCTCTATTTGACCTTTGTCGTTAATCGTGAAACCAATCGCGTCACCTTTTTCCGCAATGGCGAATTGATCCACGAGGCCAAGTGGCATAGCAACACCAACGAACCCGACAACGTTGACATGATGCCTCCCGGTGCCCACTTGATGATTGGCTCGGATGGCTATGGTCGCAAAGCGAGCCATTGCAAAATCGATGAGCTCGCCCTCTGGTCTCGCCCCCTCTCCAAAGAAGAGGCCATCAGCCTCTATGCCGAAAAGTCCGGCTCTCTCAAAGTCCGCCTGCATAACCTCCTCTTCAAAGCCCCCACAATCGTCGAGGCCAAAGACCATTTCCTACTCAAAGCAACCGCCTATCGTTACTTATCCTGGCAACCGATGGAGGTGGGCGTGCTCTCGGGGCCCAATGATGTCGGCCAGTCGCTGATCGGCTGGGAAAAGAAAACCATCGTCCCCATCACTTACGCCCTAAAGCAGTCACTCGAGGCAAAGGTCCCCACCGATCCTAATCGTACGATTACCTATGCTAGGTGGTATCTCAAAACCCGTGAATCGGTCATCTGGTCGGATCCCGTCAGACTCTGCTCTGCAGACAAAACGGCGACCATTCGACAAGGCCTCTATGCCTATTTCCCGTTTGAGAATAATACCTACAACTATGCGGAGAATAAAATCCAGCCGACGATTCAAACCTTTGACAAGTCCGCTAAACCCACCTACACCACGCCATCAATCAATTCTGGACGCGCTGCAGTATTTGATAAAAAAAGTTGGTTCCTCAATCTAGGCAAACCACTCTTTATGGATAAGGCATCCTTCTCCATTGCCCTCTGGCTCAAGGTTGATCAAGCCCAAGCGATGGTTGGCGGTTACCTTGGCTCCAAGAAGCACCTCGGCACCTTTGGGCCTGGTTGGTCTCTAACCTGCTGTGCGCAAGACAACCTCATCCTCTCGCTCATGACACAAAAGAAACATGACCTCCCCATCGCCGCCAAATCCTCCGACTGGGCACACTATGTCATCACCATCGACCGAACAGAGCGCATCGTCCACATCTATCAAAATGGTATCCTCGTCAAGACACACCAAGGAGACGATGTTGACAACCTGATTCGCCATGGTATCCTGGCCCAAGACTTTTGCATCGGCACTGCTGATCAGACTAATCCAGATCGCCAATATGCCAGCGAAATGGACGAGGTTGCTCTCTGGTCTCGCGTGTTAACCCCAACGGATGTCGAGCTAATCTACAGTGTCATGGATGGCGTCTTGGCCAATGCTGTGTCAGCGATTAGCTTTAACTTTTGTGTTTCAGACTACCACATCAAGCCGCTTCAGCGTTACGGCGTCTACCCATGCAAAGGCATCTATTGGAATACCCTCCACACGAGCTCGATGACCGACCAAAAGGGCTGGATGACCAATAGCGGCATCGACACGGGAGACTTTGAGCTCTCCTACTACGGCCGGGAGATCGAGCAAAAGACTCAAAATATCCTCAACCCCGCCCCGCTCCTCCACGGACAGCTCTGCGATGTCAAATACGACCCCATGCGCCAGCCAATCTCTGTCTCTCTTAAGAACGTCCCCTTTGAGACCTACGATGTCTACTTCTACAAAGCGCTCAACTCAGGCGATCTTGGCAGCGGCTGGACGCGTTTTGCCCCGATCCTCTACAACGGTTCCTACTATCGTCCTAATGCCAAAGGCATTGCCACTCCGTGCGAATTCGACCATGGTTGGGGCGACGCCCGTGTCAAAGAGGTACTCGCCTCCGACAAAGGCAATGTCATCGTCTTTGAGAATATCTCAGGCGATGCGACCTTTATTATGCCTCGCAACGACCGCCTCAGATTGCGTGCCAACATCTCTGCAATGCAGATCGTCGATAGACCCCCCCCCCCCATCCTTGAAAATGTGGTATAAGTATATATACTAGAAGTGCTTACGCCTTGGACTCGCTACGCTCGCAGGGCTGCCAGAAGCACGTCGCAGGATTGTATCACAGAGACACAGAGTACTGCGATCCGCTTGATGGTCGCTCACGCTCCCTGCTGTAGGCTTAGGTCGCTCGTGATTACCGCTCGCCCACACCCCGCGCCAGCCATCCTCGGACTCGATCTCCCACCCCAGAATCCCCCAGCGAGCTTGCTCGCTCTCGCGGCACCAAGCCGCAATCATCAATCACCCCGCTCTGCGTGATTGTCAGGCTCCGCTCCGGCTTTTAAGATGGCCTCTGCTCAGCCAGTCAATCACTCGCCGCTCCCGCCGTCGACCACCAAGAGCGAGCTTGCGAGCGTTCCAAAAGGCCGCAGGCCGTTTTTAGCTGATTTTGCAAACTTTGTGCTTGCTTTTGGCGGTCGATTCCGCTATTATAGAAGAGCAATTTAGGAATAGGCACTTGGTTGGCAACTTGCAATCTGGTGCTATTCAACCGATTAAAAAGAGGATGATTGATGACACCACTCAATAATATGAAGCACTGGTTTGCGTTGCTCGCTTGCGCTAGCGCCGCGCCACTCGTCGCACAAGACGCCGATGCACCGCTGAGTGCACAGGAATTGGCTGTCAAGACAGAGCGAGACTACGCAGATGCCTTGCTCGCCAATGGCTATAGCGATTTTGCTCGACTCGTCAGCGATGCCGCTAAAAAGAAATTCCCCAAATCTAAGGTCGTCTTCGAGGCGGTGGATATTCGTATCGACTTGGCTCAGGGCAACTTTGATCGCGTCAAAAAGACCATCGCAGCGCGCCCGGACAAGGATTCGGTCGATACCTGGTCGCTCAAGCTCGAAATGGCAAACTATTACTATATGTATCAGAAGTTTAAAGAATCTGATGACATCTACAAGGGCTTTTTTGCGGCCATCAAGACGCCCAATAACAATACGCGTGAAGTCTTTATCAAGGCAGCTTACAACTACATCCAGCTCTTGCAAAAGAGCGGGCGCAATAAAGAGGCACTTGACTACTATCGTATCTTGCTCAGGACCAAGATGGGCAAGCGTGAAATGCGTAACGTTCAGTCCGAAACGCTCGCTCAGCTCATCGTCATCGCCGAAAAAGAGACCAATGCAGGCGAAAAGACCAAGCTTGTCAACGAGGCCGAAAAGCTCGCTCGCAAGATGATCTACATCCCTGATAACTTCTTTGGGGATGCGATTATGGGCTTGGCCAACGTCTATCGTCTCCGTGGCGAAATCAATAAGGCACAAGAGATTATCTCGGAGTATACCGTAGACCTGATGCGCATCCACGACAACTACAAAGAGGCTGACCCGGATGGTTCTAAGGGGGTCTTGCGCATGAGCCCCATGCCCGCTTGCCGTTATTTCTTGGGTAAGATCCTCCTTGATGAAGCCAAAAAGGAGATCGCCAAGGGGCCTTCTGCTGACGATAATAAGATCAAGGCACTATTCTTAGGCGAACGCAACCCCAAGACGCGCAAGCGCAATGGTCAAGGTGCTTACAATCACTTGATCAATGTCTTTGTCACCTATCCTGAGTCCATCTACGCCCTTCAGGCTGGTGAATTGTCAGAGGAAGTCCAAGCAATCATTGCTGCTCGCTACAAGGTCTCCATCGGTGCTAAAATTCCTGAGGAACAAAAGACCCGCGTGCGTCAGCAGCAGTACATCGGTGCCAATGTGCTCTTTAGCGAAAATAAGTGGGACGACGCTGCGCAGGCATTCTCCGAGCTTATCTCCAAGTTTGGCATGACCCAAGAGGCGATTGAGGCAATGAAAAACATGGTCTTCTGTTACCTCTATGCAGGCGGCAAGGCTGGCAAGATGGATCCGACCTATCAGCTCTACGCAGACACCGTCACCCGTCACCTCGCTGAGGGCTGCTCGGGCGTCGAGGATTTTGTCAATCCCGCGGGTAATGCGTTGATCGAAATCGCCAATAAGTATGGCGATTCTAAGGTCATGCGCCGCAAAAACGAAGTCCTCGAGCTCTTCTCACAATATTACCCCACTCACCCCCGTGCCCCGCAGATCGCCCAAGAGCGTGCGGCGGACTTGATTAAGACCGGTGAGATCGATCGGGGCATTCGTCAATATCAGCGCATCGTCGAGCACTACAATCAGCCCGCCCAAAAGCAGGTCAAGATCGTCGCCCTCTATGCGCTCTATGATATCTATTCGCCTAAGGGCCAACGCCCTGATGCCACAAAGGAAATGGCCGTCATCCAAGAGACCATCAAGACCCTCGGTGACAGCAAGCGCCCTGGCCAAATGATGGCGGTCGCTCAGTATCGCCTCGGTGATGCTTATCGTCACCTCGCAGAAGCGGCCAATGCTCAAACTCTCGAAAAGCAAGACGGCGAAACCGCAGAAGCCTTTGCCGCTCGTCAGCAAGCTGATATTGATGCTCAAAAGCGCGCCTACTATGCAAAAGCCGCTGGTACCTATCGCGCTTTGGCGAATATCCTTACGACCCCCAATAATAAGTATCAGTCGGTCCTCTCAGAAAAGGCCACCAACGACAAGATCCTTGAGGGGGCGATGTTCCAAGCTGGTCTCTGTATGCAGCGCATCCCTGCGCTATCGGACAAACAAAAGGCCGCCTTGCAGACCGCCTCTTTGGCCGGATACAACACCTACATCGAGACCTATCCCAAGGGGCTCTACGCCGCTCGTGCTTTGCTCCAAATTGGTACCATCTATACCAGTCAGGCTAAAATGGATCAAGCGCAGCAATGCCTCGATCGCTTGGCTAAGGAATTCGCTGATTCACCAGAGGCAAAGAACGCCATTCCGTTGCTTGCAGAGTCTCTCTTTAAGATGGGTATGCGTGGTGAAGCAATCTCCAAGTACAAGCAGATGATCTCGACCAATGGCAAGTTCACTCCTGGCCAGTACATTGAGGCGGCTAAGCAACTGCTCGCTGCTAAGGAATACGCCGTCGCAATCGAAGCTGCCGATAAGGCAATCGCATCGACTAAAAACAACGCCCAAATCGCTCAAGCCCTCCTCGTTAAAACGCAGGCACTCTTGAATGACAAAAAGCCCAACGAAGCCTACGCCCTCATCAAGAATGAACTCCTCAAGAAGTTCGGCAATACGACCGTCGCCCTTGATGCCAACCTCCTCTTGGTCGATGTCATCGCTGCAAAGATCGTCATCGAAAAGAGCGCCGATGCGCGCAATGAGATGATCGGCGAAGTCAAGCGTGCCGTTAACTTCATCAAAGCCCAGCGTAAAGATGCCATGTCAGCAGACCTCGATCTGGCCGTTGCACGTGTCGCCGAAAAACGCTACCACGCCGAGCGCGAATTGGGCGCATCCCCCGATGCGATCAACAACGCCCGCGGCGTGACCGTCATCGCCTACGACTCGCTCATCTTTGCAAACACAGAGCCAGAGAACCCCATCGCACCTTTGACTGATGCTCAGATTAAGGCATACGCCCTCGCTAAGCCATTTGTGCAAGATGCTTACCTTGGATTGATCAATATCTTGCTCGAAAGCGAAGACCAGACCAGCCTCACGTCGGCTATCGAAAATGCCGAGCGCTACCTCAAGGCATTCCCCGATGGTAAGCACGTCGTCGCAATTAACAACGCCCTTAACAACGCCAAAATCAAGCTCGGCAACTAAGCTCTAGTATTATAGTAAGGAATAAGACAATGAAACAATCCCTCATTTGGATCATGGCGCTGGCAGCCAGCGCAACATTCACCTTGACTGTTCACGCTAAGGTGACCCCGCCGACCGGTACCATTACCACCGTTGGTGAACAGAAGTTCGTCGGTACCTTCAAGTGGTTCCAATCCTCTAAGAAGTATACGATCAAGACGAAAAAGCTCTCGACGGAGGTCAAGCTTGCAGAGGTCGAAACCATCGACATCCGCAAGCCCGCAGAGCTCGATGCTGCCATTGCCAAGGTCAAAGCCGGCTCCGCAGCTGGTGCGATCGCCACCCTCGAAGAAATCGCCGATGTCTACGCTCGCTTGACCTGGGACCAAATTGCTACCCGCTGGTTGGTCGAGGCATACAGCAAGACTGGCGATACCGCCAAAGCGACCAAAGCTTGCGAAAAGATCATCCGCATGGATGACAAGGCCGCCTACCAGGGCGAATTTGCCGTCGCGTACTGGCGCTTGCTCATCTCTACCAACAAGGCTACCAAGCTCGACGAGCTGCTCAATAAGGCTGTCGCAAGTGGCGATCCCTACTCGGCGGCATTTGCGCTCGTCATGCGGGGCAATGCTGCTATGGCTAAGGGCTCGGCTGTCGCCAACTGCACCGAGGCGCTCATGGACGGATACCTCCGTGTCATCCTCCTCTATGCAGGCGTCACTGAGGCCATGCCTGAGGCTCTCTACATGGGCGCTAAGGCTTTTGATGGTAGGCAAAATGCCTCTCGTGCTGACAAGCTACGCAAGCAGCTCAAGGCCGAATACCCCAATTCTGAATGGGCTAAGAAGTAAACACTCTCACTTAATCACTAACCCTGTTTTATCAAACCTTTTGGGGGCGCGTTGCCCCTTAATCCTACTCAAGAAAGAAGTTAATTATGAAGAAAATGTTCCTCGCATTGATGCTCGCCGCCACTGTTACCGTTGGTACTACTGCTATCACCTACGCACAAGATGCCGCTCCTGCTGCTGCCGCTACTCCTGCTAATACTAAGCCTGCAGAAGAAGCCCCCGCTGATGGTGGCTCTTTCTGGAGCGTGGTCGTTGGCTCTGGATTCGTTGGTTTCATGCTCTGGATGGCACTCTTCGGCTCTGGTGCTGCTGCTGCCTACTTCATCGTTGACGGCTTTATCCTTGTGCGCCCCAAAAAGATCATGCCTCAAGAATTGATCGATAGCGTCCAAGAAGCGATGAATGAAGGCGACGTGATGAAGGCCCTCGACCTCTGCGCAGCTGACCCTAGCTCCCTATCCAAGATCTTGACCGCGGGCTTCTCCCACGTCACAGAAGGATTCGATGTCATCGAAGAAGCCGTCCAATCCGCCGCTGAGCTCGAAGTTGAAGGCCTCATGCAGCGCCTCAACTGGATCTCCGTCTGCGCAAACTTGGCACCTATGTTGGGCTTGCTCGGTACCGTGCAGGGCATGATCTTGACCTTTGCTGGTTTGGCAAAGAGCACTGGTGCCCCTGAAATGTCCATGTTGGCTTTGACGATCTCTCAAGCACTTTACACCACTGCTGGTGGTTTGGTCGTCGCAATCCCCGCTGTTGCATTCTTCTACTCTTTGCGCAACAGCGCCAACCGCCTCATCTTGCGCATGCAGGTCTTGACCACCGACTTGGTTAAAAACTTGCGTAATGTCGAAGTCGAAGCAGAGTAATTGCTGCTTCTTGTAGGCACCCGAGAGGCTATCCTCTTGGGCGAGACGCAAATGACCACCGACCGCGGTGGACAATGACTCAGACAAGGCTTTTATTATGGCTAAAAAAAGAGGCAAGCGCGAGAATGATGATTGCGCGCTCGATATGACGCCCATGATCGACGTCGTTTTCCAGCTCATCATCTTCTTCGTCGTCACACTTAAGACGACCGCAGCTATCAATGAGAAGATCGTCCTGGAATACGCTAAGAATTCTCCAGAGATTGAAGAACAAACCGTCCCCCCCTTGGTGGTCGAAGTAGACCGCTGGGGCTATATCTCCGTGATGGGGGCAAAGATTAATGAGGGTATGCTCCGTAAAACCGTCAAAGGACGTATCGCTCGTATGGGCACAAACTTCCCATTAATGATTCGCGTTGACAAAAATGCCAAGCACGAAGATGTCCGCAAGGTGATGGACATTTGCTCTGCGCTTGGTGTCTACAAAATCGCATTCGTCGCAATGGTTAAAGAAGCTCAATAGCGAAAGGATTTTACTATGGCAAAGAATAAAGGTGAAGATGCAAAGCTTGATATGACGCCCATGATTGACGTCGTTTTCCAGCTCATTATCTTCTTCGTCGTGACCATGAAGCAAGAGGACATTCTCTCGCGCTTGGACGCTTTTGCTGCGGCTCCTGACGCCAGTGTCAGTAAGCCACCAGAAAAGCTCGACCTGATTACCATTGACGTGTGTAATCCTAAGACAAACAACGGGATCTCGGTGCTTTTTAACAAAGCCCCCGTGACGATTGAGCAACTCGATTCAAAGATGAAGTACTATTCAGGCTTCACCAAAAAGGACGCCACCATCATGGTGCGCTGTACCAAGGATTCGCCCCACTCGGCACTTGTTAAGGCCATGGATATCTGCAACAAGTATGGCATGACCAACTTGGCGCTCTTTAGCCTCTAGTGCAGAATTAGGAGATGAAATGAATGATTTAACCCAACAAGATCCCAATCTGCCCGAGCAACCTCCTGTCGAATCTGCTGGTGAGGAGCTCTTGCAAAAGGACGTGCTCGCGTCCCTATTTGCGGAATCTGAGAGAAACTATTGGCAACGTCTGCGCGATATGTTCAAGGGCCTCAAAATGCCCAAGGAATCGATCGAATACAAAGCTGCGATGATTGAAGTGCAGCGTTTGGGTGCGCCTTTGGTCGCAATTTCTTTGCCTATCTTGGCCTGCTTAGGTTTGGCAATGATGAAGCTCGACACCAAGCAGCAAGAGCGCAAAGTCGAGGTTGAGCTCGTTGACCCGACCGAGACGCAAATGCTCGAAGAGCCCCCTGAGCCACCAGATGAGAAGCCACCAGAATTGGACGACCCTCCTGTCGATATCGATACCCCTGTGGTAGACATCGATGCTCCGCCCACGACCTCTGATGTGCAGAGCCCTCAGCCACGTGAATTTGACTCGGTCGCACAGTCTCCATCGGTCTTTCAGGTTAAGGGCATCATGGGTTCTCGTGACCCTGGCTCACGTGGCGCTGCGATTGGCCGTTACGGCGGCGGTAACGTCGAGAAGTACGTTGTCGCCAACTTGCGTTACCTCAAAAAGGTCCAGACCGTCGAAAAGGTCACCATCAATGGTGAGCAGGTCGAGGTCGGCTACTGGGGTAAAGCAGGCGGTAACAACTTTAGTGCACCGCTCGCTCGTACCTCCATTGTCCTACTCGCCTATTTGGCTCACGGTGAAATCCCTGGTAGCCCTGAATTCGGTGACACGGTCCTCCGCGCAATCCGTTTCTTGACCCTCGATCGCCACGCCTCAAAGGTGGGACCAAAGGATGCTTTAGGCGGGGACAATCCGATTAAGGGTAAGTTTACCTTTAATGGTAGCCATGACCCGGGCAACTATACGCACCCAATCATGACTTATGCTTTGAGTGAAGCTTATGCTATGACCCGCAACCCTGACATTAAGCCCATCCTCGAAAAGGCTGTCGACACCCTTGTCTCTGGACAAACGCGTGATGGTGGTTTTGGTTATAACATGAATCCCAACTCCAATGATCGTATTGACAGCTCTTATATGGGCTGGTGCGTGCAAGCACTCAAAGCGGCTAAGATTGCAGGGGTCCACAATTCCAAGCTCGTCCCAGCTCTCAAAAAGTCGATTCGTGGCATTTTGGTCTTGCAGCAAAAGAATGGTAAATTCAAGTACACCAACAAAGAGGGGCATGGTGGTGGTTTGACCGCTGTCGGTGCGCTTGCTTTGCAGCTCTTGGGTGAGGCGGATAGCCCACAAGTGCGTAAAGCGCAAGACTACATGAAGGACTGGCAACCAACCTTTGTTAATAAGAAGTTTGCAACAGGGTCTCTTGGGCCCGCGACAATTTATTACTCTTATTATGCTACGCAGGTGAAGTTTTTCATGGGCGAAAAGGCGCCCGCTTGGAATGCTTGGAACGCCTCCATGAGCCGTCTCTATCGTGCATCCTTTACTTGGGTGATGAAAGATAAGAGTGGCTATGAATTTGAGGGTGTCAAGTATCCTATTGGTTACTGGGGTTATAGAAATAGACCCGAAGACCTTAAGGCTTTGACTAGCGATCGTCAGACTCAAGCAGGTAAGCGTATGGGCTTCCCCGTGTCTCAACTTATCTTTGGTGATGGTCACCGATTGTCAGACGATAAGGCTGACCGCGCATTGGGTAACGCCTTGGTAGCCCTCCAAATGATGGTCTACTACCGCAACTCCCCGACCACCAAGGGTGCGCTCTTTAAGATCGACGAAGTCGCCGAAGAGGCCGTGACCGAAGGTGAAAACGAAGTCCAGGTCGAGGGCTTGCCTGACAATTTCTAAACGCCTCGCCACGCGAGATTTGTTTTGATAATCGCCAATTTTGCGCGTAGCTGTCTTGTACAGCTACGCGTCTATGCAATTAAAAGAGGATGATTTTATGTCCGTAATAGAACCGATCGTATGGAGTGTGAGTCTGGGAATCGTCGCCTATTTAATCGGCGCAATCCCCTTTGGATTATTGATTGCCAAGAGCCAAGGCGTCGACCTACGCCAAGCAGGTAGCGGCAACATCGGCGCCACCAACGTCTTTCGCTGCGTGGGCAAAGGGTGGGGGATCTTGACTTTCGCTCTCGACATGATCAAGGGCTTTGTGGCGGCTTTTTGTTTGCCACTGCTGATTCCCCAGGAGGCTCTAATCGCGGGGATTGGTTTACCATTAGGTATTGCCGCATTTGTCGGCCACTGCTGGCCGATCTACCTCAAGTTCAAAGGCGGCAAAGGCATCTCCACTGGCTTAGGACTCCTTATTGGTGTCGCCCCCCTCGGTGCAGCCTATGGCCTCGTGGCCTGGGTGATTATTTTCCTCATCGGCCGCTGGGTGTCATTGGCATCGATCCTGGCAGCCATCACCGTGGCCGTGTGCGTCATCCCTCTCTATGGCGACATGCCAATCTGGTATCAAGCCTTCCTCTTCCTCACGACCGCAGCCGCCGTCTGGAAGCACCGCACCAACATTGTGCGCCTAGTCCATGGACAAGAGCACCGCTTTAATTTCACCCAGGCTCAGCGCACCGCTGCCGCCCAAAAGGAGGACTCCGTATGCAAGTAACTGTCATTGGAGATGGCGGCTGGGGCACAGCCATCGCCCTCTTGCTCGCAGGCTATGGACACGATCTGACCGTTTGGGGACCCTTTGAGGACTACCTTCAAGAAGTCCGAGCCAGCGGCGTGAATAGCCGTTATCTTCCTGGCATCGACCTCCCCACCACAATCACCTGGAGCAGCGACCTGGCACAAGCGACCGCCAATGCAGAATTGATCGTCCTCGCAATTCCCTCACATTTCTTTAGAGACGTCTGCACCAAGCTCGGCGCCAGCCTCACCCACCATCCCCTGATCGTGAGCTTGACCAAAGGCTTTGACCCCACCACGCACCATCGCATGAGTGAAGTCGCCCGCGAAACGCTTTCAGGCCGTGAAGTCGTCGTCCTCTCAGGTCCGAGCCATGCAGAAGAGGTCGCTCGCGCCATCCCCACTGCTGTCACCGTCGCCAGCACCGATAAATCGCTCGCCCTGCGTGCACAAGCCATCTTTAATGGCCCCCGCTTCCGTGTCTATACCACCCAAGACGTCCTCGGCGTCGAAATCGGCGGCGCCATCAAAAACGTCATTGCAGTCGCTGTTGGTGTCAGTGATGGGCTCGGCTTTGGAGATAATACCCGTGCCGCCCTCATCACCCGAGGTCTCCGAGAAATTGTTCGCCTCGGCCAAGCCATGGGCGCACAAGCCGACACCCTCTCCGGCCTTGCGGGCATCGGTGACCTTATTGTCACCTGCACGAGCGAACACAGCCGCAACCACCAAGTCGGCGTACGCCTCGGCAAAGGCGAAGCCATCAAAACCATCACCCAATCGATGAAAATGGTCGCAGAAGGCGTCTGGAATGCCCAGCTCGTTCACGAGCTCGCCGCCCAAAATCACGTCGAGATGCCCATCTCTGAGCTCGTTTACCAGATGTGCTATTGCGACCTATCCGTTGCCACTGCCTTTGAGATGATCATGACCCGCGATGCTGGCCGTGAAATCGTCCCTGCTAACTAATTTAATTGATTAAGAGGATACCCACTATGAAAATTATCGGCGTTATTCCATCCCGCTGGGGCTCCACCCGTTTCCCCGGTAAAAGCATCTACCCCATTCTTGGTAAGCCCCTCATCTGCCGCGTCGTAGAAGCCGTTAAAAAGGCCACCATGCTCGACGAAATCATCGTTGCAACCGATGATGAACGCATCCGCGAAGCCGTTGGAGAGAGCTGTAAAGTCGTCATGACCGCCTCCGACCTTCCCTCTGGTACCGACCGTGTCGCTGTTGCCGCACAAGCCGCAGACGACGACATTGTCATCAATATCCAAGGCGACGAACCCCTCATTGACCCCGCATTGATCGATGCCCTTGCCCGCCGCATGGTCCAGACTGGCCAAGAAATGGCCACCGCCGCTAGCCCTATTCAATCCATGGAGCAGCTCGATGCCCGCACTGTCGTCAAGCTCGTCCTCACCCAAGCCGACGATGCCCTCTACTTCTCCCGTCTCCCTATTCCCTGTAACCGCGATGCCGCCCCAGACCTTTCTTCTGGTCTCTACTGGCGCCATCTCGGCATCTACGCTTACCGCGGAGACTTCCTTAAAAAGCTCATCACCACCCCTCCATGCCCACTAGAAAAGGCCGAATCCCTCGAACAGCTCCGCGCCCTCTGGCTCGGCGGCCGCATTGGCGTCATACGCACCCAAGACCAAGGCGTCGGCATTGACACCCCCGCCGACGTTGCCACCGTCGAAGCCCTCCTCGCTAAGGCTCGCTAAGGCTCGCTAAGGCGAGCTTTAGATACGGTTGCACCATGTGCAGGTACTGCCTGCTGCGGTGTGAGGACAGGCTTCGTCTGTCCTCGCACAACTTACGGTCGTGGAGAGGGGCTCTGGCCGATCGAGTTACTGATAGGTCAATCGCTACGGCTTTTGAGATACCCTCCGCCCAGTCTATCAAGAAATCTCGTTATCCATGGTGCAACCATCCCATGCTATTCGCCTACCACTGCTCGCTCTAAGGCCACAGGCCGCTATCAATGACTAGATGCTACATTCTGTGAGCTTCGCTCGCTCACTCCCCACTTTTCGCGGTAAATTGCAACAATAAATGTCGCAGTAGGCTAAGAAATCTTTAGTAATTCTT
>CAYZIC010000031.1:0-23608 GCA_964478335.1 uncultured Lentisphaeraceae bacterium | reverse complement strand
GTGGTTTACCTATCAAAGAATTTTTCGAGGTCGAGGTCGACCACATAGGGTCTTTGGTCTTCCCTTTTAACAGGGTGATTTGACGACTTCACGTCAGTACTATAACCATGTCGGACGTAGCAAAAAAAGCCCCGCATCTCTGCGGGGCTCTTTTGTGCTCGTGCATGTACTTACTGAATGCTGAGCTTGATCTTGGTAAAGCGATTGTTACCAAAGGCGAGAGGCTCAAAGGTGAGCTTGCCATCTGTGATGGTGGGCTTGGCCTCTCTGACGAGTGCTTCAGCGGTGTCAAGCTTGGTGAGGTCATAGCTGGCGTAGAGGGCTACGGTGCCTTGGAGGGTTGCTCCAGGGGTGAAGCCGGTGGGCGTAGCGGTGATCACAACCTTGCCTGTGTCATCGAGCTCAAGGGCGGTAACGCCAAAGCTGAGTGCACTGAGGTCGGCGGGCCAGGTTGCGGCGTCAAAGACGTAGAGCAAGACGGCTTGGTCTGCGGTGATGGTGGTCGGTGTGGTGGGCGCACCTGTCATGCCATTGAGGAAGGCAAGCACCTCTTCACTGACGTCGCCATCGACGGAGATGAAGTCTTCTTGCACAGGGGCTGGCGTGAGGAAGAGACCGAGGTCGGAGGTTTCGACGAGGTAACCGCGGGCGGTAATGGTCGTAGCCAGGATGTCAGCCTTGGCTGCCACTGCGCTATCTGCGGCCCAGGCTAAGACGCGGGTCTTTTCTGTGACGGGTGTGGTGAGGGTCAAGGCGGTCTTGCCCTTGAGCAAGGTGATGTCCTTAAAGGTTGTCAAGACAGCGGCCTCGTTGACCAAGACCAACGACTCACCGAAGAGCGCATTGTCAATCGTGAGGGTACCTGCGAGCTTGGCATCGGCGGCGAATTCACAGGGGCCAGTGACGGTACCTGCTCCCGAGAGGGTCTTGCCGGTGAGGATCGCAGCGCGTGAGGAGGATGCCTCTGTCACAGCCAAGGTTGCACCAGATTCAACAGTGACATCACCACGACCAACAGACCCTGGCTTGACGCTGAGGGTGTTGGTCTTGACAAGCAGACCACCAGTAAAGGTGTTGTTTGCGGTCAAGGTCACGCCATTGCCATCATGCATGATGAGCTTGAGCGGCTTGTCTGCGCGGTCTGCGATTTCACCCGTGATGGAGTAGATGTTGTTGTTGGTGCCATCATTAGCCAAGGTCAAGGTACCCTGTCCAGAGATGCGGTTGGTTAAGTCCGTGCCATTACCATTGATAGAGCCCTTAAAGAGAACAGGCTCAGCGTCGGTTGCATTGACAACGACTTGGCACTTAATTTTAGCCCCATTTGCGACATTACCATTATTAAATACAAACTCAGATCCGCCATCGAGGGTCAAGACTGATGCCATATTATTGATGGCCGCACTAGCCTTCGTTAAGGTAGCCTTGGCATCCTTGCGGATGGTGATGTCAAACTTGTTGTTGTAGACGTTGTCGGTCTGGAATCCGAGCAGGCCCTCGGCAACGTCAATGGCGACATTATCCATGGTGCGATCTGCGAAGAATCTCATTTCGCCAGAGCCCGTCTTCTTAAAGATGCCTTCACCCGCGACCGACGTGAAATCCCATGTGGCATTGTTGCGGTAGGTAAAGACCTTGTTTGCTGCAATAGCGATTGCACCATAGGAGAGGGTTTCAGTGGCGGCGCTGAAGTTTGCCTTGACGTCGAGAGCACCGGTCACGGTGAGCTTTTCACCTGCGATGGAGAGCTCGCCATCACCGACGACGGTGAGGGATTCCATCGTGACAACTCGATCGAGGGACAATTGAGCGCCTTGGGGCACATTCAATTGGCGCGAGATCTTGTCACCTTGAGCATCGAGGTAGGCAAGGAAGTTTTCTGGTAGTACGACACCATTGGCATCTGTCCAGACGAGGTCGGACCAACGATTCACTGGGTCGACGGTTGCTTGGTAGGGCATGGCATAGGTGCCAGCACTATTCTCAGAGATGAGGAAATACTGCCCATCGCGGTAGTCGACATGGTATCCATCCGAGGCATCAGCCCAATTCTCGTCAAGGAGCTTAAAGGTAAGGCCCTCAGCGCGCGTCTTTAAGAAAGGCATATAGGCCTTTTCATCGGATGCACCGACGAGGAGAATTGGGCTTGTTGCCGCAACAACACCCGAGACCTCTAGCGTATCACCTGCGTGGAGGTCGATACCCGTATTGGCACCCAATGAGAGGTTGCCATCGATGGCGACATTGTTGACAGCGAGCAACGTATAGTCGCCGAGCAGGCTTATATTGCCCATAAATCGAGGAGTCATCACGGGCAACCAATCATTGACAGCCCAGCGATTGGCCTGCTGATTGGTGTAGGTGCGAGAATCGATTTCGACCCATGTTTGGTTGTCTTGGCTACCCAAGAGCTGCCATTGAGTGGGATTGCGACCTGTGGAATCGGTCATTCCGAGCTGATAGCTGTCAAACGCAAAGGTCTGGCCTTCACCAGCATCACAGGTGAGGAAGCAATCGGTGAAGTTGACAAGGCCGCCTGGAGGTGTCCACATCCATTTAGTCCCATCCCCAGCAGTACGTCCGTCAACCAGGCGGGTGGGGTCGGTGTCATCGTTTGCTCCGACAGTGCCTTTACCGTCGCTGACTGTAATTTGAGCACCTTGATTAATGCGTTTGTCGCCTAAGAAGAGGCCAAACTCTGAGAGCGCAACAGGGCCAGTTGCCGTGCCCGTGGTGGATCGAGCGAGCAGGCTCAAGCGGACATAGCGGTAGGCGTGCCGCTTAGTCTTGAGCTGGAGGTAGCCTGGATCTCCCGCTTCATTACCGACTGTCGCGATGGTCGTGGTCATGGTGTCGGCCAAGGTCATGGAGTAGGAGCCTGTCACAGCCATAGAGAGCATGCTGGTAGCCTTGGTCATCCAAACTGGCTCTGGGCCAGCGGTTGGATCGACGAGGCGGCCATTGTCAGGGAAGATGACACTATCGCCATCAACAAAGCCCGGCACGCCATTGAGCCATGCTGGATCGATACCCACAGCGGGTGTCTTCCAGGTGCGTTCGGTCGAGGCGACGGTCAAGACAATCTCGGTGGCGGTCACCTTGACGGTGGCCAGATTCCAAGTGTCGATGGATGGCTTAAAGTTGGCCACGACGGCGCCGGTACCTGCTGTGAAGCCTGTCGCGGGGAAGGTCACGCGCATGGGTTCATTGTCCGTGGGGGTGAATTGGATCACGCCAGAAACAGATGCGCCACGCAAGGTGGGGCGTTTCTCGCCGACGATCAATGTGCCGGTGCCAACCTTGGCGAGGGTGACGTTAGTCAGGGCGGAGATGTCGCCGCGTTCGACGGAGAGGGCGTGACTGGCATAGTCGATTGTCCCGGCCTGTCCTGTCAATGAGTCAAGGGCAATGTCTTGACCGAGTGTCAAGGTGTTGGACGTTGTCTCAAAATCGATCGATGGCTTACCAACACTATTTTGCTTATCCATGATCAACTTAAATGCATTTGCCGTCGTACCAGCAAGGCGGTAGGTGCCGGTAAAGGTATTGGCAGTATTGGCGAGCTTGAGCGTGCTGACGCCCGGCTCATCGCCAGCTGCGATCCGCAAAACACCTTGACCCGAAACGATGCCCGAGAAGACATTCTGTTTGGCCCAGTAGTAGGTATAATTGGCGACCGAGTCAGCGTTACCGCCATCATTGATGACGATGTTACCCGTGTAGTTGACAAAGCCATCGATGTTACCGAGGGTACCACCGGGCTGAATGCGGAATGCTGGCTCATAGACAGCAGGAGCCTCAGCAGTACCGGTACCCAAGTGGGTCTTAAAGCTCGCACCATCAGCAATGGTAATGGTTGTAGCCGTTGTACCAAGCTTGGAGGCTGCGCCGCCACCAGCTGTGGCATTTGCACCCACGATCACCAAGCCTTGCTTCACCAGGACATTACCAGCAAAATCATTGGTGTTGTTTTGAATGCAGAGGATGCCGTTGCCGTCATTGACGAGGGTCAAGAGCCCCGAACCCGAGAGCTTACCGGTGATCAACCATGCGGAAGAATTAGCATGGAGCGTGGCGCCCTTGGCCCCGATAGTCAGCGGGATACCCATCGTACCACCAGCCATATTGGTCAACTGAATGCCATCAAGAATGATCTTACCAGTATGACCCACACGCACCAGGCCAACGCCCGTTCCCGTCAAGGTGATATCGGAGGTGCCCGAAATGATGATGGAGGGGTTGATCTTGTTATTCGTAAAGGTGGTGGGCACATTGGCGGTGAGCTTTTTGATTCCCACAGCAGCAGTGCCAGTCAGCACGAGAGAGCCCGATCCCTTGACGGTCAAGAAGTTTGCGTCAAAGGGCGCATCCATGGTGATTGTGCGTGCGCCATTGACGGTCAATTCGATGTCGAGGTTGGCATCGTCGAGGTTGGCCCAGTAGGTAGACTTCACCGTTTTAGGCGTAGCCGAGCTATCGGTCCAGGTGAGGGCTGTCCAGTTGGCATCTGCTGTTGCGGTGGCCTTAAAGGGAGACATGTAGAATTCACCACCACGCTTGAGGATCAAGGTCGTACCATTAAGGATGACCTCGCCGACCTCAAAGATCGAAACGGAAGAGACGAAGTGATCGAGTGCTGGAGCCGTGGTCACGTCAGCCGAAACGATGAAGCGCACTTCGCCAGCTTTGACTTCTGCATTGGTCGGCGTAAAGTGGAGCTTGCCCGTGAGCATCCAAGAAGCCACGGTTGCACGCTTTTGATTGAGATCAACAATGGCAGTCGGTGCCACGGTGACGTTGGTTTCAGGCAAAGCCTTGAGCGCACCCAAATCGAGGGTTGCGCCACCTTCAACTGCGATTGCGCCCGTGCCAGTGTAGTCTTGAGTCAGGGATAGCGTTGCTCCAGACTTGACGGTCATCAAGGTAAAGGTTGCAGCCTTGGATAAGGTCAAGCGGCCGGCAGTGGCGGTCAAGGCCTTAAAGGATGTTGCGCCAGAGAGGATGACCGAACCCGTCTTGGTTGCGGTACCGATGGTCAAGTTACCCTCACCGGTGATGGCACCGGCCAAGGTGATCGATTGATCAGCATCCGCCGCCAAGGTGGTCGTGGTATCGGCACCCAACGCGAGCGCGGGATTGATCGTCGTGGAGTGGCCGGCTTGTTGCGTCCACAAACCGCCATTCGCGGTCAGGGTTGCAGCATCGGCTCCGATGCCCAAGCTACCGACCATGACCGTTGACTGATCTGCGGTCGTGACGGCACCAGTATTGCCACCCTTAAAGATACCCTTTGCCTCGAGGAGGGCGGTATCTGCGAGGGTAATCGCCACGCTGCTATTCCAGAAGATCAAAGAACCCTCTGGCACGCGGAATTTACCCGTTCCAGAGAGGGTGACGGGCAATGTGCCACCAGCAGTGCCAGTGTAACCGAGCAAGAAGCCTTGAGATCCAGTCGTTGCACTATTGGTCGTGCGAGCGAGGAATTCACCCGCAGAAACGGAGACCTTGGTGCGACCATTGGCACCGAACCAGGTTGGGGTGCCACTCACAGGAGTCTTGACGATACCGCCGCGAACGTCAAAGGACCAAGCCGTGCGGGCACTGTTATCACCCGTGAGCGAGATATCACTGTGCTCATTGGTGCGCACAGTGCGGTTTTGATCTTGGTTGACGGTCAGTGTTGCGGTGTCGTATTCGACAGTAGCGGGGGCGACAGGGCCACCGGTGTAGTCACCAAGCTTGTGGACGACACCCTTATTGTCATAGCTACCCATGGTGACATCGCCATCAAAGCTCGCCTTAGCGCCCTCCTCAATGACCAAGCGGCCAGGAGCAGACTGCGTCAAAATGGTATTGGTGCCCGCGAGCACGGTGGCATCGCCCGTGGAGAATGCGAAGGTCACATCGCCCGTGGCTTTGGTCATGTCATAGGTTTCGACCGTGGTGAGGGTCAAAGCCTCATCCTTAGCCAGGGTGAGGGCACCATCACCCGTCACTGCGACGATTGTCGATGCGGGGGCTTCGTCAAGGGTCATGGTCGCGGGAGCGGAGTTGGTGGCCTTGAGGGTCAATTCTGCGGTGTACTCTGCCCAATCATAGTCTTGCGGAATCTCGGTGCCAGCAGCATCGGTCCAAACAAGGGTCGACCAAGCGGCATCTTGTGTGATGGTCGCGATGAAAGGTGGCAAGAAGCCAGATTGGTTTTTACCATTGACATAGATGTAGCCAGCCAAAACCTTAACCGAGGAGATCTCAAAGGTCTCATCAGTCGTGACAAAACTTGCAGCGTCAATTGGCGTTCCTTCTGCTAGGGTGGTGGGGAAACGCACCAAATCGATGGTCAATTCATCGGCCGTCGGTGCGAAGGTGATCGTCGCCTTGGTGCCCACTGCGGTGATTGTCGGACGGGCTGTGCTTGCGGCAAAGGTGCCGTTCACTGCGGTCGGAGCCTCATAGGTCACCGCTGCGACATCTTGGCCAGTGATCTGCGTCAATGCACCAGGAATGGTAGGGTCAAACTTGGTATAGGTGGCTGCGGTGACTTCGGTGGTTTCACCCTTAAAGTAACCCAACGCCATCTCCTTGGCTCGCCAATCGGCGACATAGGTGCCGAGAGCGCCGCCAAGTTGGAGTGTTCTGATCTTAAAGGTATGGCTACCGGCGGTCAAATTGATCGGCTTAGCGACTCCGACAAGCGTTGCGCTCTCGGTGGTGAAGACCTCGGCATCATCAATCCAAAATGCCAAGCGGTCATCCCAGTTCCCTGCAAAGGTATAGATGCCTGCTTGATCTGCTGGCACGACAAAGGACCCCGTGATCTCGAGCACGCTATTGGCGGCGAGGACATTGGTGCCCGGGTTGGCATTGCGGTGGAGTTGGTCGAGGCCGACCATGGTCGGCGTGACATCCCCAGTCGGAGCAGCCACTGTGGCCGTCTTAAAGTTCTCAGCAGTTGCCGCAGCAACTTGCTTGTTAAAGATTTGCAACGGCACCACGCGCAAGGTGGCCTTTTCCGCAATGGAGACAGCCGTAGAGAGCGAGTTGCCCGTCATGGTCACCGAACCCTCGGTGATCATCGTTGCGCCAGAGTAGAGGTTATTGGCAGTCATGATGATCGAGCCCGCACCCGTTTTCACGACATCACCCACACCAGCAATAGCCTTGTTCCAAATCACCATCGCATCAGTGCGGGTTTGATCGATTATCAAGGTCGTGCCAGCAGCCAAGGTCGTACCAGCACCCCACTTCGCGAGATCCTTAAAGGCGACCTCACCCGTGAGGACATTCAAGAGCCCGCCAACGGTGTTAACGCCCTCAAAGGTCAATCGACCCGCGCCAGTCTTCGTGATCTTGCCGTCGTTTCCTTCAAAACCGCCAATCGCGCCCTTAAAGACGAGTGAGGCGTTTTCTTGGACTTCGACGAAGGCCGTCTCTGCGCCATGGATTGACATACCATTGGTGCCCGGCGTGATCGTTGCCACACCATCCTTGAGCACCTTGATGTTTGGCTGCTCAGCAGAACCCGTCTGCTTGATACGGAATTTCCCCAGTTCGGTGTGGTTAGAGACGATGTCCGCATAACCCGCCATCACCCAGCGGCCGCTCATGCATTCGGTAAAGCTTTCGACCGGTTCGTAGATGATCCTAGCGGGTTTATCCGCGGTACCATCGAGCTTGATCACGCCATTGGCAAAATAGCCATTGCCCCAACCAAAGAGGTTGCGCGCGTGCATCGAGAGGGTCGAGCTCTTCACCTCAATAAAAGGTTTCCCTTCACTCATATTGGTCGTGGTGACCGAGTTGGTGTCAAAGTTGCTCTTAAAGGTCTTGACGCCATCGCCCGTAAAGCGATAACGCGTCTTGAGGCCAGCTTGGTCAGTCAAGTCGATCGATTGAGCAGCCGTCTCAGAGGCGAAATGAACCAAACCATCTTGGTTGTGTGCCCACGTATTCTCCTTGGTCAAGGCCGCCTCGCCATCGAGCTCAACCACCTGATCCAAACCGAGGGTAATGTTGTTGCTCGTCGGCGTGGTGGGGAAGATGGTGCGTGCGCCGGCCAAAACTGCCGCGTCACCCACATCAAAGCCCACCGTGATTGCGCCCGTTGTCGCAGCAAAATCATAGGAATCCACCGAGATCGTCGTTTCAGGCTTGAGCGTCAGCGTCACCGCAGCATCGCTCTCAGCAAAGGTCACCGTCTTGATGGTCATCGCTTGGTCGAGCGTCAGATTCAAGAGTGCGCTGTTGTGAGCAGTGATCACCACATCGCCACGATACTCAGCCCAATCTTCCGGCTTGATCACGTGAGGCTTAGCGGCACTATCGGTCCACATCAGCTCAGACCAGTTGGCCTCAGTGGCTGCATCAGGGATCGTCACCACCAAAGGTGGGATAAGCGTAGCCATCTCAGTGATCGTCAACGTACCATTGGTATTATCAAAAGAGACCACCTTAGCCAAGGCCTTACCCACCGTCACAGCAGGCGTGCCAGAGAGAGACAAGGATGTTGCCAACTTGTAGGCGACACCCACCTGTGCGCTCTCGGGCAATTGGATGACAGATTCAGCACCCAGCTTCAATTGGCCAGTAATGGTCGCCTCATCAGCAGAGAGCGGCTTCTCAATGGTCAGCTTACCCGCGACCGTCACACCACCCTCAAAGGGATAGCTCAACGCACCCGCATTCGCACCGATCGTCAAATCAGCCAATGCAGAGACCGCAGTAAAGGTTTGTGCGCCCGTACCAGCCCAGACCAAGCTAATCGTCCCCTCGGTCTTACTCGCACGGTAGGTTTCAGCACCAGTCAAAGTCAACGTCCGCACATTCGCATCGCTCGACTTGATCACGTCAGTAGCGCGCGATGTCTTGATACCCGCCAACGTTGCATCGCCTGTCAACTGAAGCGTATCAGAATCAATCTTCGTGCCTGGAGGAGGATTCTTACCAAAGTAATCTTTACCAAAAATAAAGGTTGCATCCTTAAGACCCTTACCCGTCAATTTGGTATCCACGGGGCGATTCCATGCATTGACAGAGTAAAAATCACCCTTAAAGGTCGATGTGTCAGCCAAGTCAACAGTCATATTCAGACGAGCATTGCCATCGCCAACCTTACCCACGAGAGCAAAGACTCCCGTACCATTGAGCGTCGTCCCGGTCAGGGAGATACTCGGCGAGACATTTGATACATTCTTCAAAGAGATCGCAGCGTAGTCCCCCTCCACATCGGTCGGTTCAACCGTGATCGTCTTATTGTGAATAGGCAAATTTTGCCCCGTGGTATTGGCAAAGATCAGATTACCCCCCTCACGAATACGAAAAGCCGCTGGATCAAGCGTGCTCACCATGGAAGTATCCACACGCTGGGGCTCATAACCATTAAGGTTGCCCCCTTGCGGTTGCCAATTGATCGTCACTTCGCCAACATACTCAGAGAGATCCAAGCCACGGATTTGGTCGACAAAGTCCGAGGTCGTATTGATCGTCAACGGTTGGAGACCCACAATCTTGAGCGAACGCAACTCAATCGTGCCATCCAAAGTCAACACCAGTTCGCCCGCAGCATCAGCAGCATTCAGCTGGACGACATCCTTTTTCGAAATCATTTCGCCAGCAACCAGAGTAGACCATGTCGCCGAAGCGGTGAAGGGCTTTTCAATCACCTTGATCTCGACCAGGCTATCCACAATCTGAATCGCCGCAATACCGCCACGCGCACTATTGGCATTACCCGCACCCAAGATAACCAAATCCCCCGACTGCTCCACCACGCGCAGCGCATTCTTACCATACGCTGCGACAGCTTGTTGTGTCGCGCCAAACTTATTGGCTACATTGTTGCGGCCCGCCGCCCCGACCTTCGCTACAGCAGGATTAGCAGCATCGTAGGTATAGTACACCCCATTCACAGAGGCTGGGTTAAATTGATTGCTTGCCGTATCGGTCGCATAGTAAACGATGACATCATAGGTCGGATAAGGAATCCCCTTAACCGTAACTCGTCCGGCATTACCACCATCATCGAGGTAGCCCTTAAGAAAGACATCCGTAGCGCCGTAGGTCCAAAGGTTCGGGCAGCTATAAGTGACCGAGGCCACACCAGCGGCACCCGTCGAATCCTTAAGCGCAACATTCTCGCCATTGCCGCCGAGGTCATTCCAATTACCGACAAACTCCAAGCCTGTAACCGCAGCACCAACGGCACCCTTTTCTGAACCAAAGTTCAGCGAGATCACTTTTTTATCGCTGGTTTTTGGTGGCAGGATCGCAATCACCGAGAGGGGTTGAGCATTCTTACCAACGAGCTCAATCTCCTCAGCGCTGAGGGTGCGTTCCCACATGGCAAAGTCATCCTGGACATTTTGTTGTCCCTGACCGCCATCAGCGGTATTCATGAAGAATCCCCCATCAGTCTTAGGTGCAGCCATAAAGCTCCCCTTCGCGACAGCCTGACGACCCTGTTCGACGCCATCGACATAAAAGATCACCGCATCCTCAGTAGCCCCACGCGCAATCGTCATCGCATAGTGGTGCCAGTCGGTGGCAGCTTGACCCACAGTCATCGTATTTGGCTTGCCCGTAATCACATAATGAGAGAAGGCTGCACCATCTGTCGTCATCGAGAAACGCAACACCGGTTGCTTCGGTTCATTCGCAAAGAAAAATCCCCAGCCCACATTCGTCGTAGGCACCGCAGTTAGCTTATCCAAAGCCACCGCCCCAACAGCATTATCGGGCAAGGTGCCGCAGTTCGCAGCCAAGACAGCCGGCAAATTCGCCGAAGACCAATCACGCATCGCCCAGCAAGCAATCGTGTAGCCCTTGTCCTTTGAGGTCGGCATCAACCACGGCATCGCAGTATTAAAGACACGCGTAGCATTGCCACCGCCAGAGATCGCATCGCCAAAGTTCGCCTTCTTACACGGGCCAGCCGTACCGATATGCGAACCATTGGATTTATACTTAAAGTTATAAGCCGTCTCGCCAGTCACCAGTGCAGCCCCACCCCACTTCTGAGGAGTCACTGCTGCCTGATTCCCATTACCAAAATCATAGTAATAGCTAATCCCGCTGCCCAGAGCAACCTTCGTTTCCTCTGCCGCTTGCGCAGGCAACGTCAATCCAATGGCCGCCGCCGCAACAAGCCAAGTTCTTTTTAGCGCTGTAAACATAATCATTTCCTCAATCTATCATCATTAAAAAGGGTTCATTTATCCAAATCAATAGACCCTAAGAATCTTTTCCTAGAGTTAATGCCCACAGTCTACCACAAACGCCCCTCTAAAGGCAAGTAAAAAATAGCCCATACCCCCTAAAAAAGGCGAGCTTCGCTCGCCGCCTTGGGCACCTGCGGTGTCGCCTTGGGGAGGCTGCGCCTCCGCCTTAGGGTCGGCAAGCCGACCGCCCTTGGCACCGTAGGTGTCGCCTTAGGGCGAGCACTGCGAGCTCAATGCTTGGTGCTAGAGGCGGGGCACCTGCCTCTTAATGCTTGATGCCTGGTGCGGGCGAGCGCAGAGAGCCCTGCCTGGCAGTCTTGCGAGCCGTGTAAAAAAATCACCGCTTTCGCTAAAATAACGCTTGCAATCTCTCTCCAAATATGATACCTTATAGCGCATTCAACGGAGGGATGTCAGAGTTGGTTGAATGAACCGGTCTTGAAAACCGGCGAGCCGCAAGGTTCCGTGGGTTCGAATCCCACTCCCTCCGCCACTACCCCTTTCTGATCAAACGGGCTATTGCGGGCAACCGCCAAGTGTCACTACCACTTCTAGCCGTAGAAAACTCCACGCAGGACTGAGCAATCAGCCCTGCGTTTTTTTATGCCTATCAGCAGAGATGACTGCGTCATCTAGTTACAGTTACAGTGGACAGTTACAGGAAGAGCAGCTACGCCACAGTCTGCGTGAGAGGCGAGCAAGATCAATCACTTGAGACCAGAGCACGACGGCGAGTAGCTCGCCCCTCAGCTATCCCCACATCAATTGCCTTGCAACCCAAACGCCGAATGCCTTGCAACCCAAACGCCGAATGCCTTGCAACCCAAACGTAGAATGCCTTGCAACCCAAATGCCGAATGGGTAGTAACCCAAAATGCAAAGGGGTTGCAAGGCTATTACACAAGAGACAGGGAGGCAGCGCACACGGCCTCGCCTTGCGGTTTGCTGGGGCGTCGCGATGAGCGTCAGCTAAGAGACTAGGCGTGGGAGAGGCATAAAAAACCGTCTGTCGCACATAAGTCTGAATCGTCACTACTCGATTCATATGCGATAGACGGTATACACACAGTTTACATCAAAAGACCACACAACTCCTAGGGTTTATCGTCCTCATTGTGGACTGAGAAAATGGGGTTCGGAGATGCTACATTACCAAATCGGTTGAAAGCAGGTCTCAATCTTTGTGTGATACTATAGCAGAGATTTTTGCCAAAAGCGAGTGAAAAATGCACGGGGCTTTTCATATGTATACAATTGTACACAGTCGGTAAGCCGACTGGGCGAGCAAGCTCGCCGCTTTAGGGTCGGCAAGCCGACCGCCCTTGGGCACCTGCGGTGCCGCCTTAAGGAGGCGTAGCCTCCGCCCTAAGGCGAGCGTAGCGAGCCCTAAAGGAGTGCGTCGATTGCGTCGCAGCGCGCTGCGGTCGGAGCGCTGACGACGAGGAGGCGATTGCCCAATGGCTCATGTCTGACGGTCACCGCACCGCCGGCTTCTTGGACGATGAGTGCGCCGGCAGCATAATCCCAGAGGTAGATGCCCGTCTCCGCAGAACCGTCCACCTTACCGTGGGCGACTTGACAGAGGTCAAGGGCGGCAGCACCCAAGATGCGGGGGCGTTGGATCTGGCGGGCGAGGCGGTTGAAATAGTAAAAGTCATACTGCGGTTTACCGCGTAGACGGTCGGCGCCCGTGGCGATGATCGATTGATCGAGAGGGGCGAGCTGGGCCACATGAATCACTTGACCATTGCAGGTGGCACCTTGGCCAGCTTGCGCGGCGTAGCAGAGACCAAGCTCAGGAGCATAAACGCAGGCGAGCTCGGGTTTGCCATCACGATAGGCGGCGACTGAGAGGCACCAATAGGCGAGGCCGTGATAAAAGTTAACGGTGCCATCGATGGGGTCAATAATCCACTGGAGCCCCTCGGTAGCGAGGGTGTGGGTGGACGATTCCTCTGTATAAAAGGTTGCCTCGGGCGTGAGTGCTTGTAGAGCCTCGATGAGGCACTCTTGGGCATAGAGGTCGAGGGTATGCTTGACATCACGCGTGGTAACCGAGAGGGCGGCGCGTTGGTCAGCGGCTTTGCGGGAGAGAATCTCCTCCCCTACCCGCTTCACAATCTGGATCAACGCCTCTAACATGGCTCCCTCACGATTCATCGCAGTGCCCTACTTGGCGGATTCTTCGGAGAGCTCGAAGTTCTTGAGGAGGGCCTCGTACATGGCGGCTTCGTCGGCAGCTTGCTTGCGATACTGCGCGCGGAGCTCCTTGGAGGCTTCGGGGTCTTCGGCGATTTCGCGGCTCTTATCGAGATTGCTCTTGAGGGTCTTGAGCAGGAGCTTGTCGTGTTCGCGGTCGGCCTTGATGCGCTTTTGCTTGGCCTCTTGCTGCTTGGCCTCATAGACGCGCATATCCTTGTCACGGCGCAGTTGCTCGACTTCGTCGACATCGTCGGCGAGGTCTGACTTAGACCAGCCCTTGTTCCAGACACCAGCGGCATTGACGTAATTCTTACGGCGCTTGGCCTCTGCTGTGGCCTCCTCGGGAGAATTAAAGACGTAGGGCGTTAAGAAGACGAGCATTTCATTTCGCTTTTCAGTCTTGGACGTTGAGCCGAACAGATACTTTCCAACCAATGGGATGTCTCTCAAAAATGGGATGCCATCCTCAATGTCTGAGTATTCATTTTGCACAAGACCTCCCAACACAACTGTCTGTCCATTTTGTAAAGAGACATCTGCTGTCAACTTGCGTTTGGAAACGACAGGCCATTTACCATCACCAAGAGCCCCCTTTTCGCCACCGCCCGCCGATCCAGGAACCACAACAAGTTCGTTTGCATCTTCAAAAGATTCTTCGACGTTGAGAACAACAGTGCCGTCAGGGTTGATACGGGGAGTAATCTTCATGGTCAAGCCGACTTCTTGTTGCTTAATGTCTGGCTGATAGTCACTACCATTGACGGATCCACTCCCCATATACTTCATACCATTATAGAGGTAGGCGAGCTTGGTGGATTCGAGGGTGGCCTCTTTGTTGTCTTGCGTCATAAGAATTGGAGAAGCGATCATTTTAGAACGAGAATCGGAGTCGGTCGCTTTGATGATCAAGTCGAGGTTGAGCTTGTCAAAGGTGGCCATATACTGCATTCCACCCCCTATCGAAGCAATATTTGCAGGAAGTTCGCCATCACCAGTTCCAACCTTTTGGGTCAAATCGACAGGCACTCCACCGCCTCCACCGCCTAATGCGTCACGATAGGAGCCATCATCGGTTACACGCTTGACCCATTGCAAGCCTGTGGCAAATGCATCGTTGAGCGTGACATTAAGGACGACGGTTTCGATGAGGACCTGTGCGACGGGGATATCCATGGATGCGATGATCTCTTTGATTGCGGCGAGGTCGCCGGGGGAGGCCATAACCATAACCGCATTGATACGCGGATCGGGGAGGATCTTGATATTCTCCTTGGAGAGTTGGCCGAGCTTGCTCTTGGCGGTGGCGGTGAGGCCATTGGCAGCACGAGAGGCTGGGGTTGGCTTTTTGGCGTCCTGGGTGAGGTTGGTATCTTTGCCGACGGATGCCTTGGGGCCGTCGTCATCCTTTTTGGAGGAGGCGTCGATGAGGTCGTTGAGCAGATCGGCAACGCCCTTGTCGCCGTCTTTGCCCTCGGCAGAGGCATACTTGAGGCGAATGATCTCAACGGCAATCTCAGGTGCGGTCTCGACGTCGAGCACGGAGATGATGCGATCAAAGAACTGCATATTGGCAGGGCGTGTGACGATGATGAGCTGGTTGGATCTTTCGTCGGACATGATCTGGACTTTGCCACGGATCATGCCGCGGTCGGCGTCATTGACGAGGGCATCGGCAATCGATGTGGTCGTGGGCTGCTGCACTTGGGGGCGCGGACGCACAATGCCAGGCAGGCGGTTGTAACTGGAGGTGCCCCGAGTCACGCCACCAGAGAGGGAATTGCTCTGCTTGGGCGCGGAGACGCTCTTCTTGGAGGACTCTTCTTGCTTTTGAGATTCGGCGACGAATTCCTCGAGGGCCTTTTTGATATCTTCGGCTTTGGCGTGCTTGAGCGAACGCACCTGGACCTCTTCCATAACGGGCATAGGTTTGTCGATAAAGGCGATGATCTCAATCATGCGGTTGATGTTCTCTTGCGTATCGGTGATCAAGAGGGAGTTGGTGCGCTCGAGGAATTGGATCTGGCCGTCGGGGCGCTTAAAGCTCTCGATCGCGGTTTGGGCCTCTTCTGCGGAGATATTCTTGGGGGTGATGATTTGGCGAATGATTTTGCCTTCTTCTGGGTGCTTACCCTCTTTGGGTAGCTCAAAAAAGGTCGCCATACCGCTCTGCCCCACACTCTTAAAGGGGGTGACCAGGAGGAAACGTTCGCCCAGGGGCATGACGGAGATGCCGTTGAGCTGGAGCTGGGTCTGAATGGCCTGGAGGTACTCGCCATCTGACCAGGTGTCTTCTTCATTGCTATTGAGAGACATGGTGACCTTGGGGACATCGGGGGAGATCAAGAGGGTACGCTTGGTCACTTGGGCATAGAGCTTGAGAAAGAGGTCTGCTGGGGCATTGTCAAACTTGAGCTTGGGGCGGCCTGCGGCATTTTTCTCTGCGCTGGCGAGCTGCTTGGAGATTTCTGCATCGGAGGCTACGGGCGCTGCGGGCTTAGCGGGCGTGCGAGAATTGGTGCGCGTGGTGATGGGCTGGCGGCGCACGAATGGCGAACTGTGGGAGGTTTGAGCCACGAGGCAAGTCGGCGCAAGCAAGCAGAGGAGCACGAGGAGAGAGAGATTTTTCATGGGGGTATTCCTGTCTGGTGGACTAGTTGTCAGAGTGTTCTTGGCGCATATAGGCGCAGTTGAGGGTAAAGGAACCTTGCAAGGTGCCGGGTTTTTTGAGGCTGGGCTTGATGTAGAGCTGACGCATATCAAGCATGGCATCCTCGCGATTTTCGAGATCAAAGAGGAAATGAACGAGCGAATCGAGCGTCCCCGTCCAGTCGCGGCATTCGAGCGTGAGCTCGGTGACTTCGCCAATTTGCTCCTCCGAGCCAATGCTGCGCTGCACGATGGTCACGTGGTTTTTGCGTGCGGTTTCGTCCATAATCGGCAACCAATAGGTGTCAACGGATTTACCCTCGGGAAAGACTGGCATCGTCTCGCGGATCTTGGCGTATTGGCGATTGAGCGAGGGCTCACGGCTAATGAATAGTCGCTCGCGCTGGTAGCGTTTGTCGGCATTGGCAAAGGCAGCCTGCGCAGTGGTCCAGGCCTGCTTGGCCTTGGGATACCAGAGTGCTAAGCTCCCCAAGAGTAAAACACAGACGAGCGCGAATGCGGTCTTTTTATCACGATCTGTCATTGTGAGACCTCCTGATTAATTGCGTCAAAGGTAATGTCGACATCAAAGCGCTGACGGCGCGTCTTGCCATCCATCGCCAAACGGGTAATCCTCACCGCGGTGATGCGCTCATCCTTTTCGAGGGCGTCCTTAAAGGTATAGACATCCGCTGGCAAGGCGGTCGTGCCAGATATGCGTAAGTTTTGATGCTGCCTAAAATTGAACGACGCAAAGATCATCTCTTGAGGCTTGACCATCGCCACCAATCGCAACATCTCGAGCACCGAGTGCGTGCGCACATTGTAGCGGTCTACCAGGTCGATGCGTTCGCGCAGGCTCATGACGCGTTCGTACGCGGGCGCATGGGCCTTGATCGCTGCGTAAGTTTGCTGAGTCTTGTGCTGGTAATACCAGGGCAAGAAAACCAAGGTCGCAGCGCAGCCGAGCCAGGCCACAGCCAAACTCGCCCCCGTTGCAATCATGATGCGCTTGGCGCGGCGGGCGCGCTCTGCATCGCGCCAGGCTTTAGGGGTCAAATCGAGGGCGGGGTGCTCCGTGATGCGCAGTGCCAAGCCCTGCGTGCAGAGCTCGAGACCGAGCAGCGTGTCCGATACGACAGGCTGGCCGACGAGCAATTCGAGCGATTGGGCTATAGCCGGATCAGGCTGCGCCTCAAAGAGATAGGTATCGGCCATGGCCTTTGCGCCAAAGGCCATCTCGACATTGGCCATCACGACCATGAGCTCGCGGTTAAAGGCCGCAGGCGTATCGCCAGCTGACAACCCTCGCGCCCCAATCAGCACGCCGCCATCAATCACAAGGAGCAGCGTTTCGGCCAAACTGCGCACCACCACCAAGTGCCGACCATGCTTAAGATCCGCCGTCGCCTCCAAAATCCCACGATACCAACAAAGAATCGTCGCCCCCATGCGCCCAATGACACATGAACCCGCCGACTCGATCGCCGTCTGCCACGGTTCCAAATTGTGCAGAGGTACCACCGCCGCAAAGACAATCAGCTGCCCATCAAGTAGCCCAATCACCTCAAAGCTCGACGCGCACTCCTCTTCATCTAGGGGCAACAACGCCTCAATCTGCAGCGCCACCGAATCGGCCAATTCATCAGCAGCCGCTTCAGGGATCGCAAGAATTGCATAGACCATTTCTCGCGCAGAGATGATCGGCACCAACCGTGCGCCCTTAGCTTGAGCAACCGCTTGCGCCAAAGCCCCCGCTAGCCCTGTAGGCTGACCTTCTGCCAGCTCCTCGCCATCTGTTGGCATGACTGGCTGTGCAAAGGGTGTCGCCACTTCGTCACCTATCACCTGACGGCCATCTGGCGACGACTTGAGCGTCCGAGAAAAAAGCACATCAGCGCCAAGCGCCAACGCCAAATCAAAGACTTTTTTTGTTTTATCTAGTAACTTCATGTTAAAATTCTTCTTGCCATCTCAGGACCAACAGTTCCGACCCTCGCTGAGCCAAGCCAACCTGCTTGCTCTTGACCGCAGCCTTAATCTCGACCACCGCCGTGACGCGCCGTTTGATTCGCCCAACCTGTCCCTCAATCTCCAACTTAAATACGCCTGTATCCACAGACAAAAACTGTTCACAATCCGCCTGCGTGAGCCCAGGCACTCGCCCCGTCAAGTCGGCAACATCCTTAAAATGATAATCCTCCATCGCCGCCCCACTGAGGCTCCCCCCAGCCGTCGACGACTTGGACGACGTACTCGTCATACTCTGGTCTCCTGTTTTCTGAGCGAGACCTTCGCGTTCTTCAATCACCGTATCGACGATCAAGCCATCAGTATCCTCGAGCGCCGGCACCGTCATCAAGACACTCTTCGTCGCAGCATTCACATTGACCTTACCATCGCCATAGACCGTAAAGAGGTCCTCGATCCCCTGCACCGTGATCTGCCGATCCTCGGGTTCTTCGGGATTCCAGACGCCGCCCTTGAGCAACACGCCCCCATTGCGGTCAAATCCCCGAATGTAGGCCAGCTCACCAATCGTATCAAGAGGCGCATTCTTTGCCTTATAGGGCACATCCAGCCGCTCATAATAATCCGACTCCGCACTTTGGTCACTGCGCGGCAAACTATCCTCATCGACCCAGTCATAAAAAGAGTCAATCAACTCGGCATGATCCTCTTCAGGCACCTGAGCATGCGTCAAAATCAATCGCCACACCTCATCAGCCGCATCGCCAATACCGTCTGGCGTCAGCTTGTTGATATTCCACCGCGCCGGGACAGGCTCCACCTTGATCACAATCGTCGCTTGAGCAGCGTGTCCACCCGACTCAGACTCAACTGGCGCACCCTCAGCCACGATGCGCGACTGATCAAACTGCCACGCCCCAGCCTCATCCAAGTAGAGGTTTTGGCGCACCTCGACCACCTGACCTCGCTTGATACGAATCGCAGGCACGATCCACCGATCCTTAGCCAGGTCCTCATCAGTCTCATCGCCAGAAACTTTATCCTGACGCTTGATCAACATCTCCGCAATCGCCACCCCCGAATCGATCAACGCATTCGCCTGCTGACGACCCCGCACATAGCTAGCGACCTTGCCCTCCAGATAGGCGTCAAGCGTAAAGCTCATCACCAGCATACTCAACAGAGCAAGCGTCCAAATAACCGCGATCAGCGCAAAGCCTTGACTCGCATCTAAACGATGTTGACCAACTACTACCATATACACCTAAAACTATAACAAACTACCCCCCCAAATGCAACAGAAAAAAGCCCCTTGCCAGCCAAAAAGCGAGCCCCCACCACCACTTTAGCCATTTCCACCCCCACCCAAGACACCTCCCCGACCAGTTACCCGTTGCGAGTACCCTTTAGGCCGCTCCGCTGCGCTACGCGAGTAGACCGCTCATGCAGAGGGCTCGCTACGCTCGCCCGCATCAGGCATCAAGCATTAAGAGGCAGGTGCCCCGCCTCTAGCACCAAGCATTGAGCTGCGCGCTACGCTTGCGGGACTGCCAGGCACTACGCTGCGCTCACTGATTGACCGCTCAGTCGCCTGCGGCTCGGTCGCTCAAGTGCTGCGCACTTGTCCAAGCTCAATCGCGCCACTGCAGTCGCTCCGCTCCTTTGCTGACTCGTTTCGCTGATTGCTCGGTGATAGGAGCGATGGGAGCGATAGGACTCTTCCGAGCACAACAGCGGCCGTCTGCTAATCCCCAGCGACCTGTGGCCGCAGGCCACCAAGGAGAGCCGAGCGCAGCGAGGCGAGTTCTGTGCTGAGTTTACTCAGTAGGGGGGTGGGAGGCGCAGCCTCCTCCGCTCCCGCCACATTCTACATTCCAGGAGGTGCAGTCTCCTCCCGCCGCAGCGTGCCCTCCCTCATGCCAGCAGGCGTGTAAAGCTTGTAGTAGCACGTCCAATCACGAGGCAAGATCTGCGGATTAAGCAAAACCACCGAATGGATCGTCGTCATTAGATTTGCACCAATCACCAAATTCGGCACCCCCGCATAATCCGAACCCCAAAAGCACGGAAATCGATAACTCGGATGCTGCAAGATCGACATCTGCTTAAAGAGAAAAAACCGAATCGCCTTCACCTCACCCAAGACCGCCGCACAGATCGCATCACTCTCCCAAGGCTTCATCTGACGATTCTTCTCATTATGAAACGTCGCCCGAGCAACAGTCCACTGCTCCGTTTCACGCAACTGGAAAAAAGGAAAGATTGGATAGAGCGCAGGATCCTGCGTGCCACGCTTAACCGAGTAGCTCGCCGCAGGCGCATAGATCCGCACACCATCATCATCCACCCCCATCGGCAAAGGCGGTATCGCCTGCACCATCGCAAAAATCCTCGACCGATCAACAGACCCCAATAGATCACTAGGCAAAGCCAAAAGCCGCTCTGTCACATAATTCAACCCTGCAATAACAGGCGTAGGATTAACCGCATGAAACCACGTATCGAGCGCCTTCATCGGTTCAAAACGGTACTCCCCATGCTCATCTTTAGGAAAATTATGCTCAAAGAAATAGAGATACTCGAGGATTGCTGGCAAGAAATGCGCCTTAAAAGTAGCCCGATCCTGCGTGTGAGCATAGTAGTCAAGCATCAGACCTGCCAGCTCCAACTGCGGCGTATACGTGCGATTGCTCCAGCGGTTTTCAGGGCGACGGTCGAGACGCGCCTGATAAGGCGTGTGCCCATAATGATCCAAAGTCATATCCCCCCAGAAGTAAACACTGTCCGGCAGATAAGTCCCACCCAATCCATAGTAGAGCTGCGTCAGCTTGCGGTGAAATCCAGCCAAGCGCGCATAGTAGAGCAACCCTGCCTTGACCGCATCATAATCCCCCGCAAACAGCATCGGGTAATAGACCCAGTGCCCATCCTGCCAGGGATAACCCGCACCCAAAATTCGCCGATTGTGCGTTCCGCTCTTGCGAGCAAAGAGCGAACCATCCGCGCGAATCGGATACCCACTGCGCCCAGCAATCGCCAAAAGGTACCGCTGCGTAGCGTAATCGCGCGTCAATCGAGCAGGTATATCCAACGGCTTAACCTGATCACCACAGTCGTAGTGACCATTAATAAAGAGCGTCGTCTCGCCAATATCCGTAATACGCAGCGCCAAATGCACCCACTGCCCCTCTGGACAGCTCCGCTTTGCATAGATCACCTGATCCCTAGCCAGGATACGTAGACGCCCATCAAGCACATCTACACGCAACCGCTTGGCAGGATCAGACTCCTGGTTGGACAATAGCTGCCAATAGCCCGCCGACTGACTCACCTTGACAAAACCCTGCCACGTCAGCCCCCGATCAAAGGTCACCCCCTGCGGAATCGTCAAATAACCCTGCGTAAGGACTTTGTCGGCATCGTGACTCGTAGCAACCAGACCAGGCATACTCGACGCGTCAGCACGCACTGGATGCGTCTGCGCACACGCCATCACCTGCGTTTCACTCAATGCCACATTGTGAATTGCCTGCTGAGCGAATTGCAACGGCTGCGCCTGGTGATCATCCGCCACACCACAGGTCAACGTATTATCCCGCGCCGTATACGGCTCAATCAAGCACTGCGGCTGCGGCGTCTGCTTAAAGATCACATAGCTACGATTCCAAAACCAATTCCACTCCAGACAATGCGCCTCATAGCGGCGCGCCCTCTCTGCCGGATCATGCGCAGCCTCGGTCTGTTTACGAGTGCGAGTGAGCCACTGCTGCGGCGTGCTCGCAGCCTCAGTCGTCACCGCAATCGTCGCCCGGTGACGCGAAGCCGTGCGCGTGTCAAGCATCGACCCAGGCAAGGGCCGTTCATGCTGCAACGCCCCATCCTTGCGCAACGCCGCCATTGCCGTATCCACCAGCAAATACGCCCCAGAGAGCCTCCTTGAGAGCGGATCATGCGGCTCGCGAATCCCTCCACTACCCAATATCCGATCCAGATGACCGATCACAGGCGACGGCCCATTGTCATGATAAACCGCACTCGCACCCACCAGCCCCCACGCAAAGGTATCACACTTGAGACGAATCGGCTTCTCACAATAACGCGCCGTTGTCAAAGGCAGAGGCAACATCGGGTAAGCACGCTCCCTCACCCGATGCCAGACAAAGCGCGGCTGAATCATTTGCGGAGACTCCAGCTCCAGATTCACGACGGGGTGATTGCGATCGACCCACAGCTTAAGCATCACCTGATGCTCAAAAGGATTCCCCCACGCCGCATGGAGCGTGCCATCGATCATTGTCAATCGCTGCACAAAGTGCCTCGACCGCGCCACGACCCCAGTTTCAATCTGCAGCTTAGACACTCCAATTGGCTGACCTGCCTCATCAAAGGCATCCGCACGATTGAGCTCGAGATGAATCACCCCATCAGGCGTAATCGCGACGTTGGCCACCAGAGACCCATTCCCCAAAGGCATGATATCCGAGGCCGTGTCACTCGCCTTACTCCAGACGATCTCAGGCGCCCCATAGAGAGACACGACAGACAATAGACCCACCCACACTGCGCAGACCACACGCAGTACTACGAGACGACTAACGACTAGATTCACGGACCGACACATCCTCTTCTTCTTTTTTAACCGCTTGATTAAAGACCCCCGCCCGCTCAAGCTCGGCATCCTCCTCAGGCGTCAAAACCAACTGCATCGTAGGCGCCTCACCCCGTTTAATACGCTCGATCTCCTCACGACGGCGCGCCTGCTCGATTGTTGCAGCATTTTGTTTAGCAAGCTTCGCAGCCACCTCTTTGCGCAGCTTAGCCTGCTGGATGAGCTGCTTTTGGCGGATCGCCGCTTGCCGCTTAAGGAGCCTCTGTTTCGCACTTGTGCCACTCGCAGCTTGTTTCACGGGTGCTTTAGCGCGAATCTTGAGTAAATCGAGCTTCGTCGGCGATTCGATCGGATCAGCTTTAGACTCGGAGATCACGGCCCGAGGTGCAGCCTTAGGCGTAGGCAAATCGACCAACCCGACCCCCAATTTCAACGCCAAAACAGTCTTCTCCCGACGAATCACCGCGATACCCTCTGCGTAATCAGCATCGACCAACGTAATTCCCTGACGCGCCTCACCGATTTCCAGCCAGTAAGCCTGCGGCGGCGAAGCCTGTTTGTCCGTAATCCCGGCAGCAATCACCCCATTAGGCTGAATCGTGATCGCACTCAACTGCAACGTCTGCGCAACAGCCTCCTGCTCCTGCTTAACCGCCTCAGGCGTCTTTTCCTCAGCCACACCAGCCTCAGCCGCAGCCGCATCAAGCTGTTTACCAAAGAGATTCGCATCCACAATCAGCTGAAAAGGCTCAAAAGAGACAAGCCCCCCCATCAATACACACAAGACAATATCCACCATAATCATCCACCTTTCTTAAATCACTCCGCTACGCTTCGCTTGATGGTCGCTCGCTACGCTCACTGATTGCCCGAGTTTAGAGCTCGAGCTCGAGAGCTAGATGCCCGCTTGCGCAGCGAGCCCTGCCACCGGAGAGCGCAGCGACCGAGGTGGCAGACGTGGCGC
>CAYZIC010000030.1:0-23720 GCA_964478335.1 uncultured Lentisphaeraceae bacterium | reverse complement strand
CATGCAAGGGGTCACTGGTTCGAGTCCAGTACCGCCCACCAAATCGGACCGTAGCGCAGCCTGGTAGCGCGTTTGCTTGGGGTGCAAAAGGTCTCGGGTTCAAATCCCGACGGTCCGACCATTTTTATAACATGAGGCTTGTGTGAGAACACAGGCCTTTGTTGTTTTTAGAAAAGGAGTCAGAGATGTTGGTAGTGACTAAGGCGATTCGATTTGATGCGGCTCATTTGTTAACGGGCCATGGTGGTCAGTGTAAGAATTTGCACGGGCATACCTATCGTGTGACGGTGGAGTTGGGCAATGTGCCGCCAGTGGCTGGTCAGCCGGCTGATATGGTGATTGACTTTAAGGAGCTCAAGGACATCATGAAGGCCGAGATCGAGCAAGCGTGTGATCATGCCTTTTTGTACGATATCGAGTCCGAGGTGGAGTGTGACATTGCTGCGACGCTGTCGAAGCATGGGTTGCGTATCTATCCACTGACTGGACGTACGACTAGCGAGAATCTCGCCAAGCATTTCTTTGACAAGCTTGCCACTCGTGGCTTGCCGGTGACTGCGGTCTCGATCAGTGAGACGCCGGACTCTTGTGCGACCTACCGTCGTGACTAGGAGGGTAGGGGATGTATACGATTGCTGAGATCTTTTATTCGCTCCAGGGTGAAGGGCGCAACACGGGTATGCCGGTGGTTTTTGTGCGTTTTGCGGGGTGTAATTTGGCTTGTCCTTGGTGTGATACGACGCATGATGCGACTGCCGCACTGAGCGTGGAGTCGGTGATGGCTGAGGTGGCGAAGTTTGACTGCCGCTCGGTGATTTTGACTGGCGGCGAACCGCTCGTCCAGCACGATCTTGAGGCGCTCTTGCGTGCGCTCAAGGCTGCGGGCTACTTTGTGGCGATTGAGACCAATGGGACAATCGAGCCGAGTGCTGAGGCGTGGAGTCTGATTGACTATGTGGCGACCTCGCCCAAGCTCGACCAGCTGCCGCGCTATGACCGCGGATTAATCTCGCATGCGAGCGAAGTGCGCCTGGTGGTCTTGGATGATACTGAGGCGACGCTGACGGCGTGTGAGGCGATGCGTGGGCGTATCCCGGCGGAGGATTACTTTATTTCGCCGTGTGACACGGCTGAGGGGACGCGCTATGCTGTGGCAATGCGGGTTTTGGGGCAGCTGAATGCTGCTCGATTGTCTCGCTCGCCTTGGCGTCTGTCGATCCAAGCGCACAAGCTCGCACAGATCCAGTAGTCGCTTACCGCTTGATGAGCATGCGGACTCACTACAGATGCTACGATAAAAACTGCGTAGGCCTCTGGTGCGTGACTCGAGTGCTTTGCTTGATGATTCTGATTTATTCTTGACTCTGAATCAATAATTCTAGTTGCTTTTATTATACTTATGTGGTATAGTGCACCCGTTTTTTTACATCATATAGACCCATTATCCTCGAGGAGGCCCCATGGAAACAGAAAATCAACCCCGCGTCATTGCCATTGTCGGCCGACCCAACGTAGGTAAATCAGCACTTTTTAACCGCATTGCGCATAAGCGTATTGCGATCGTTCATGACCAACATGGCGTGACTCGTGACCGCATCATGCGAGATGTCGCATGGGAAGATCATCCTTTTAGGCTCATTGATACGGGCGGTATTCGCCTCTTTGATGGCGTCAAGGAATCTGACTCCATTGAAATGGCCGTGCGTAACCAGGTCGATGTGGCACTCGAAGATGCCTCAATCGTGATTCTCGTGGTCGATGTCATGGCAGGGCTCCACCCAGCTGACGAAGAGGTGGCTCGTATGGTGCGCAAGAGCGGCAAGCAGTGCATTGTCGCTGTTAACAAGTGCGATTTGCCGCAGCACAATAAGCGCATGCCAGAATTTGAAAAGCTCAGCTTTGACCTATTCCCGATCTCTGCTCAGCACAACATTGGTATGACTGAGCTCATGGATCGTGCCATTGCTGCGTTGCCTCCCGTCCCGCCCTATGACCCGACCGTCCAAAAGCCTCTGCGTGTGGCGATTGTTGGCCGACCGAATGCTGGCAAGTCGTCTTACATTAACCGCTTGCTTAAGAGCGAGCGTGTGATCGTATCAGATGTCTCCGGGACGACCCGTGACTGCGTCGACGTACCCTTTACGATTGGTACGGGCGAAGCTGCCCGCCACTATGTCCTCGTGGATACTGCTGGCATGCGCAATCGCCACAAAATCGACAACTCGGTTGAGCGCTTTAGTCTATTCCGCTCAGAAGAGGCCATTAAGGAATGCGACGTCGCAGTGCTCGTCATGGATGCGACGATCGGGCCGACCTCTCAAGACAAATACATTGCCTCGCTTATCCAGCGTGAAAACAAGGGCTGTGTCTTGATTATGAATAAGTGGGACGTCTCTCGTCAAGAAGGGCTCACCGAGACTAGCTACGAACCAGAATTTCGTGCCGATTTGCCGTTCTTAAACCACTGCCCGCTTTGCTTCATGTCTGCGAAAGAAGGTTACAACGTCCGCAACACGATCGATGTGATCGACCAGGTATCGAGCAATACCCAGATTATTTTGCCCACTGGATTGCTCAATCGTACGATTAGCAATGCCATTGAGAAGACACAGGTGCCGAGCAAGAATGGCCGCCAGTTACGCTTCCACTATGCGACGCAGACAGGTGCCAAGCCGATGATCGTGCGACTCTTTGTTAACGATGGACGCATCGTGACCTCGCCATTTCAGACTTATCTCATCAAATCGATCCGCTCAGCATTTAACCTTGTCGGTGCGCCTCTGGTGTTGCAATTCCGCTCACGTGTGCAATCGGCTGATAAAAAGGCTGATGCGACAGAAACCCCCGATCCAGATGCAGCGCCGATCAATCGTCGTCCACGTCCTCAGGGACGCACGCGTAAGCCAGCTGCTGGTGGCAAGGGTAAGGGCGGAGCAAAGCGCAAGACCACTCCTCACCAAAAGGTCAACAATCTGACACCTAAGTCACGCCGTCCTCGTCGCTAGAGCCACGAGGCATGAGCCTTGATTAAGCCGATCTTAATCGGCCCCTTAACGCACCCGCACACGACAAAATCGTCTGCGGGTGCGCTGATTTTGGGTGCTTTATTTTAAAGGTGGTGCTTTTATTGGGGGAAGGGGCGTTTTTTGGCTTGCTTTTTTTAGGCAAGACTTGCTATAGTATGGGGCATGAGAATAACTGGCGGTAAATGGGGCGGGCGTAAATTGCTCGTACCTGATAGTGATCAAGTAAGGCCTACGCAGGATCGAGTGCGTGAGGCGCTATTCTCTATGCTTGTGGAGGTGATCCCTGGCGCATCGGTGCTAGACCTCTATGCTGGGTCGGGTGCTTTTGGGTTGGATGCTTTGAGTCATGGTGCTACTGCCGCGAAATGGGTAGAGCTTGACAAGAAGTGCTTTGCGACGCTCCAAAAGAATCTCTCGACCTTTGGCTGGACTAGTGAGGATGCGGTGCATAGCGATGTCGTGAAGTGGCTGGACAAGGCGCCGGTTGAGCAATTTGATGTGATCTTTGCCGATCCGCCGTATCGTTTGGCGCGTGAGCATGGATTTGCGGCGTTGAGTGAGCAGCTCATCACCCGTGGCTTTCTCGGTGTCGGTGGCGTGCTTGTCCTCGAAATGGACGATGATACGCACGCTGAGGAGTTGCCTGGACTGATTTGTTTGAAAGATCGTCTGTATGGACACACGCGTATTGCGGTGTACCAGCGGATGCAAGACTAATTTGGAGATGGATATGAAGCCTGTACGTGCTGTTTATCCTGGTACTTTTGACCCAATGACAGTGGGGCACTTGGATTTGATCGAGCGCTCCGCAGCAATCTTTGATGAGGTTGTGGTGGCGGTCGCAGGTGTCTCAGAAAAGGCCTCTCGGATGTTTAGCTTTGCAGAGCGCTTGGCTATCACCCGTGAGGTGATCGGGCAAACGGGGCTAAAGAATGTGACCGTGGCTGTGCTTGACACCCTGTTGATTGATTTTTGTAAGGCTAATGACGTCCGCGTGATCGTGCGAGGCGTGCGGGTCTATTCGGACTTTGAGTATGAGTTTCAGATGGCGCTGACCAATCGCAAGCTTAATCCTGATGTGGAGACCTTTTTCTTAATGCCTAAGGAAGAGTACAGCTATATCACTGCGAGCACCGTGCGTGAAGTCGCTCGCTATGGCGGCGAAACGGCTCACTTTGTCCCCGCCTGCGTGAATCAGCATATTTTGGCGTACCGCTCGGCGCACCCTGTGCAGCCGGCAAACCAAGGAGGCCTCCATGTCGGAGACAGTGGCGCATTTGATCGTTAATTTAGCAGAGGTCGACGCAGAGGACGGCTTAGATTTGGTCGGAGAATTGGATCAGTCCGTGCTTGATTTGTCCAATTGGGAGCAGCTTGAGCCGAGTGGTGGCTTGCGCTATGACCTCTCAATTCAGCGTATCGAAGACGAATTATTAGTGCGAGGTCGGGTCGATTTGACGTGCAGTTGCGTGTGCTCTTTGTGCGGCGTAACCTTTAAAACGACCTATTCTGACCCAGATTATTGCGAAAGCCACGATATTTCTGCAATAAATGAAGAGTTTGATTTGACAGAATCGCTCAGAGAGAGTATAATTTTGAGCCTTCCTACTTACCCTGTCTGTAAGCAGGATTGTCTAGGTTTATGTTACAAGTGTGGCGTTAATTTGAATACGTCAGCTTGTACGTGTGATCAGCAGGGAGGCGATTCTTGCTGGTCTGAGCTGGATAAATTGTCCAGCTCTGGTGAATGATGACTCTAGTGCAAGACGACTAGAGAAGAAAGAGAGAGTATACTATGGCAGTACCAAAACGTAAAAAGTCCAAGATGCGCGTGCGTCAACGCCGTGCAACCATTAAGGCAACCGTTGCAGAAACAACGACTTGCGATTGCGGCGCAACGCGTCAGCTCAATTGCGCTTGCCCTGCTTGCGGTAAGAGCAAGTTTGAAAGCAAAAAAGCTGAAGCTCCTGCTGCAGAATAATTAGCTTAGTCAAACCGACAAGAAACAGCGCACAGGAGGAATCCTAATGAACATAGCACTTGATGCGATGGGTGGCGATCACGCTCCATACGAAATCGTATGGGGAGGAGTGATGGCTGCCTCCAAGTTGGCAGATCGTATTACTTTGGTTGGCAATGAAAATGCCATCCGTGAGGCGTTGACGCGCCCGCATCCTGTCGTAAAGGCTGATTATCAGGCTTTGCTCGACCAGGGTAAGTTGTCGATCGTCCATGCTGAAGAGACCATTGCTATGGATGATTCTCCTGCTGTGGCTGTGCGTAGGAAAAAGAAATGCTCGATCAACATCTGTATAGATATGGTCAAGCATGGGCAAGCCGATGCGGCAGTCTCTGCGGGTAACTCCGGGGCTGTTGCCGCTGCGGCTCTCTTTAACCTAGGCAGAATTAAGGGCGTTGCCCGCCCTGCAATCGCTACGGTGTTGCCGACGCGGGCGAAACCCTTGCTCTTGCTTGATGCTGGTGCCAATACTGATTGCCATCATGAATGGTTGAGACAGTTTGCTGTCATGGGTAAAGTTTACTCGCAGGCCATTCTTAAGACCCACAACCCTGAGGTGGGGTTGATGAGCATCGGCACAGAGGATTGCAAGGGCAATGAATTGACGAAGAAAACCTTTGGTTTGTTACGCGACTACACCCCGATGATTAATTTCCGCGGGAATGTCGAGGGGCATGACCTCTTTGAGGGGAATCTTGACGTGGCTGTCTGCGACGGCTTTGTCGGGAATGTGATCCTCAAAACAACCGAGAGCGTCGCCCACGCAATCGGCTACTGGTTGAAGCGTGAATTTACACAAAATCCCCTCCGCGTTGTCGGTGCGCTCTTGCTCAAAGGCGCACTTAAGATGCTCAAGCATAGACTCGACCCCGAGATCTATGGCGGTGCTCCCTTGCTGGGCGTGCCTGGTGCGGTCATTATCACGCATGGTAGCTCGACCTATAAGGCGATCTATTACGCGGTGATCGCGGCTTCTACTGCGGCTGAGAATAATGTCAGCCAGCAAATCGAGGAGCAAATCGCTGCTCTTCCTGAGCTCCCCCTTGAGGACTCAATCAACTAATTCGACTTAAATCACTCTCTAATAAGGAGATCTGAATGAACTGTTTTTTTGCTGGGCAAGGTGCCCAATTCCCTGGTATGGGTAAGGATTTGGCTGAGGCTGACCCTGCGATCATGGCACTCTTTGATCGCGCCAATGAGGTCCTTGGATTTGATATCAAGACGCTCTGCTTTGAGGGGCCTGCTGAGGCGCTTAAGGCATCGGACATCTGTCAGCCGGCGATCTTTTTGGTCAGCTGCGCATGCTACATGGCTCTCAAAAAGCGCTGCCCTGCGCTCTCCTTTACCACCGCTGCAGGCTTGAGCCTGGGCGAATGGACTGCGCTCTATGCTGCGGGGGTGATCGATTTTGATACGACGCTACGCATCCTCCAAGCGCGTGGTAAGTATATGCAAGAGGCTTGTGAAGCAACCCCAAGCGGCATGATCAGCATCATGGGCGCAACTGCTGAGCAGCTCCAGGCAATTTGCGAGGCCTCTCACTGCGCTGTCTCCAATATCAACTCTGATGCGCAGCAAGTCATCTCTGGCACGACCGAGGCGGTCGCTGCTGCGGCTGTCAAGGCTACGGAGATGGGTGTGAAAAACATCGTCTTGCAAGTCGCTGGTGCTTTTCATTCGCCTTTGATGCAGCCTGCTCGTGACAAGCTGGCGGCCTTTATTAAGGACATCCCCTTTAAAACCCCTACGATGCCTGTGCTCTCCAATGCAACTGGCACCTATCACACCCAAGATGGCGAAACCATCAAGGCTACCATGCTCCGACAAGTGACCGACTCGGTCCATTTCTCGGATTGTGTCAAGGCTGTCATGACTCCTGAGGGCGCACAATTTGTGGAATTCGGCCCCGGCAAGGTCTTGTCTGGATTGATTCGACGCATTGATCGCTCAAACAAGGTTGCCAATGTCCAGGACGAGACCTCGCTTGCTGCGACAGTCACGGCATTGGGCTGCTAAGTTTATACGCTAGAAAGGATTATCCTCCATGAGATTTCAAGACAAAGTTTGTGTGGTGACTGGTGGCGCTGGTGGCATTGGCCGTACGACGGCGCTGACCTTCGCTAAAGAAGGTGCCAAAGTTGCCATTATCGATATCATGCCCGAACCGCTCGCTGCGGTCAAGGCCGAGTTAGAAGCCGCAGGCGCATCTGCCGCGAGCTACATTTGCGATGTCTCTAATGCCGATCAGGTTAATGAGACAATCAAAGCCATCATTAAGGAATTTGGTCAAATCGACGTCATGGTCAACAATGCCGGGATCACCCGTGATGACCTCTTGATCCGTATGACTGAAGAGGCCTGGGATGATGTCTTGCGCATCAACCTCAAGAGCATGTTTCTCTTTACCAAAGCTGTCGCTCGCCCCATGATGAAAGCCCGTCGCGGTGTCATCATCAATACCGCCTCAATCATTGGTATGATCGGCAATGCAGGTCAAGGTAACTATGCCGCAGCTAAGGGTGGGGCAATCGCCTTCACCAAATCGATGGCTAAAGAGCTCGCCTCTCGCAATATCCGCGTCAATGCCGTCGCTCCGGGCTTTATCCAGACCCGCATGACGGATGCTTTGCCTGAAGATATCAAGGCTAAAATGCTCGAAAATATCCCCCTTTCTCGCCTGGGCTCTCCAGACGATATCGCTCGCAGTATCGCGTTTCTGGCATCAGACGACGCTGCATACATCACCGGCCAAACGCTTAACATTAGTGGCGGAATGGTCATCTAACGACTACGAATCAAGCTAAACCAGATTCATTAAACAAGGAGACACACAATGTCACTCGAACAAAAAGTTACAGATATCATCGTTGATCAACTCGGCGTTGGCGCAGAAGAAGTCACCCCTGAAGCAAGCTTCATCGACGACCTCCGTGCAGATTCTCTTGATCAAGTCGAATTGATCATGGCGTTTGAAGAACAATTCGGCGCAGAAATCCCTGACGAAGACGCAGAAAAGCTCACCTCCGTGGGTGCTGTGCTTCAATACCTCAAGGATAAGGGCATCGAAGCCTAATCGGCGATCCGATCACGTCAAAGGTTGGGCGGATTGTCTCTCTGGGACTCTCCGCCCGCTTTCTTTTATCTCATCTCTTATTAACTCCTATTCAAGGCGCGTATGAAACCTCTTCTTATTATTATCAGTGCACCCTCTGGCACCGGCAAGAGCACGCTGTGCGATCGACTCCTCTCTGACTTCCCTGAAATTTCATACTCTGTCTCTTGTACGACTCGTCAGCCCCGTGGTCAAGAGGAAGACGGCGTCGATTACTATTTCTCAACCATGGAGGGATTTAAGCAAAAGATCGCCCAGGGCGAATTGCTCGAATATGCCACCGTCCATGGCAACTACTATGGCACGCTCCGTACGCCAATCGATGAGGCCTTTAAAGAGGGGCAAAGCATCCTCTTGGATATCGATGTCGCTGGTGCTGAGCAGGTGCGTGCGGTGATTGAGGATTTGGACGATGATGACCCGCTTAAGGCTGGCTTTGTCGATATTTTTATTGAGCCTCCAAGCATTGAGGAGCTACGTCGCCGACTCGAAACCCGCGCCGAGGATGATGCCGATACGATCGAGCTACGCCTCAATAATGCCTCTGGTGAGATGGCGCGCGCAGGTGAATACCGTTATCGTGTCATGAATGATGACATCGAGATTGCCTATCGCAAGCTCAAGGATATTATCATGGTCAAGGCTGGCTTGCTTTAATGAATGATTCGCATATAGGAGGATCCAATGCCTAAAGTTTTACTTGGCGTAACGGGATCGATTGCTGCCTACAAGGCTGCCTCGGTCGTGAGAGCGTTTATTGAGCGCGATTGGCAAGTGCAAGTGGTCATGACACCCGCAGCAACACAATTTGTGACCCCTTTGACCTTTAAGACGCTCTCTCGTACGAGCGTGGTGGTCGAGGAGTTTGCTCAAAGCGACGACTGGGCTCCTGTGCATATTAAGCATGCAATGGAGGCCGATGCAATTTTGATCGCACCAGCCACAGCTAATACCTTGGCTAAGATTGCCAATGGCCTAGCTGACAATGCTCTGACATCGACGGTTATTGCTGCAGTCGCCCCTCTATTCATTGCCCCAGCAATGAATTGCAATATGTGGGAAAACCTCGCCACACAAGAAAATGTCAAGCGTATCCTCGCACGCCCCAATACGACCCTGATCTCTCCTGGGCAGGGCAATTTAGCCTGTGGCGTGGTTGGCTCGGGGAGAATGCCCGAGCCTGATGAGATCGTTGATGTCGTCTGCCAGGCGATTGAGCGTCGCACAAAATAGTCAGAGAGAGGGTGATCGTATGCTGTGTGAGATTTGCCATCAACGAGATGCCGACCAGGTCATCGTCCGCAAGGAGGAGGGCGTGGATCAAGAGCGCTATGTCTGCAAGGCGTGCGCTCACGACGAAGTGCGCTTTGCCAAGCATGTCGTCCATGTGGCTATCCCAAAGAATCCCTTTCAATCTGGCATGCAGCCATTCTCTCCTGATGGCAGGCCAATTCCACCTGAAGAGCTCGCCAAGCTCGAAGATGTCCTCAAGGTGATCAAAAAAACCGTCGAGGGTACTGGGGGGGAGCTGACTGTCGGCCAACCTCTCGCTCCAGATCTGCAGGACAAAGGGCGCGATGAGGGGAATCAGCCTCATTGTACACAGTGTGAGTCAACATTGGAGCAAATCATCGAGCGAGGACAAATGGGCTGCGCAGCGTGTTATCGAGACCTTGGTAAGCAGATTCAGGCACTCTTTGCCTCTGATGAGCACCGATCGGCTGCGCGATACCATGGGCAGGTCCTCCCGCGAAACTTTAAAATTTGGCAAGACGAAATCCTCCACCAGGAATTAACCAATGCCCTTGCTCAGGGCGACTACGCTAAGGCGCGCGAGATCCTTGCTCTGCGTCGTACGGCAGGAGGTGACCATGCTTGAGGCGACGGATGCGCATATGCAGCTGCAAATTGCTCGTCAACAATTTGCAGACGACAACCTCACTCCAGTATCGGAGTTGGGAGCGGTCGTCTTGCAGACGCGAGCGGCTTGCTATCGTAACCTTGTCGCCTATCCCTATTACGACCGCATCAACGAGGCGGGCTGTGATGCGGTGGAGAATGACTTGGTTGATGGATTGATTCGCGCTTTTATGCTCGATCCACGCGGACGAGCTACGCGTGCCGTTAAGGCCTCGGCCGATCCTCGTCACCTCGATTTAAATGATCCCGACCCAGTCGCCGATGGCTTGGTCCAACGGGTCTCTTTTTATGCGCCTGATATCCCCTACGAGATCCCCCTGTCCACTCCGCTCTTGCCGCATTTTATGCGTCCCTACATGATCGGCCACGACGCACGCACCAAGCGCATGCAAGGCCAGATTCTCTTCGCTAAACGCCACACCAGCAAGCCGATCTCCGAGCGTACGGTGGCCTTTCAAATGCTCAACAGAGACCACTTGGTCTTTTGGAATACCCGTACCGGGTATCATCCCTTTGAATCGCTCGCCTCGGTGACCTATGTCGAGCGGGCTCTCGATGCGCATCTTGATTTCGCCTTTGATCCGGAGTATGGTTATTTGACGACCTCGCCAGAATTGACAGGCTCGGGCTATGTCTTGTCTGCGCTGGTCATGATCCCTGGGATCATGATGAATGACGACTACACCGCCATGATGACCCTCGCCCACGAGTACGAGGTCCTCTTGACAGAAACCCCCATTGATAGCGAAGACAACCCCTCGATGCGCACGGTGCTCTCTTTGACTTGCCGACCATCTCGCACCAAGACACCCCAACAAATGGCGATGCAGTTGGAAACCTTTTTACGGATCCTGACGGCCACCGAGCTTAAATGGCGCAAACGCCTCTTTACCACTAAAGCCCGTGTTGCCACACATGAGCTTGTCGCATCGACATTGAGAAACTTTCAAAATGCCCTCGCAGTCGATCTCTATGGCGCAATCCACGGTTGGGCATTGGTATTGATGGCAATCGTTGCTGGCTATACCAATGATGCACTGTCCATCGAGGAGGGTGTCAAGATCCTCCAACGCATGATGCCAGAAACCCTCGACCGCCTACCCATTCGCGTCAAGCAGCCCGACGGCGCCCCCTATCCGGACGATCTTTTTGAAGAAGATTGCCACTTTTATGACACCTTGCAACGCGCCGCCTATTTGCGCAAGGCATTAGCCAAGCTCCGAATCAGCCCGCTCCGCTAAGTGATTGCTTGTAATACCCTCATGACAGTCTCATGAGGCAATAAGGACTCCAATTATGACCACACGCCGCACCTTTTTATCCGCCATTTCGGCAACAGTCGCCGCCCTGTCTGCCCAAGCTGCTGCACCAAGCTTGTTGCAGGGATCCCCAAGCAAAGGCAAACCCAATATCGTCTTTTTCCTCGTCGATGATATGGGGTGGCAAGACACCTCTGTACCCTTTTATTATCGCAATGGCACCGCAGTCAAGAGCACGCTTAATCGCCGCTACAAGACACCCAATATGGAGCGACTCGCCAAAATGGGCATGCTCTTTACCAGCGCTTATGCCCAGCCGATCTGTTCACCAACACGCTGCAGCTTTATCTCGGGAATGAATAGCGCCCGCCACCGCGTGACTAACTGGACCCTGCGTCTCAATCGCTCCAACGACCAAGAATCCCCCAATCGCCTCAAAGCCCCCAAATGGGCGACCAATGGTATCCAGCCTGCCGGCACACCCGCTACAGGACACTGCGAGCCTCCCTACTGGGCAGTCAAAGCTACCGCAGCAGACAAGCACCCCATCGCCTACAAGATGACCACCCCATTTATCTGCGCCAAAGGCCTCCCACAATTCCTCAAAGAGGCTGGCTATACCACTATTCACACGGGCAAAGCGCACTACGGCTCATCCAATTACCACCGCAAAGGCTCCGGATCGGGCGCACCGACTCCTGGTGCAGACCCAAAGAATTTTGGCTTTGATTACAACATCGCAGGCTACGAAGCCGGCGGGCCGGGGTCCTACCGTGGCGACACCAAGTATGGCCAAAAGAATAAACCCAACACCCCCGAGTGGTGGACTCCCGGGCTCGATGAGAATAACTGGCTCAACTACACCGACAACGTCTTTATGACCGATGCCCTGACCTACAAAACCCTCACCACCATCGACCAAATCCGCCAAGTAAACCCCAAAAAGCCATTCTTCCTCCAGATGGCACACTATGCCGTCCATGCGCCCCTGGACAATGGCTGCGCCTGGGATGCCTCCCGATCGAATAATCCCAACTGCGCCAAAGACACCCTTAATCCCAACCCTCACGACGGCATCGGCTGGAACAACTTTGAGCGCAACTACACCACCCTCCTCAAAGGCATGGACGATAGCCTCGGCCAAATCATCGACTATCTCCAAGAAAAAAAGATCCTCGACAACACCGTCATCTTCTTTATGTCAGACAATGGTGGCCTCGAAGAACAAGGCCGCATCCGCCAAGCCAATGCGCCTTTACGCTCTGGTAAAGGCTCCGGTTACGAGGGAGGCATCCGTGAACCGATGATCGCCTACTATCCCGGCGTCACCCAAGCCGGCAGCCGTTGCGATACCCCAGTTATTATTGAGGACTTCTTTGCGACCATCCTTGATATTGCCGGTCTCAATCCCCGTACCTTGACCGGCCTCGCCATGACCCATTATCTACAAACCCAAGAAGTGATCCCACAAGAGATCGACGGTATCAGCTTCCTGCCTCTCCTGCGTGGCGAAACCATGACCAAAAAGCGCCCCTTGATCTTTCACTCTCCCAACTCCTGGCGCGGTATAAATGATACCCGATTTGACTTTTATACCGCCATGCGCTATGACCACTGGAAGCTCATCTACCAGCACGACTCACAAGCCCTCGAGCTCTACGACCTCGATCACGACATCGGCGAAAAACACAACCTCGCCCAAACCAATCCCGATCAAGTCTCCCAGCTCGCCGCCATCATGGGCAAGGAGCTCCGCAGATATCACGCCCAAATGCCCACCTATCTGCCCGGCAATACCGGCCACTTCCCCGCTGGTACCACCGTGCCCTGGCCAGATCGCCGCGGCGCTCGATAACGCTGCGCCCGTAGGACTACTAGATGCACGTCGCAAGGTCGGTGTCACAGAGACAGAGGTCACCCACAGCCCCTAATCAGCCATCCTCTGAGCCGATCTCTACCCTTAACCAATCCCAGCGAGCTCTTGCGGCACCAAGCCGCCTCCTAAAGAGAGCGTAGAGACTCTTCCAAAAGGCAGTAAGCCATCCTAGGAGGTGTAGGCGGCACCCAAACGGCTGGCGGTGCAGCCCTTTTTTTGTTTTTGGTCTTGCTTTATGGCTCTGCTTGTGCTATCTTACTACATGTAATCAAGAAGTGAAAGGTATGGATATGACACAAGGATTAACTATTCGCGATTTATTGGATCGTGCTTTTGCACAGTGGCGTGATCGTGCAGCTCAGACCTATTATCAAAAGGGAGAATGGGTCACGCGGACTTTTGGAGAGCTCTATCAACGGGTCGCAGAATTGGCTGAGATTATTCCCTCATTGGATGTGGCGCCGTTGCGTGATCGTGTGGCTTTGATGCTGGAAAATTGCCCGACGTGGACGGAGATCTATTTGGCTCATGCGTCGACGGGTGTGCAGGTGGTGCCGATGGATCCAAAGTTGACTGCTAAGGAGGTGCTGCATATTTTGCGCGATTCTCAAAGCAAGGTGGTCTACTTGAGTGCAAAGCTCAAGGATATGGTGCTGTCGATCCGTGATGAATTGCCTAATCTCAAGCAGATTGTCTTGGTGGATCCAGCTGGTGATGAGGTGGCGGTAGATGATGGCGCAACGGCATCATTCTTATCCTTGCTTAAGGCTGTACCGCAGGGAGCGCATGCGTGGTTTGATGCGCATATGCCGCAGGCAAATGAGGTGGCTTCAATCCTCTATACCAGTGGCACGACGGGTGTGCCTAAGGGCGCAATGCTGACACATGCAAATTTTTGTGCAAATGCTGAGAGTACGTGGCATGAGGTGCCGCTGAGGCAGTCGGATAACTTTTTTGTGGTCTTGCCGCTCTTTCATGCCTATTCTTTTATGGCAAACTTTGTCTATCCGCTGTATACGGGTGCGAAGACGAGCTTTATGCGTAATCTCCGCACGGTGGCTGAGGATATGCGGGTGGTTAAACCGACGATCTTGATGACGGTGCCGTTGATGGCAGAAAAGATGTACGCTAAGATTGGCCCGCAGATTGCCTCGAGTAAGATGGCGCAATTCTTGATCGCAATTGGTTTAAAGTCAGTCGTACTAAAAAAAGTGATCAAGAATATGGGCGGTAAGTTGCGTTTCTTTGGTATCGGTGGTGCTCCTTTGCCTAAGGATGTCTTTGCTGGATTCCGTCGATTTGGCTTCCCAATTATTGAGGGATATGGCATTACTGAGTGCTCGCCAGGGATCATCTATGGACGGCTTGAGGCGTTTCATCCTGGCTATGTGGGGCGGTTGATCCATGGTATGGAGATGAAGCTGGTCGATCCGGATGAGAATGGCGCTGGTGAGCTCTGGGTGCGTGGCCCCAATGTCTCGCCAGGATATTTTAATAATCCCGAGGCCACGGCTGATGCCTTTGTCGATGGATGGTTTAAAACGGGCGATTTGTGCCGTTTGGGTGAGGATGGCTTGATTGCGATCTGTGGACGTAAAAAGGCTTTGATTGTCAATCGAGAGGGCAAAAATATCTACGCCGAGGAGGTCGAGCAGTGCATCCAAAGGGATCCTCGTGTCGGGGATGTCTTGGTGCTGGGCTATACGATCGAGGACGAGAATGGCGAGCGCGTGGGCTGCTTGATCACACCTAATCCAGAGTGGGATGAAAAAGACCCCGCGGTCATCCGTAAGACGCTTAAGGATCTGGTTGCGACGCAATGTAAGGATTTGGCTAATTATAAGCACCCACGTAAGATTGAGGTGCGGTTAGAGCCGCTCAATCGCACATCGACGATGAAGGTCAAGCGCGGCGAATATGCCCATTGTCTTGATGAAAAGGCCCAGGTGTAGCGATGGGCTGGAAAGGCGCAAATCCATACGAGGGGCAGGTGTCAAGTGTGTCGCTGGGCGATTCGCTCTTGGAGCGGGTGGCGGTCTGGGTGGGCACTGGATTTGGCCTCGGGCTGGTGGCGCCTTTTGCGCCAGGTACGTGGGGCTCTTTGCCGGGCGTGGCTCTGGCCTGTGGCATTGCTGCGCTGGGGATGCCGATTTGGGCGCAATGCGCTGTCGCACTGGCGTTGGCGCTGCTGGCGGTGCCGATCTGCACGCACTGCGAGGATGCGCTTAAGTGCAAAGATGATGGACGCATCACGGCTGATGAGTGGATGCTCTATCCGATTGCCTTTATTGGTATCCCGATTATGGATGACCCGATCTTTCTCTTACTCTCTTTTGGCGTGGTCCGGGTATTGGATATCCTCAAGCTACCTCCGGCCTCTCAGGTGCAGTATTTGCCGAGAGGGTGGGGAATCGTGGCTGATGACTTTATCTCGCAACTCTTTGCTCTGGCTGTGAACTGGGGCCTCTATGTGTGGCTTTTTAGTTAGGTATATGATGATCAATTGGTGCGTGAGATTGGTCGTGGTGGGATGGTGCTTGGCATCGCTCGCCTTTGCCAAGGAGGCTTCGCTTGAGGAGGTTCCAGCGGAGCTTAATTTACGTGGATCGGTGCAGGGAATGCGGCCGATGATTGTCCTCTATGAGCCAGTCTTGCCTGCGGGCTCGGTGTGGTTAGATAAGCTCTCGTCGCTGACAGAGGTGGGTAGCCATTTGACGCAACACAAAGGTGGCAGTTTGGCTGCAGTGTTGCCGTTGCTTCGGGCGGCGGATTATCGTGTGATTGAGATCGAGGCATTGTCGTGGAGGGAGGGCTTTTTGCGGGCGGAGGCTCAGATCATCCTCAATCAACCGCCCGTGGCTGCTCGTCAGAATCCTCGTGCAAATCTGCGGCGTCCAGTCTGTGTCTATCTGCGGGCTCAAGCCTCGGTGGGAGATTTATCTCTGCTCGCTCGGCGACGGGTGGCTGGTCATGAGCTGTCGATTATCCATCCTTTTGTGGGGGGGCAATCGGGACGTGATGTGGTGCTCTTTTGGCCGAGAATGTTTCGCCCAAACTACACGAGTGACTTTGCCTGCACCGATGCGAGCTGGATCACGACTTTTGCTGCGATTGTCGACACGTTGCCCCCGGCATCAAATCGTGGTGCATCGTTGTTGCCTGTCTTGACGGGGAGTGGCTATCCCATGGTGTTGCCTACTGTGGCTTTGCGGGAGTTGCCAGCACTGGGTGATCAGCCCTTGCCGGCGCAAGTCGCCCAAACGCCTCTCTATGAGGTGAAACGCTTTGACAGGATTAAGTATCACCAGTGGGTACCCGATCTATCGGGAGTCTTGCCTACTCGTCGCCTTTACCAAAAACAGCTCCCCATCAAGATTTTTGATCTACCCAAGCTTAAGCAGCAGAGCAAAGATCTGTGTGGATGGGTGATCTCTGGCCATATCGCCGTTGCTAAAACTGGCGTGGTGACGTTTGAGCTGCCTGCTGGTTTGCGGGCCTATTGGCGGCTGCAGCAGTTGCCAATCTTTGAGGATGCGCTACCGATGCGGACATCTCCGGTATCGCGAGAGGTCCCGATGGAGGCTGGATTGCATGCCTTTGAGCTGACGATTGTTGTCGATGCAAAGCAGGACGCGTGGGGCGTGCCTAAAGTGAATGGTCAGCCGCTACTGGCTTGGCCGATTGTCCCGAAATCAGTGCGCTGAGCACAAAGATGATCCCCACGATGATGAGGCCGCAGGAGGTCGCCTGACTAAAGGAGAGCCCAAGAATCGTGTCGCCACGAGGGTCGTCTCTAAACATTTCGCCACTAAATCGCAAGATGCTGTATAAGATCGCATAGAGACCTGTTTGGAGTCCGAGGTAGGGCCGGGTCTTGCGAAAGAGGCTGATGAGTATGAGAAAGATCACCGCATTGCCCACGGATTCGATCAGTTGGGTGGGGTAGACGGGGAGTGCTTGGGATGCCTGGGGATGCAGGAGCCCTTGGTTGACTTGCTGGATCCAGGCTGGGGAGCCGTGCGGGAAGCTTACGCCAATCGGACTCTGGCATTGACCGCCAAAGCAGCACCCGTGAAAGAAACACCCGATTCGACCAATCGCATGACCAATGGGCAAGAGCGTCACCACAAAATCACTCACATCGCGAATCGCAACGCGCTCGAACCATTTGGCATAAATGATCAACATCAAGACGGCCCCAAAGAATCCTCCGTAAAAGACGAGGCCACCTTGCCAGAGCTTAAAAATGTTGAGTGGGTCATTGGCAAACTGCGTGCTCCAATTTTGAATCACGTAGAGCAGGCGCGCCCCAATGACACCGCCAAACATCATCATGAAAAGGAGCTTGTTGAGGATCTCTGTGTCGCGCTTTTCGCGGCGGTACAAGTAGCAACCGAGTGCGTAGGTTGTCAAAAAGGCGATCGCCATACAGAGCCCATAGCTGTGAATTGTGATGGGGCCGAGGGAAAATAGGTCTGAGTGCATAGTAAAATCTCTAATTGGAACATTTTAGACTGGACAAATCAATAAGAATATGCCATCATTATGGCGTATTTCTTGTTAGATAGCAAGTCCCAATTTGCAGAAAACTATAAAAATGTGAGATGGAGGCCCTATGAGCACCTCAAATGTTACTGGAATTGAAGCCGACCCCATACTGATTTGTCCACTTTGTCAGGCCGCATTGCCTGATGATGCGGTCGCTTTGTCGACCACGACGTGCCCTACGTGTGGCGAAAAGATCTTTGTGCGCGGTAAGCTCGATGGCTATGTCTTGACGCGCCTAATCGGTGCCGGTGGCATGGGCGGGGTCTATGAGGCTCTCGATGAGGCCCTCGACCGTAAGGTCGCGATTAAGCTCATCCTCAAAGAAAAGGCCGAGAAAGACCCCACATTCCTCGAGGTCTTTAAAAAAGAGGCCCAAGCGGCCGCCAAGCTCAACCATCCCAATATCGTCCAGGTCTATGCCTTTGGTGAATACCTCAAGCAACCCTATATCGTCATGGAGCTGGTTGATTGCGATTCGCTTGATAAGCTGATCGAGCGCAAAGGCTGCAAGCCTGACATCATTAGTAAGCTTTCACAACAGATGGCCAGTGCGCTGGCTGCTGCTGCAAAGAATGACCTGATCCATGGTGACGTCAAGCCAGAAAATATCTTAATCAATGAAGAGGGCGACGCTAAGCTCGCAGACTTTGGTATTGCTGCGCTCGCCTCTACGGGAGAGCCAGGGACCAATTCTGTCTGGGGTACGCCCTATTATATCGCACCAGAGATTTTGCGCCGCAAGCCATCGTCGGCACTCTCTGATATGTATAGCTTGGGCGTGACGATGTATCATGCGCTGGCTGGGGTGCCGCCATTTGATGGCAAGTCGGCTGTCGAGGTGATGAAAGCTCGCCTGACCCAGCGCCCTAAACCCATCACCACCTATTGCCCTAATCTCAATGAGGCACTTGTCGAAGTCTACATGAAGATGATCGAGCCAGAGCCTGAAAAGCGCTATGCGAATTTTGAGGAGCTGGTCAAAGCTCTGGAAAAGGCCGATAAGAAGGCTTTTGGTAAGCGTATTATCATCAAGACCAACAAAGACGTTGGCATGGGCCCGTCGGGTAAGATCACCTTGCCGCTCAACCTCGGAGACAATCCCCATCAGACGATCAAGTCGACATTGCCTGAGGAAAAAAGCAACGTCATCGGATTTGTCATCGCGGGCATTGTGGCATTCTTTGTCCTACTCGGTGGCGGTGTCGCTGCCGTCGTGATGAGTCAAGAAAAACAGCCCCCCGCCTCCGCACAACCGCCTGCTGTGGCTGTGCTCGAGGAGAGCCCCTTGCAGATCGAGCGGACGCAATTTACCAAGACAATGCGCAATCAATCTGAGCGCATGAGGGAGCGTGCTACGCGAATCGCTACCGATGCCACCTCGCTCAAAGAGATGTTCCCGTCGATTGTACGTGAGGCGACGACGGCCGTTGCGGTCGATCTGGTGGAGGCAATCAAGTTACCCAAACCCTCCCTCCCACAATTTCAGCTCGGTGTTGACCTGCCCAAGACGGTGACGTTCATTGACGCTGATAAGGAGACGACGCTGCCCCCGGTCATCCAAAGCGCCCACAAAATCTTTGCTGCGGCTTATCAACTCGAGCTCGGAGCTATGTGGTTGACCCAAGCTGCCGACCAAATCGATGCTAAGGCTGCCGCCTTTGAGGCTGGCGAAGCTGAGCTCGAGCAATTCCCCAAAGAGCGCACCATGATCGCCAAGAGTCTCAAAGCGCTCGCTACACACCCTGTGATTAAAGGCCAGACAAAGACCTTTACGAGCAATATCCGTTTAGCTCGCAACTTTGCCAAGATCGCAAATAAAGCCCGCCAAGTGCTCTTGACGGAAACCGCTCAGCGTCAAGCTGAGGCCAAGAGACTCGCTGACGCTGAGCGCCAGCGCCAAGAGGCAGAGCGCATCGCACAGGATATCCAGTCCGAAAAGGACCGCGTGCATATGGCCTATCGCGCCATGCATACCGACTACATCGCAATGAAGTTTGACGACGCTCTCAAAACCTTTAATGCGCGCGTCAAGACCTTTAAGCATGAGGAGGCCAAGGCTTTGGCTGCCTATCCTCGCAAACAGGTCGCCGCAATGAAAACCCTTAAGGCGTTTTTGATTGAGCAATTCAATGCCAATCTCGCCCGCAACCAAGGGATTACCGCAGCCAGTGAAACCGCAATCACCATGCGCGGCAAAGAGATGCCATGGCTCGAATTGACCTCCTCTCCTAAGGGTCAGGGGCTTATCTTTATGATCATTCGCAATAATATCCTCAATGAATCCCATCGCGTTAAGCTCACCATCTCTCAGCGTAATGATTTGATGGAGGCCGGGATTGTCTTTTGTAAAACCTATATCTCCGACCAAAAAAATAAGACCGTCGATGAGGTCACCCAACAGCTTCGTGATAAATTTAAAGAGCGCGTCCCCCGTCGCGCCGAAAACCTAACCTTTGTTTTACAAGAATCCGCCCAGTAGCCGAGCCATTTTGGATATAATAGGAGATACCCAATGCACGCACCCTGTCTATACCCCTTACCCCGCACCTATGATTTTTCTGGAGGCCTCTTTAAGATCTCCTCGCAAACCAAATTGCAGATTACAGTCGTTGACGACCAGGCTGCCCCTGAGATTTTGAGGATGCTTGAGGATGTCCTCCCCGTCGAGTCGGAGCGCTCGGTAACGGTCGGGGGCTTTCGGCAGATCGTCTTCACGACAATCCCACCGCCACCACCGCCACCACGGTTCAAACGCCTCTTACGCAATAAGTGCAAGTCGCCCGTGACGATTCCACAAGAGACGACCTTTGCCCCACTCCCTCCCCCTGTCGACCCCGAGCTGCTTCCTACCGAGCCAGAAGGATATCGGATCGATATCACCCCAAAGCAGATCGTGGTATCGGCTCTGACTGATGTGGGGGTTTATCGCGGCGCAACGACCCTACGTCAATTTATCCGATTGGCAAAGATCGGCCAAGAGATCCCCACAGGTAAGGTCTGCGACTGGGCAGATTTGCCAACGCGTGGACTCATGCTTGATATGAGCAGAGGCCGCACCTATACCGTGGCGACACTCCAGCGGGTCATTGACATCATGGCGGAATTTAAGCTCAACCATTTGGAGCTCTACCTAGAGAATACCTTTGCCTACCCAGGCCATGCGACTGCATGGGGCGATGCGTCGGCCTATTCTAAGGAGGAGCTCGCCATGGTTGCTGCCTATGCTCAAGCTCATCACGTCTCCTTTACCCCAGCAATCAATACCCTAGGCCATTTCGAGCGCTGGCTCAAGCATGATGATTACCTGCCCTATGCAGAGATGCCCGAGGGCGGCGCTCCGCTACCATGGGGGGGCATCCAAAAAGACCCCACTGGCCTTTGCTCAACCGATCCTAAGGTGCAAGAATTAACGCGTGGACTCGTGCAAGCAATCGCACCAATCGATACCGCAGGCCTGCTCAATATCGGCGGCGATGAGGCCTTTGACATCGGATTGGGACGCTCTAAGGAGGCTGCCGACCAAAGCTCCAAGGCGCAACTCTATCTCGACTATCTCCTGCGCATGAATGATGCCTGCCAAGCAGAAGGCAAGCGCATGGTCTTCTGGGCCGATATGATCCTCAACCATCCAGAGCTCCTCCCCAAGCTCCCTGCGAATTGCATCCCCGTCAATTGGGGCTATGAGAGCGAGCATCGCTTTGAAGAGACCAACCCGCACTTGGCTGACAGTGGACTCAATTTTTGGGTAGCCCCCGGATCATCCTCATGGAGGAGCTTTGCTGGCCGCACTGATAATATGCGCCGTAACCTCTATGTCGCCGCACAATCGGCTCACCGCAATAATGCCTCTGGCCTTTTACTCACCGACTGGGGCGATGCCGGACACTGGCAAAATTTCCCCATTGCCATCCCCGCAATCGTCTATATCGCCGGTCTCGCTTGGGGTATCGATATGAATCCTCGCGCTCCCGTGCACCAAATCGACTACCATTGCTTCGGATGCTCTGGCGAAAGCCTCGCCGAGATCATTTGCCAACTCGGCAATATCTATAAGGTCGCCGGCGCTGAAACGGGCAATGCTAGCGAGCTCTTTAAGCAGCTCATCACCCCCACGGGTGTCACGCTGGATGAAAAGAAACTCCGCACAGCAAGGGAAGCATGCACACAGTCCATTAAACCGCTACTCGAAACCGTTTCCCCCACCTGCACCGACGGTGCTTGGCTTGTCGAGGAGCTCTCCCATACAATCGACCTCCTGGTCTACGCCATTGATGTCTTGCTCAAACAAGACTCCGACCGCCAGTGGTCCCGTATCAAGGCCAACCATACCATCCTTTGGAAACGCCGCGCCAACCTTGCCGACCTAGCTGCATCCATTGCTCTCCTCGATCCAGCCAATCGCGCCAAATAAGGACATCGATCTATGACCATGCGCCACTTCGCCCTCTGCGTGCTTGGCACCCTGAGCCTCTTGGCTCTCTCTGCTTGCACCACGCCTCCTCCCACGGAGCCTCAGACTGCCACGTGGCGTGGGCTCATGATTGATACTTCCAGGCACTTCATCCCCGTTGACGAAGTGATCACCATCCTCGACCAGATGGTCAAGCTCGATCTCAATCGCCTCCACCTCCACCTCACAGATGGGCCAGGATGGCGATTTGAGTCGACCCACTACCCCCTACTTACCCAAAAGGGCGCCTGGCGCGTAGACAAGACTGACAAACCTTGGAATTGGCGCGCTACGACCTTTTGGCAAGACTCCATTCACGCCCCACAAGGCCTCAAAAAGTATGGCGGCTACTACACCAAAGCCGACCTCATTCGCATCCGCAAAGAGGCCGAGCTACGTCACATCCTCGTCGTACCAGAGATCGATGTCCCGGGACATTCTGCTGCCTTGATGTTTGCCTACCCTGAGCTCGCTTGTCCCACCAATCAAGACCCTGCGCTCTGGTTTCGTGGTCAAGATGTCATCTGCATTGGCAATCCCAAAACGCTCCCAATGCTCGACACCCTCATCGGCGAGCTTTGCGAAATCTTTCCCCACAGCCCCATCCACGTCGGCTGCGACGAAGTCCCCAAACAAGCTTGGAGCAAATGCCCCCTCTGCAAAAGCTCAGCCACACAGCGCGCCTTTTACAATGCCCTCCTCGCTTCCGTTACTCGCCGTGGACACGAAGTCATCGCCTGGGACGAACTCCGCCACACCGGTATTGACCTCGACAAATCGGGCGTTTCGCTCATGTGTTGGCATGACGATGTCGTACCGCGAGACCAAGACATCTCCTGTCCCTATTCTTACTGTTACCTCGATCAACCCTTTAACCCCACCGCCAAAGTTCAGCTCGCTAAGCGCGGTTATCAATTTAACCTCTGGACAGAGGAAATGGCTACTCCCGCCAAGCGCCTCGCCCCCCTACGCACCATCCCCGCCCGCAAGGCCGTGGTTGCTCGTTAGCGCTCCGCAAGGCCGTGGCTTTGGGGTAGGGGATACTCTCGCCCAGCTGTAGCGACACCCCCCCCTGGATTCCCTAGCTCAGTCGATCGCCTCCCTCCGGAGTGCGGTCTGCTAAAAATCTCTTTATATAGAGTATCGCCGTTGAGACACCACCATGATTGATGCCCCCCAGTTTACCCTCAGTGACTACGCCGTTTCGTGCGTGGCCGATATCGCCATGGCTGTGGTGCGCTATGCGATGCAGGTTGCTGGGCCTGATGCCGAGCGCCTACGTAAGGCCAATCGCGTGCAGACAATCCATGCATCACTGGCGATGGCGGATAATTTACTCAGCCTGGGCGAGTCGGCTGCGGTCGTGGCTGGGCGGCCTGTCGATGCCCCCTCCAATGAAATCCGTGAAGTGCTCAATGCGCAGCGTGCCTATGAGCTCTTGCCAACACTCTCCCCTGGTAGGCTCTCTGATCTCTTGCGGGCTCATGAGACCTTTATGGTGGGCTT